>JAAAOI010000130.1 GCA_009908945.1 Bacteroidota bacterium
AGAGGTTCATGAACGGGTAGAAGCCAAAATGCACCCGGGTAGCATCGACGTTGGGGATAGCATAAACAGCTACAGCCACGCCAATGATGGCCGACACGATAAGCATGATGACGCTGAGGTGGTCGGCCACCAATACAATGCCGAACGGAGCCGGCCAGCCACCCGCGGTAAAGGCTTGAATGCCCTGGCCTTGCACCATGGCCAGCAGCCCCAACGAGACGGCCAACACGCTCGTCATGCTGATCAGATTGATGGCTGCCTGCACCCGCGGTAAGGCGCGCACAAACAAGGCCATCACAGCCGCAGCCAGCGGAATGACCAGCGGCAAAACCAAAAGTAGATCAGCAGTCATATTGGAAAGTGTATTGGCAGCGCTAAAAACAAAAAAGGGGGGGCAAAGCAAAGGCTATTCCTTGAACTCCCATTCCATCAGTGCCTGAGCGTCTAAGGTACCAAGGGAGCGATACGTCCGGTAGACCAGCACCAGGGAAAAGGCCAGAAGACCAAAACCGATGACGATAGCCGTCAAGATGAGCGCTTGCGACAGCGGGTTGGCGCTTCCCTCCGGCGGCAGGGTAGCCCCTACGGAGATAAGCGCGGCTTCGGCGCGGGTCAGACGTCCGGCCGTGAAGAGCAACAGGTTCACTGCATTGGAGAGAATCACGATTCCGATGACCATTCGTACCAGGTCGCGCCGCTGCAGCAGGTAGACGCTGATCGCAACCAACGCGCCGATAACAAAGGCAAGCAGGGTTTCCATTGGGGACGTCGAGGAAGTAAGGAGGAAGGGGGCGTCCTGATGAGGAGGGCTTAGGAGCCGGTGGGCTCAGACGGGCTTGGCTCGGTTTCACCGACGACGTAAGGAGTGCTGACGCCATTGCGCGGAAAAAGGCTCAGGCCGTCATCGTCAAGCTCATAGATGACGACGAGCGCCATGCCCACGACGAGGAGGTATACGCCGATGTCGAACAGGATAGGCGTCCCTACCTTGACACCGCCGGGCAGCTCGGTCCAGAGCCCCTGAAAAAAGGCGTCGCCGGTGGCGACCGGGATCAGGGCACTGAGCAGGGCCAGCCCGACCCCCACGGTCATCAGCGTGCGGGGGTCTACCTGCAGGGCCTTCCGGGAGGCGTCGGTACCATAGGCCATAGCATACAGCGCGAAACCGCTGGCGCCGACCAGCCCTCCGATAAACCCACCCCCCGATTCGTTGTGGCCCCGGAGCATCAGAAAGACGGAGAACAGGATCATCAGCGGCACCAGTAACCGGGCCGCCGTTCGTAAGATCAGCGACACTTTCATAAGATCAGCGACACTTTCATGAGGAGACCTGTTCGATGGTGGGGGTGGATACAGAGGAACGATCTGCTGTGGCAGCCGGGGTGCGCTTCAACCGGAGCAGCGTATAAATTCCAAACCCGGCGATGAGGAGGACCACGATCTCCCCAAGCGTGTCGAGCGCTCTGAAGTCAACCAGGATGGTATTCACAATATTGCGGCCCTGCGCTTCCGAATAGCTAAATTCCTGATAGAAGCTGCCCATGCGGTTATTGAAGGGCTGATGCAGCACAGCCAGCAGCAGGGTCGTTACCATGCCCCCAACCGCGAGCGCTATCGCCCCGTCGCGCAGCCGGTGCCCGATGGAGGCCGCCTCATTCAGGGCGGGCAACGCGGCCAGAACGAGCACGAAGAGGATAACCGTCAGCGTCTCAACCAGGAACTGCGTCATGGCCAGATCAGGGGCGCCGTACATCAGGTATACAAGGGCAATGCCGAAGCCGGTAATGCCCAGCGAAGTGACCAAGGCGACACGGTCCTGCAAGAACAGCGTCCCGGAGGCCCCGCCCACGATAAGTACGCTTAGCACCCATTCGTAAGAAGCAACATTCACGAACGACAGGACGGGCCCTTCGAATCCGTAGTACCCAAAGCCATAGCCCACGGCGACGACAGTCGTCACAAGGATAGTGGCGAGATAGCGACGCAAGTATCCGTTCTGCAGGATGTCCGTCTGCGCACGGGCGAGCGCCAGTAAGCCGTCGATCGCGTGGTCGTAGCCGTTGTCCAGGCCGGTCCCAAGCCAGCGCTCCAGGCTGCGGAAGGGCGCGCTGGTGCGGATAGGCTCCCAGGCCATGTACGTCGCGACGCCGAGGGCGATCGTCACAGCGCTGAGCCCAAGCGCGGCGTTGAAGCCGTGCCAGATCGCCAGATACGGTGCCGTCTCCATTCCCATAAGCGCGCTCAGCGCAGGAGCCAGGATCGGCACGTCCAGGAGCCAGGGTGCCAAGCCGAGGCCCAGGCTGAGCACGGCCAGCACAGCGGGCCCTATCCACAACCCAACATCCGGGCGGTGGGCGTGCGCGGTAAGCTGGTTGGTTGCCCCCATAAAGGGCCGTATCACCAGCAGTCCGGCCGAGGCGACGAGCGCCACGTTAGCCAGCAACGCGGCGGCAGTGAAGAGGACCATCGCAGGCTCGAAGTGCAGCGTCGCCTCGTAAATCAGTTCTTTTCCTACAAACCCGAACAGGAGGGGAATCCCCGCCATGGACAGCCCCGCCACTACGGCAGCGCCAAACGTCGCCGGCATGGCGGCCCGCAGCCCGCCCAGCTTTGTAACGTCGCGCTCGTGCACGCTGTGATCAATGGCCCCGGCCACCATAAACAGGCCAGCCTTGTAGAAGGCGTGCACCAGCACAAACACGAGGCATGCCTTCAGGGCGGTTTCTGTGCCCAACCCCAGCAGCATGGTAAGCAGGCCCAGCGCCATGATGGTGGTGTAGGCCAGAATCCCCTTCATGTCGGTGTATTGGAGAGCGAGCCATGCGCTAAGCAGCATCGTGAGCGCACCGATCCCTCCCACGAGCCAGATCCAGAGATCCGGACCCGCGAGCACCGGGTGAAAACGGGCAAGCACGTAGATACCAGCTTTTACCATGGTCGCTGAGTGCAGGTAGGCGCTCACCGGCGTAGGCGCCTGCATGGCATTGGGGAGCCAGAAGTAAAAGGGAAACTGCGCTGACTTCGTGAACGCCCCTGCGATGACCAGCAGCACGATGGCGGTGTAAAACCCGTGCTCGCGTATCGCGTCGCCGGTTTCCAGAATGGCCGATATTTGGAGCGTGCCCGTGACTTGCTCCATCAGCAGAAACCCTACCAGCAGGGCAAGGCCGCCGGCTTTCGTCACGAGCAGCGCTTGCCAGGCCGCACGGCGCGAAGCCGCTTCATCATGGTTAAAGCCGATCAGAACAAACGAGGCAAAGCTGGTCAGCTCAAAAAAGATGTAGAACGTAAACAAGTTATCGGCCAGCACCAGCCCCACCATGGCGGCCATAAACATGGAGAGGTAGGAAAAGAAGCGCCCCAGGTGGTGATGACCACGCAAGTACGCCCCGGCATATATGAAGATCAGGGTGCCAATCCCTGTGATCAGCAGCGCAAAAAAGAGGCTTAGCCCATCAACGTAGAAGGAAAGGTCGACGTTGAGGCCGGGCACCCAGGGGTACGCCACACGCGTTGTCTCGCCTGCAGCAACCCCTGCCACACGTGTCGCCAAGTACACCGTAATGCCTGCTGGCACCACACTGTAGATCCAGCCGGACGCCCGACCGGTGGCGCGGGTCGTCCACGGCGTCACCAGCGCAAGCACGAATCCGGAAAAAACGGCAAGAATGATCCCCATACGAGCGAGTGGAGTCAGCAGAAAACGACAGTGTGATAGCTGTGCGCCCGGGAGGCGCGGCAGGACACAAACGGTGGAGGCAACCTATGATGCGGACGCGGAGGCACGGTCCGCTGGGTCTTTCTCTCGGTCAGGCGAGACCGGAGTAATCTCAACCCCATCGGGGAAGGCCGGTGTCCCTACAGAGGCGCACTCTGATCGCAGCACCTGGCGCGCTGGCAGTTGATCAATTGTAGTCTCATCCCACAGCCGCACACCAATTTGCGGGCCACCATAGTAAGCAGCCCGGCCGATCATGTGGGCTGCCACGGGCGCTGTCAACAGCAGAAATATGACCAGGGCCGCCGAGCGCGCCAGGATACCCAAGCCAGGAAAAAAGAATGTTAGCGAGGAGGCAATGAGCGCAGCACCAAGCGTACCTGCCTTCGTCGAGGCGTGCATGCGCATCGGGACGTCTGGCAGCCGCACGACCCCCAGGCCTGCGACGACAACGAAAAACGTGCCGCCGATCATGAGCGCGAGCCCGATCACTTCCGTCATGGTGTCCATAAGACTTTACTGGTCAGCAACGGTGGCTTCGAGGGAGATGTATTCGACGTACCGTGCGAACGCCACGGTACCCAGAAAGGCAATGAGCGCCAGGACGAGACTGACCTCCAAGAAGTAGCTTTTGTCGGTTGCAATGGCATACACCAGCATCACAGCAATTGCCTGATAGGCGATCAGATCCAGCGAGACGATCCGGTCGGGCAGGCTCGGCCCCCGGAGGAGCCGGAAGAAAGCCATTGCAAGCGAAATACTGATCGCAAACAGGCAGAGCGCTGCTGTCCATGCAAGGAGGCTACCAGACCCTATCATCGTGTGTATTGGCAACTCGTAAACAAGAATAATACCCTTTTGCGACCGCCAGCATCGCGCAAATATGGCCCGTAATCTACGCGGGTGGTTGACAAAAACAAACGCTGCTGCCGAAATCGACGGACATTTCATGCTCGTAGCGACGGCCGCCCATGCCTGCCGAAGTGCCGGTTCTCGGGCAGCCTCACCAATTTTCGGCCCGCAATTCCTGGACCTAAACGAAAGAGGCGATGGAGCCACCTCCATCGCCTCCGCTTCATGTGTCAGGTGCGCGCCGTCAGCCGTGTGGGCTGTCCCGGCCAATTAGGGAGTGAAAGCGCCGGGGCAGCGGCTTCGGCCTACGGGCTCCTGCCGTCTTAACTTACAGCAGCCGTGTACTTCTCCCCTACCGTGTCCCAATCAATAACCTCGAAGAACTGCTGCACATAATCACCACGGCGGTTCTGGTAGTGCAGGTAATAGGCATGCTCCCACACGTCCAGTCCGAGAATGGGGGTATCGCCCTCCATGAGCGGGCTGTCTTGATTGGCGGTGGAGTACACAGCCAGCTCGTGATTCTTATCAACTACGAGCCAGGCCCATCCACTGCCAAAGCGCCCACCGGCTGCGGAGGCAAACGCCTCTTTGAAGTCACTGTAGGAGCCGAACGCGTCATCGATAGCAGTGGCCAGCGCACCCGAGGGGGTTCCTCCACCATCCGGAGACATAACCTCCCAGAACAGACGGTGGTTAGCAAACCCGCCGCCACTGTTTCGTACCGCTGTGCGAATTTCTGCGGGCACCAGCGTTTTGATGCCGTGCAGTAGTTCCTCAATCGAGCGATCCTGTAGGTCTGTGTGGCCCTCCAGTGCATTATTCAACTTGTTGGTGTAGCCCTGATGATGCTTGCCATGATGCACCTGCATGGTAGTGGCATCAATGACGGGTTCGAGCGCATCGTGGGGATATGGTAGATCCGGCAGCGTAAAGGCCATAATGAGTAATCATTTTTTAACTGTTGGCGATTTAGAGTCTACCTACTGCGTGGCCCATCATACGTTCGTTTATGCCACCCCTCCAAATGCTTCGTTAACACCTTATTGCATTCCCCACGCCGGCACGTTCGTTTACCATATGTTACCGTGTGTGCTGTAGGCGTGTACCAAATTCAGGTTACGTCCGCCCGGTACCGAAACCGCTTGGCAAATTAGCGTTTGTACTGCACGATCTTTTCATAATACGATCCCCTCATGGCAGAAAAAAAGCCCAATCTCAAAGAGCTGGTTTCGCAAGATAAAGAGCAGGATCCCCTCTCTGCCCTCGGTGGGTTTCTCAACTTGGAAGGCGCCACGCTTTATGTCGTCGACCAGAAAGGTATTGCTGAGGGGGTGTACGCCGGGCGTGACGGGCGCACGATTTACTACACAGATGAACTCACGGGGCGCGAGGACGATGCCCACGTGAAGAATGTGCACCTGTTTTACCGTGATGCGCGCAACCACTTCAAGGCCTTGGCCCACGACACGCACTGGGGCATGTATGGGCCTTCTTCGGAGTGAGCCCGGCCGGCTTCTGCCCGCTGCAGGCAGCCCGCTGGCCCGGGGCGTTGGCGCCGGGGCAGCGTTCACGGCGCCGCCCGTTGGGGCGAGTTACGGCGTCGCAGCCGTCATGGCTACATCCAG
>JAAAOI010000105.1 GCA_009908945.1 Bacteroidota bacterium
CGCGTGCAGCCCGCCGATGGCACCACACGCTACGCCATCAACGCCGCCGCGGGCGGCTTTAGCGGGCGCGTGGACGAGGAGCTCACGCCCGAGATAAAGCGCCGCTGGGGGCCGCTGGCGTTTCTGTTTGGTGCGGTGAGCGCGCTGCCCGACATCAAAGGCTACGATACCCGCATCGCCTTCGACGACGAGGAGCTCGCCGTGGTCGATGCGTTCAACATCGTGGTGGCCAATGGGCGCATGGCGGGCGGCGGCAAACCCGTCGCGCCGGTCGCCAACCCGGAGGATGGCGTGCTGGACGTGGTCACGGTCCATGCCGGGACGCTTGTGGAGCTGTCGCAGGTGGCGGCGCAGCTGGTGGCTGGCACCTACCTGGACCACCCGCTGGTGGCGCACCGCCGCGCCCGATCGGTGCGGGTGAAGGCCGCGCCCGGCATGTGGTTCAACGTGGACGGCGAGCTGCTGACCAACGAACCGGTTACCTTTGAGGCCGCCCCGCAGGCGCTCCCCGTGGTGGTCGGGCCGGACTACCAGCCCACACCGCCCGCTCCGTGAGTGAGGTGCGCGCTCACCTGTCCACTCGGTTGCAGCCTCCACAGGCTTTCCACGGAGCGGCGTTGCAACTCCGCCTCGTCCCGCCGTACCTTGCACTGGCCCGGGGCGTGGATGAACCCGTGGGTGGGTTCCCCAGCTGCCGGCGCCGCTCCGTGCTTTTCTCTTCTTTGCCTGCCGCTGCTGCCGTGCCTACCAAATACATCTTCGTCACCGGAGGCGTCACCTCCTCGCTTGGAAAAGGCATCGTGTGTGCCTCGCTCGGGCGCCTGCTCGAAGCCCAGGGCCTCCGTGTGACGATCCAGAAGTTTGACCCCTACATCAACGTGGACCCCGGCACCATGAACCCGTACGAGCACGGGGAGGTGTACGTCACCAACGACGGGGCGGAAACAGACCTTGACCTGGGTCACTACGAGCGCTTCCTCGGCCGGCCCACCAGCCAGGCCAACAACGTCACCACCGGGCGGGTCTACCTCGAGGTCATCACCAAAGAGCGCGCCGGTGCCTTCCTCGGAAAGACGGTGCAGGTGGTGCCCCACATCATCGACGAGATCAAGGATCGCATCCAGCGCCTCGGCGCCACGGGGGACTACGACGTGGTGATCACCGAGGTGGGCGGCACCGTGGGCGATATCGAAAGCCAGCCCTACCTCGAAGCCATCCGGCAACTCCGCTACGAGCTGGGCGCGCGCAACGCCCTTAACGTGCACCTGACGCTGGTCCCGTACCTCGCCGCCGCCGGCGAGCTCAAGACGAAACCCACGCAGCACTCCGTCAAGACGCTCCTCTCCCACGGCCTGCAGCCGGACATCCTCGTGTGCCGCTCCGAGCGGCCGCTGGACGATGAGCTGCGCCGCAAGATCGCGCTTTTCTGCAACGTGGAGCCCCGCGCCGTCACCCAGTCCCTCGATGCCGAAACCATCTACGAGGTGCCCCTGCTGCTGCAAGGGGAGGGGCTGGACGCCATCACGCGCGAGCACCTGCATATCGACGAGGACTTCCATGCCGACTACCTCGCCGAGACGCGCCCCATGGACGAATGGATCGACTTCCTTAAGCGGCTCAAGAATCCGGAGTCGACGGTCACCATCGCGCTCGTGGGCAAGTACGTGGAGCACCAGGACGCGTACAAGTCCATCTGTGAAAGCCTCATCTTCGCCGGCGTCGCCCACAGCGTGCAGGTGCGCATCCGGTTTGTGTTGTCGGATGATGTAGATTGCGATAACGTGGATGACCTGCTGGGCGGCGCGGCGGCCATCATTGTGGCGCCGGGCTTTGGCGAGCGCGGCGTGGATGGCAAGCTGCAGGCCATCCGGTACGCCCGCACGCAGGACGTGCCGTTCTTTGGGATTTGCCTGGGCATGCAATGCGCCATCATCGAGTTTGCACGCAACGTCTGTGGCTGGCCCGAGGCCAACTCCACGGAGTTCGACGAGGACGCGGCCCATCCGGTGATTGCCATCATGGAGGAGCAGAAGAAGATTACCGATAAGGGCGGCACCATGCGCCTTGGCGCATACGACTGCCATCTGGTGGAGGGCTCCCGGGCCCGTGAGGTCTATGGCACCGACGAGGTGCAGGAGCGCCATCGCCACCGCTATGAGGTCAACAACGTGCTCCGGTACAAGCTGCACGAGCATGGCATGCGGTTCACCGGGGTAAACCTGGAGCGCGACCTCGTGGAAATCGCCGAGCTGCCCACGCACCGCTGGTTCGTCGGGGTGCAGTTTCATCCGGAATACCGCAGTACGGTGGGCCAGCCGCATCCGCTCTTCGCCGATTTTGTGGGGGCGGCCCTGGCCTATGCCGAGGCGCACGACCTGCTGAGCCAACCACGCCCGCCCCGCCGCGCCTCACCGGCCGCCCTGGCCTCGGCGGACGTGTAGCGCAGCCTCGCGCACAAGCGCCGGCCCCGGCCCCGCTGCCGTGGCGACGCACGGCGGGGCGCCGCCACCCCACGCCCCCGCAAGCCCCTGTCCCCTCCGCTGCAGTCCCGCCATGACGATCTACGAAGTGAACCTGCACGTTGACGCCGCCGCGGCCTCCGCCTATGCTGCCTGGCTGCGCCCCCACATCGACGAGATGCTCGCCATCGACGGGTTCGAGGCGGCCACGTGGTACGCCGTGGAGGAGGCAGGCGACGACCGGGTGCACTGGTGCATTCACTACGAACTGGCCGACCGGGCGGCCCTGCAGGCGTACTTCGACGGCCCGGCCGAGGCCATGCGAAACGAGGGCCTGGCGCGGTTCGACGGGCAGTTCACCGCCGACCGGCGCATCCTGACCCCGGCCCAGCCAGCGCCCCCAACGCCGTAGCGCCCCTCGGCCCGGTGCGGCGGTGACATTGCAGAGTCTTCAACGAGTGACCGGGCGCTCTGGGGATCTAACAGAAGCCTGCCGTTGTGTCATACCTGTACACTTTACTCGTTGACTCAGCCGGTATCGCATGGATCGCCAAGCCATTCAAGAACGCTACGGCATCGTCGGCTCGTCCGATGCCATCCGTAAGGTCATCGACCGGGCGCGGATGGTGGCCAAGACGGACATCAGCGTGCTGATTCAGGGCGAGAGCGGGGTGGGGAAGGAGCTCATCGCGGAAATCCTGCACGAGCTCAGCAGCCGGCGCCACGGCCCCCGCATCATCGTCAATTGCGGCGCCATCCCCGAGGGCCTTATCGAGTCGGAGCTGTTCGGGGCCGAGAAAGGCGCCTACACCGGCGCGGTGGAGAAGCGCAGCGGCTACTTTGAAGACGCCGACGGTGGGACCATCTTCCTGGACGAAATCGGGGAGATGCCGCAGCAGGCCCAGGTGCGCCTCCTGCGCGTGCTCGAGTCCGGCCAGTTCAGCCGCGTCGGCTCCAGCCAGCAGCGCTCCACGGATGTGCGCGTGATCGCCGCCACCAACAAGGACCTGGCCAAGGAGGTAGAGCGCGGCGAGTTTCGGGAAGACCTCTACTACCGCCTCAGCACCGTGATCATCCGCATCCCGCCGCTGCGGGAGCGCACGGAGGACATCCTGCCGATCTTCGACACGTACATGCACCAGTTTACGCAGAAGTACGACAGCGCGCGCAAGGCCCTGACGGACGACGCCCGCGAGCTGCTGCAGCGCTACCACTGGCCGGGCAACGTGCGGGAGCTCCGCAACGTGGCCGAGCAGGCGGTGGTGCTGATGCGGGGCGATACCCTCACGGCGGATGACCTGCGGCCCCAGCTCAAAGGGCCAGAGGCCAGCCGGGAGAAGAGCCTCATGCCGGTGCGTCGGAAGGCGCAACAGGAGCAGCAGGGTCCGGATGGCGCCAGTGAGTTTCGTGAGCGCGAGATGATCTACCGCGCCCTCTGGGAGATCCGCGTCGAGATGCGGGAGCTCAAAGAGGAGATGCAGAAGCTGCGGTCCTCCAGCGGCAGCGTCGCCATCCCGCGCAAGCTCGCCGAGCAGCACGACTTCTCCAGCGAGCAGGGCGACTACGTGATCATCGACTCGTCGTCTTCGGGATCGGATCCGGACGACGAATACTTCGAAGATGCCGCCTACGAAATCGAGCAGGACGAGAATGGTGTCAACGGCGCCCCGCCTCCAGCGCCCGCCGCGGGGCGTGCGTCCAGCCGCTCGCTCGCGCCCTCGCAGGGCGACGCTGCCGCGGGCCGCGGCGCAGAGCCCTCAGCTGGTGCAGCAGCTGACGCACCGAGCGACCCGGACGACCTGCCCACGCTGGAGGAGGCGGAGCAGGAGCTCATCAAGCGGGCCCTTCGCCAGTTCGAAGGTAACCGCCGCCAGACCTCCAGGGCGCTGGGCATTAGCGAGCGCACGCTCTACCGCAAGCTCAAAACCATCGATGAAGAGGACTTGTGAGTGCCCCTCCGGCCACGCGCCGCGGCACGGTGTCTTTTCCTTTCTTGCGCATGGACATGTTCCCACTCAACCGCTGGGGCCGCACGCTCGCCCCGCTCCTGATCACCGCCGTGCTGCTGGGCGGCTGCGCCTTCTACAGCTTTACCGGCGCCACCATCCCCGGGCATATCAATACCATAGCGGTGCCGCTGGCCATCGACCGCACCAGCGGCCCCCTGCCTACCCTCGACGAGAGCCTCACGCAGCAGGTGATCGCGCAGTTCGTCAACCAGACGCGCCTGCAGCTGACCTCATCAGCGGCCGATGCCGATGCGCTGCTCGAACTGCGCATCGAGCAATACAGCAACACCCCGACGGCCGTGGGCGGCGACCGGGCCGCACGCAACCGCGTGTCGCTCTCCGTCGCCGTGCGGTACGTGGATCAGGTGAATGACGAAGAGCTGCTGGACCGCTCGTTTAGCGGCTCTGAGGAATACGATCCCATTGAGCTCGGACCTGCAGGGGAGGAAGAAGCTGCGCGGGCAGTGCTGGATATTATCGCACAAGACATCTTCACGACGGCTACCTCCAACTGGTAGGCGTACGGGCCGTAACATGCGTGGCATCGGAAACACGTACGGTCACGCCTCCCTCGCTCTTCTCGCATGATCCCTCCGGTTGCATGATTGCCGTACTCTACGCGCTGGCCATGGCCATCCTCCTGGTCTACGGGCTCAACTTGCTGTGGCTCTCCCTCGGCCCCGCCCGGTCGGCAGGCGCTCCAGACGACGAGCCCGCGGTGCCGGCCGAGGGCTGGCCGTCGGTCACCGTGCAGCTGCCGGTCTACAACGAAGCCCACGTCATTGAACGGCTCATCGACGCCTGTGCACGGCTCGATTACCCCCAGGCCCAACTGGAGATTCAGGTGCTGGACGACTCTACCGACGAGACGCGGGCGCTTGCCGAGCAGCGCGCGGCCTACTGGCGACAGCGAGGCGTCACCATCAGGTGCATCCGCCGCCCGACGCGGCGCGGCTACAAGGCGGGCGCCCTGGCCTATGGGCTGGAGCGCGCCGGAGGCGACTTTGTAGCCATCTTCGATGCCGACTTTGTGCCGCCACCCGACTTTCTGAAGCGCATGCTGCCGCGGTTTGATGCGCCGGACATCGGCCTTGTGCAGGCCCGGTGGGGGCACCTCAACCGAACGGAATCGTGGCTGACGCAGGTGCAGGCGCTGGCACTGGATGCGCACTTCTGCATCGAGCAAACAGGACGCAACCGCGCAGGCTGCTTCATGAACTTCAACGGCACCGCGGGCGTCTGGCGGCGCGCCTGCATCGACGCCGCCGGGGGCTGGCAGGCCGACACGCTCACCGAAGACCTGGACCTCAGCTACCGCGCGCAACTGCACGGCTGGCGCCTGCGCATGGCGATGGACGTGGCCGTACCGGCGGAGCTGCCGGCCAACGTCAACGGCCTGCGGACGCAGCAGCACCGGTGGACGAAGGGTGGGGTGGAGGTCGCCCGCAAGCTGCTGCGCCGGCTCTGGCGCTCGGCGGAGACGCTGGGCGTAAAGCTGCAGGGTAGCATCCACCTGCTGGCACCGTTTGTCTTCCCGTGCATCTTGATCACCGCCGTGTTGCACACCCCCCTGTTGCTGGCCTCGGAGGCCGGCACCGGACCCGGCCCGCTGTACTTCACGGTGATGGGG
>JAAAOI010000011.1 GCA_009908945.1 Bacteroidota bacterium
GTAGGCATGGATGTCGACAGCTTGCCTCAATCGGTGCGAGAGGCGATGACCAACGGCGAGGCCCGCCTGTTTTTGGTCCCGACGAAAGACGTGGAGGGCGGACAGCAGGCGCCCCACGCCGAGCTGGTTGTTGAGGCACGAGACGCCGCCGTCGTTCAGATGCGTTTCCGCGCGCTACCGTAGCGACGCAGCGTGCTGCGTCGGGCGATCGGCCCCATCCCAGCGCCCGGCTGTTTCACCTGTTGTGTTACCCATTGTGTTACCCATCCAGCCCGAACCCAACAAAAAACCCCGCCCAGCAGGTGCCAGGCGGGGGTCGGAAGAAATGACGGTGGGCGGTGCTGGATTCGAACCAGCGACCTCCTGCTTGTAAGGCAGGCGCTCTAAACCAACTGAGCTAACCGCCCGTGTGGGCGCGCGCTGTCACTGTGGACACTATCTGCGATGGAGCGGGAAACGGGATTCGAACCCGCGACCCTCAGCTTGGGAAGCTGATGCTCTACCTCTGAGCTATTCCCGCGACTACTACCGGCCGCATCGGACCGGCTATGGTACATGCCTATTCAGTGAAAGTCAAGCGCGGCCATTTGATCCCGCCCCGGCGTTTTGTATACTGCCGTCCTTTTTGGCCGTAACTTCGCGGAAGGCTATTCAAACAACCCGAGCCATGCCGCGTTTGGGCCGATGTCTTATATTTTGATGATTTAGCTCTGCTGCCATGTCCAAGCGAACCTACAAACCCAGCAAGCGCAAGCGCAAAAACAAGCACGGCTTCCGCGCGCGCTCCAAAAGTAAGGGCGGCAAGAAGGTGCTCAAGCGCCGCCGCCGCAAAGGCCGCAAGAGCCTGAGCGTGAGCCACAAGCGCGGCGGTAAGTAACCCGCTTTGCTGATGGGTACCGCCGTGGAAAGCCCTGCACACCGCCATACGTTTCCCCGGTCGCACCGGTTGAAGGCGCACCGCCTCATCCGCGCACTCTTCGACCGCTCGCGAACCGATACCGGGACGCTGGCGCAGGGCACCATCCGGCTGGTGTACCGCATCGTGCCGCGCGCCGACGTGAAGGTCCCCGCCCCGCTCAAGGTAGGCGTGGCGCCAGGCCGGGGGCTGCGCCGCGCGGTAGACCGCAATCGCGTGAAGCGTCACGTGCGTGAGGCCTACCGCCATCATCAGCACGCGCTGCGGCGCCTCTTTGAAACCCGTGGCGACACCCTAACCCTCATGATCCTGTACCGCGGTGGCTTGCCGGTAGACCCGCCCCGCATACAGCGCGACACCGCCCGCGCGGTGGACCGGCTGGCCGAGCGCCTCGCCGCCTCTGCTTGACACGTGCTGCTCGGGGAGGGCCATCTCCGGCACGAAGCCGGCATCTGCAGGAACCGCACCCGGGGGCAGCCCCGTTCCGCACTATTCTGGCCCGCTGGGCCTCTGTCTAACTTGTAAGCTGTAGGACGCCCGTCCAATGGGAGAATCTGGCATTGATCGTAACGTTGTGATCGCGAGTGTACTCATCGCGGTCATCCTGTTTGGCTGGCTCTATTTTGCAGCGCCGCCGCCCCCGGAGCCGCCCGCAGAGGGCGAGGCGGTAGCCACCGAGCAGGTGGATCCCGACGGCGCGGCGTCCGATGAGGCGGCCGATGCGGCGGCCGATGCGGCGGATGACGTGGATAACGTCCTGAATACAGACGACGTGTCCCGCATTGACGACCCGGCCCTCGAAAGCGCACTGGACGGCGAGCAGCGCTCCATCACGATCACCCACGACCTGTACGAGGCCGTCTTCTCGACGAAAGGGGCAACGCTACGCTCCTTCACGCTCAACGAGTACCTGAAGTGGGATCGGGAGTCGCAGGTACAGATGGTGGATACCCTTACAGAGGGCTCGCTGGCAATGATCTTCACCACCCCGTCGGCGCACGTGGTGGACTCCCGCGACCTGTACTTTGAGGCTGACACGGAAGCGTCGTCCCTGAACGTGGAAAGCGGAGAAACGCGCCTGGCTTTCACAGCCCAATTGGGCGAAGGCTTCGTGCGAAAGATCTACACGTTTACGCCGGGCACGTACGAGGTAGGGCTGGAGATTGAGCATGAAAATGCGGAAAGCTTCATCACACGAGACGGTTATGAGCTGATGTGGAACGGCGGCATCCCGTTTGCCGAGCGCAGCGCCGACGATGAGGCCTGGTACGCCGCCGCCTACGCGCAGAGCGGAGGTTCGCTGGAGAGCCTCGACCTCTCGGAAGATTACGAGGAGCTGTCGTTACGAGGCCAGGTGGACTGGGTGTCCGTCAAGAACAAATACTTCGCGGCTGTCATCATGCCGCAGGGCGATACCCGCGGGGCTGAGCTGATCGGGGAGCGGAGCCAGACGCATCCGTATGGCCCGCAGCACGAGGACTACCTGGCCAGCTTTATCGTGCCCCCCTCGTCGGACACGCAGGCGGGGAGCGACGCCTTCACGCTGTATGTGGGGCCGATGGAGTACTACCGCATCAGCGGCTACGATGTGGGCCTCTACGGCATGGTCGACTTTGGCTGGGCCGTGATCGGATGGATTGTCCGGCCGCTGGCACAATACGTCTTTATCCCCACCTTCTGGTACCTCGGGGACTGGCTGCCCAGCTATGGCCTGGCCATCATCATGATCGCGTTTCTGATCAAGATGGTGCTCTACCCGCTGACGAAGTCGTCCTACACCAGCATGGCACAGATGCGGGAGATCCAGCCGGAGATGCAGGCCATCAAGGAGAAGTACGAGGACGACCCGCAAAAGCAGCAGCAGGCCATGATGAAGCTCTACAAAGAGTCGGGCGTGAACCCCCTTGGAAGCTGCCTGCCCATGCTCCTGCAGTGGCCGGTGCTGGTGGGGCTGTACTTCTTCCTGCAGCAGGCCATCGAAATCCGCCAGAAAGGCTTTCTCTGGGCCACCGACCTCTCCGCGCCGGACCCGATCTTAAGTCTGCCCTTCGAGATCCCGTTCTATGGCGACTACGTGGCCGGGTTTTGTGCGCTTATGGCCGTATCGCTGGTCATTCAGATGCGGGTGCAGGGCTCCATGGGACAAGGCGGCACGCAGGCTAAGATCTTCATGTATCTGATGCCGGGCTTCCTGTTTGTCTTCTTCAACCGCTTCCCGTCCGGGCTGAGCCTCTACTACCTCTTCTACAACATCATCTCGGCCACGCAGCAGAAGTTCATCAATCGCAACATTGAGCAAAATAAGGAGAGCACGAAGCTGGAACAGAAAGCCCCAGAAGACCTGAGCCGCCGGGAGAAGCAAAAACTCAAGCGCAAGCGGAAAAAGGAGCGACTGAAGGAGGGGGCGTAAAGGTCTTTGGGTATGGGCGTGTGGGTGTTGAGGAACGCCGTCGTCCGTGCACTCGTGCCTCTTGAGTATAGCATCGCCTTGAGGTGCGAAGACCAGAGAGGAAGCTTGGGCGAGCGGGCGTTTGTGCGGGCGGGCGTTTGTGCGAGGTCATCCGCATCTACAGCCCTCAAGCCTACGCTCACCGCCGTCACCCTAAGCGCAGGTCCGCGCCAGCGAGCCGAAGACTGGTTCGCCTTCGTTCGCATTGCTCACTGCGCTCACCATGACGGGCAGGGAAAGGAGCATGTGTGCTTTCATGGGCAACTCCCAACTTGCCCGGACAGCTCCTCCGTCCTCCTAAGCGCAGCATCGCCCTGCGATGCGAAGACGAAGAAGCGTATTGACGCGGCGGCAACGGGAGGTGACGCTGGCCCCGCACCCCTCATCACGCCGAGCCTTTGACGGAGGGGCGCCGGATTGTAGGTTTGCTGAAACCATCCACAGGCGTTGAGCTCCATGAGCACGCGAAACGACACCATTACCGCTATTGCTACCGCCCGGGGGCAGGCGGCGTTGGCCATCTTGCGGGTGTCCGGGCCGGAGGCGATCGCGGTGGCCAACCGGTGCTTCCGTGGGGCGGACCTCCCCGCTGTGGCGTCGCATACGGCGCATGTGGGTTACCTAACGGACGCCGAGGGGCAGGACATCGACCAGGTGGTGGTCACGGTCTTCCGCGCGCCGAAATCCGCCACGGGGGAGGACGTGGTCGAGGTTTCGTGCCATGGGGGGGACCTCGCGCCGCAGCTTATCCAGCAAAGCCTGCTCGACCACGGCGCCCGCCTGGCCGAGCCCGGCGAGTTCACCCAGCGCGCCTTCCTGAACGGCAAGCTGGACCTGGCGCAGGCCGAGGCGGTGGCCGATCTCATCCACGCGTCATCTACCAAAGCGCATCGCGTATCGCTTTCCCACCTGCAGGGCCGCTACTCTGAACGGCTGGAAGCGCTGCGCGAGGAGCTCCTGGAGCTGGCCGCCTTTGTAGAGCTGGAGCTGGACTTCTCGGAAGAAGACGTGGCCTTTGCCGACCGCGAGCGGCTGGAGGCGCTGCTGCAGACCTCCGAGAGGCTCCTGAGCGAGCTGCTCGCCTCGTACCGCACGGGGGAGCTGATCCGCGACGGGGTGCGGGTCGTCATCGGTGGCCGGCCGAACGCGGGGAAGTCCACCTTGCTGAACGCGCTCGTGGGCCGTGACCGCGCGATCGTAAGCCCCACCCCCGGCACCACGCGCGACGCGGTTGAGGCCGAGGCGGAGATCGACGGGCTGCGCTACCGCTTTGTGGACACCGCCGGCCTGCGCGAGACCTCCGATGCCATCGAGGCGGAAGGCGTGCGCCGCGCAGAGGCGTCGATCGAACATAGCGACGTGCTGCTGTACGTGTACGACCTCACGGAAGGGCTCGACGCCGCTGAGCACACCTTCTTGCAGCGCCTCCAGGCGGCGCATCCGACGCTTCCGGTGGTGCAGGTGGCCAACAAGGCGGACCTGGTAGAAGAAGAGCCGCCTATCCAATCCGACGGACGCCCCACTGTGGTCATCTCTGCCGAAGAGGGCCAGCGCAATACGGATGCGGTAGCGCCGGTGGTGTCGGCGTTGCAGGACGCCGTAGCAGAGGGATTGGAAGACACCGACGCCTCTCACGTGGTGATGAATCAGCGCCACCGGCAGCACCTGGCCTCCGCGCGGGAGGCCATCCAGCGCGCCCAGCAAGCCCTGGCCGGGGGAGCCGCCGGCGATATGCTCGCGCTGGACCTCCGCAGCGCCCTGCACGAGCTCGGCGCAATCACGGGCGCGATCACCAACGAAGACGTCCTCGACCAGATCTTCTCGCGGTTCTGCATCGGGAAATGACGGCGGCCGCTGCTCCGGAGCCAGGACCGAGGCCATACGCTCAGCGTATATACTCCGTGTTTTGGTACCATAATTAGGAGGTTGCCCGTGGCTTCACCAACCACCACCCGAGGTCCCGAATCGTGGAAGGAGCTCTGCGCCGATCCCGCGCTTCAGGATCTGCCCTACAAGATCGAGACCAACGTGCGGGGACAGCTCGTGATGAGTCCCACGTATCAGTACCATGGCAGATTTGCGCATCTGATCGCACGACTATTGGAGGATGAGCTACCCGGTGGCGTTGCGTACACGGAGTCTGCCATTCGGACATCCCAGGGTGTAAAGGTGGCCGATGCCGTATGGTGCACGGCCGACCGCTGGGAGCAGATCAAAGACACGTACGATGCGCCGGTGGCTCCGCAGATCTGTGTAGAGGTGCTTTCGCCCACGAACACGGAAGAGGAGATGGCCGAAAAGCGTGCGCTGTATGTTGAGGCGGGGGCGGAGGAGGTGTGGCTGTGCGATGCAGAGGGGTCCATTTCCTTCTTTGACCCCGACGGGCCTCGCGAATCATCCCGGCGCGTCCCCTCGTTTCCCTCGTCTATTGCGCGGGACTAACCGCGCGGCACGCGTTATTGAAAGGTTTGAGAGCGTATTATGCAGGGGAATGACTACTTTTCGTACGATGTGATTGTCGTCGGGGGCGGCCATGCCGGCTCTGAGGCCGCGGCCGCTGCCGCCACCATGGGCGCCCGCACGCTGCTCATCACGATGAAGCTGGACGCGATCGGGCAGATGTCGTGCAACCCGGCCATTGGCGGCATCGGAAAAGGGCACATTGCGCGGGAGATCGACGCCATGGGCGGTATCATGGGGCTGGTCACCGACCAG
>JAAAOI010000248.1 GCA_009908945.1 Bacteroidota bacterium
CTGCCCCGATGGTGGGCCGCACCTCCACCTCGTCCAGCGCAAAGCCCCCCTGGTGCTGTAGCGCGCCTGCAACGCTTTCGCGCTTGGCCTGCAGCTGTGCCTCGTACTGGACGTGTTGCCACTTACAGCCCCCGCACGTGCTGAAGTAGTAGCACCGGGGCTCCGTACGCAACGCACTCGGCTCCAGCACCTCTTCGATTTCCGCCTCGGCGTAGCGTTTTTTCCTCTTGTAGACACGCGCTTTTACCCGGTCGCCCGGCACCCCTTCCCGCACCAGGATCACAAAGCCATCGACGCGCGCCAGCGCCATGCCCTTGTCGGCAAACTTTTCAATATCGAGGATGATGGTTGCCCCGCGCTTCGGGGGAGGCTGTGTATTCGAAGCCATCTACAGGGAGGTGGATGATAGACAAAAGCGAACAGGCAGCAGGCTACCGGTTTACTGCCGGTTCGTGGGGCGCCCGGCGGCGTCTTCGTGGACGGTGGTTGAGGCCTCCATAAGCATATGACGGGCCTGGACCGGGCCGGCTTCAGAACTAATCATGTTGATGAGCTCTACCTGCCGATGCGCAAGATACCGAGCCAGCACTGCCGTCACCTGCGCACCCACTTGCGGGTTGCGCATGCTAAGCATGGTAAGATCAGGCCGGAAGAAGCCCAGCACAGTCGTTTCCGTGACCGCCTGCACGGTTTCCATGCGCTTGAAGCTGTCCAGCAGCGAGAGTTCGCCAAAAACCTGACCTGTGCCCAGCTTCCGCAGTTCTTGCAACGTGCCTTCCGCGTCTCCCATGAGCAAGCGCACCGTTCCCTGTTCTACCACGTACAGGCCCATGCCAGGGTCGTTTTCGTAATACAAGAACTCGTCGCGCCGGTAGGTGCGCTGGTGCGTGATGTCGGCGAGTTCGTGCAGAGCCGTTTGCTGCAGCTCCTGAAACAGGGGCACGTTGCTCAGTAACCGCATGATATCGGCTGTGCGCTGATCGGCGGTTCGCTGGAGGACGCGCCCTACCAGGCGCTGGCCTCCTCGGTAAAGCGAACGCAGCATGGCCATGGGGAAGTCCGGTGCAGAGCGTAGATGCAGAACTGTAGTATAAGCAATCATTCAGGCAAGTTGCGACCATCAGGAGGGCAGCTCTCCGAACAACTTGTGAAGGCCGCGAGGACGCCCGGGGTTAAAAGGTGTGGCCAATGCCGAAGTGGAGAATGGCGGGATCGGCAAAGAGCGCACCCCGATCCTCCGCAGGGAAGATCCCTCCATCCGGGTTGGCTGGGTCGATCACCCGCCAGCCCAGATCGAAACGGGCAATCAGGTACTCCCACGACAGCCGCAGCCCGAAGCCAGACCCGACGGCCACTTCGCGAAAGAAGGCATCCACGCGAAACTTGCCGGTGGCTTGATCGGGATCGTCGGTCTGGAAGCCGGGGTTGCTGGGCCCAAACCAGACGTTACCGGCATCCATGAAGCCGGCCACGGCCCAGTTGGCCGCCAGGAAATTGCGGATCACGGTACGCCGCACCTCCACGCTTCCTTCCAGCTTGATGTCCCCACCGAAGAGATTGGTCTCGCCCGTAGCGGAAGATCCTTCAGCAAACGACTGTACACTCCCGGGGCCCAGCTCACGCAAGCGCCACCCGCGTACGCTGGAAGCCCCACCGCTGTAAAAACGCCGATCAAAAGGGACGACGTTGGAGGGGCCGGTTGGCTGGGCGAACCCTACAAAGAGACGACCGGCCAGTACGCCATGGCGGCCCAAGGGGCGGTACTGCCGCGCATCCCCAATCAGCCGGATGTACGGGCGGTAGAGCAGCCCATCCCCTGTGCCAATGGGCAGGCGCCCAGATACGGTGTCTGGCGAGAGCACCAACCGGTCCAGCAGATAGGGCAGGTGGCTGCCCACCTCAAAGACACCCTCGTAACTGAAGCCCTGCTGTCGGCGCAGGGGGTCTACATTCGCCGCGCGCAGGGTGTACCGGAAGGCATTGTTGAACTGGGGTTGGGTGTAATCCTCAAGCACTTGTGCACGCTGGACCGGATCGGCGATAACAGGATTATCTTCCGAGCCAATCAGGCGGTCCAGAATGTCCCGGCGAAACCCGGCAAGGGTATCTGGATTGCTGAAACTGACCGTGGGCAGGTCGACGAGGGACGTGACGGTCGGGGTGTGCTGCATCTCCAAGCGGAGCTGCCCACTGCCGCGGCCCCGGATTGCGAACCGAAGCTCCGGGCTGCGCAGCGACACGAGGCTAAACGACAACCGCGTCCGCGCGTCGAAGAGCCCCAGGCGGTCGTCCAGCCCACTGAACGGCTGGATTAGGTAAGGCACCTGCAGCGACGTGGAGGCCTCCAGTTGAGATGTGGTCAGGATCTGGCGCTGGATGTCCCCTGCGATGGAGCCGGAGAGGCCCACCTGAAACGCTTCTCCCCCGCCAAACAGGTTCAGGTTGTTATAGGAAAGCCCGAGGCCCGAGCCCAGTTCATTGTCCAGCACGCCAAGCGCTCCGGAGCGCTGCAGCGCAAACATCTCCAACCGGACGCGGTGCCGCGGTTGCGTGCGCAGGCGGATGGACTGCGGGAGCCGTTCCGCGGTTTCCGGCGCCCGCGGATCGGCCGTAGAATCCGGGATGCTGGTGGTCACATCGGTCAGCCCAAAGACGCCGGTGGCCTCCAGCCGGCGGCGCGTGTTCAGGACCTCCTCCTGGCTATACCAGCCCCCCGGTTGAAAGCGCAGCGCGCGACGGATCAGGCTGGGGCGGAGGCGGCGCTCCTGTTCAATGGTCACGATCATGCGTCCGCTACGCGCCCCCTCGCCGAGCGCCAATGTGTCTCTTCGCACCCCCTGCTCAGCCTCTGGCCCCGTCACCTCCACGAACACATCCCCGAACCGATACCGGGGTCCTGTCTGGACACGCAGGTTGACGTCAAACGAATCGGGGGCTGCTCGCTCGACGAACGCCCGGATCGAGTCGCGCGTTACGGCGGCGTAGCCTTCATTTCGCAGGAACGTGAGCAAGCGTCGCCGTTCCTCCAGCAGCAGCGGCTCCGAGTACCGCCGCTGATCGGCGCGGAAACGCAGGGTGGTGTCCCGTTGCTCGGCTGCTGGAATGGCCGATTCGCGCAGCAATCGCCGGCGTTGATCAGGGGCAAGCGTCTGTAGGCCCTCGTACTGAATCTCTCGAAAGAAGGTAGGCGGTCCAGGCTCGACGACAAAGGTTACCTCGGCCGCCTCCCCTCCATCGGTGGTATCTACCTGCGCCTCTACGCTCGCCTCACGAAAGCCTTCTTGCTGAAAGAGCGCCTCCAGCCGTTCCACATCTGAGGCCAGCACCGTCTCGTCTAAGAGTGCCGGGGGTTCACCGCTTGACTTAAGGGCCTGCCCCACGCGGTCGCCCAGGCGTCCAGAGTCGCCCAGTTCGTAGAGCCAGACCCACCACGTAAAGCCTGGAATCCCCAGAAACCGCCGGTTGGCCGTCGTGCGCACCCGACCTTCAAGAGTAGCTTGGGGGAAGGCGTCTCCCCCATCGAACCGGACGCCGGTGACGACAGGGCGCTGGGTTTCCGTCGTATCGGCCACGGATGAGGGCGTGCGCGACAGGCTGCTGGCTGCCTCGGGTTGAGCGTCGACCCAGGCATCGGGGCCGGGCGGTGCCACGCGCTTTGTGGCCTCGGCTGCTGGCGGTCCACAGAGCAAGCCTATACAACAAACAAGCACGGCCCACACCCCTTTCCACATCGGGCTATGTGGCAGGGCTAATCTCCCGTGTACAAAAAGTCGTCGTCGGCCGTAGGAAAGTCCGGCCATATTTCCTCAATGCTTTCATAGGGCTCGCCATCGTCCTCAAGGTCTTCGAGGTTTTCAATGACCTCGTGAGGGGCGCCTGTACGCTCCGCATAGTCGATGAGTTCATCTTGTGTCACGGGCCAGGGTGCATCTTCCAGATGCCGCGCAAGATCTAACGTCCAGTACATGAGCGGGGTAGAATTAGGAACCAAAGGCAGAGCGGAAGTTGATACAGCAGCGCAGATGCCCTGCTGCCTTGGACAATAGACCGAACGCCTGAGAATTGCAAGAGGGGCCGGCCGGCGTCATTGTTCACCGGGAACCAGCGTCGTGCGGTAGCCCACGCGGCACCACGGGGCTGCCCGCCTTGCGTGTACAGGCCAAGCCAGGCGTGGTGAGGCGGCGGCCTAATCGAGCGACGTGGAGGCGTTTTCTGCAGCCATCACAAGATGCTGATACCGCTGGGGCGACATGCTGGGCGCCATAAGCTGTGTGGGGTCGATCGCTCGGTCGTTGGAATCCCGGATCTCATAGTGGAGATGGGGGCCTGTTGAACGCCCCGTGTTGCCGCTGCGCGCAATCTCTTCGCCTCGCTTCACTTCACGGCCCCGGCGGATGTGCGAGGGGATCTCCGAGAGGTGAGCATACAGCGTGCTGTACCCCGCCTGGGGATGATCGATGATCACGTACTTCCCATAGCCTGCTGTGCGCGATCGCTCACGGACAACACCATCGCCCGTGGTATAAACGGGCGTTCCAACTTCCAGGACGATATCAATACCGGCATGGTGGCGGCGCACTTGTAAGATCGGATGGAACCGCCGCCCAAACCCAGAGACTACCGGACCGTTAGCCGGCAGGATGGCGGGCAGTTGGCGCATCCGTTCCTGGTGCGTCCCGGCCAGTGACTTCAGCTCGCGGAAGCTGCTGCTTTGCAAACTTGCCTTGCGCTCCAGCGCATCCAATTCCTCCGAAAGGTGCCGCAGAAGAACAGCCGGGCGGCTGCTAAAGCTGTCGAACCGTTCTTGCGCATCGCTCCCGCCTACCCCCACCTGTCGCACATCACTGGGGATCGGCTCGGCCTCGAACAGGGTGCGGTAGAGTGCTTGGTCGGCTTCTGACAGCTCGCCCAGCTCCGACGAGAGGTTGGTCACGCGCTCGTTCACCTGCTCAAGCTCTTGCTGCAACGCCTGATTCTCAGCGCGAAGGGTCATCTGCTCCACCGAAGGCACGATACTCTCCAGCAGAAATGAAAGCGCAACCGCAACGACGACTACCAGCCCTCCAATCGCTCCACGCCGCAGCCATACCTTTCGAGGGTCAGGCTTGACCTCGACGAAAGAGCACGTTTCGTGGTCGTAGTAGAAGTACTTATTTTTGGGCATGTGAGCCAGCGTATTTCAGATGTTCACGCGCTATGACGGATTCTTGTATCGGCAGAACAGGCCTAAGGTAAAGTGGGCGAACAGTATTTCTGACACCGTTGCGCGCCATGTGCTTCACCAGTAGGGTACTTTTAGCGCAATATTGTGGTAGAAAGCGTCAGAAGATAGGATGTGAATGCGCAAGAAGCAACCAATCGGCGCGGTGCACGCCTTCTTTAGGCAATTTTCGCGTCGTGCGGTGACCTCAGCTGACGGGGCCAAGAAGGCCTACTCGAAATCGTGTTCGAAGTATTCGACCGCGCGCCGGGGCAAGGGTCCTTCTTTTTGCTGAATACGCTCGCGTAGGCGATCGGCGAAGACCTCGGCTGGGTCGTAGCCGTACCGGCGGAGCAAGTGGTTCATGGCCACCACTTCGCAGATGACCGTGATGTTCTTTCCGGGGGTGATCGGGATTTTTACCATGGGCAGCGACACGCCCAGGAGTTCGTACATGTCTTGCACCATTCCCAGTCGCGTATACTCCTCGGCGGCATCCCACAGGTGCATGTTGACGACCAGTTCGATGCGCTTTTGAAACCGGATGGCACGGATACCGAACATGGCTCGGACATCCACCAGGCCCAGGCCACGCACCTCCATAAAATGCTGCACGAGATCGGTGCCGGAGCCGATGAGCAGATTAGCTTCTCTTCGCGTGGCAATCACCACATCATCAGCCACGAGGCGGTGCCCCCGCTCCACCAGGTCCAGCGCCACTTCACTCTTCCCGATGCCGGGCTTGCCCACCAGGAGCAGTCCCGTCCCATAAACGTCCACCAGTGCCCCATGGACGGCCCGTTGTAGGGC
>JAAAOI010000142.1 GCA_009908945.1 Bacteroidota bacterium
CCGGAGCCAGTGTTTGAGGTGCTTCTCCCGCTGGATGGCATCCCGGATGTCCGCGTGCTGCTCATAGTAGACCAGACGGTTGGTGTTATGCTGCTTGCTGAACCCATCAATGGCGCCCATCTTGTGCTGATACACGCGCCTCGCCAGGTCACTCGTCACGCCAATGTAGAGCGTGCCGTTGGGCTTGCTCGCCAGGATGTAGACGTAGCCTGGTTTGGGCATGGAGCAAAGAGCTCATCGATTGCCTGAGCGTTTGAGCTAAACTACGGTTCATGAATGATTACAGCTATCCGTCGATAGGAGTAATATGGCCCCATGTGCGACCGGAGCCCAAAAACCGGTAGCAAAGCCCCTTCCCTCCCGGATGGATCCTCGATTAGCTCCGCTTCCGCTCCGTGAGTCGGCCTGCGGCCTCGTTTGGGGTCGAGGATGACGTTGGGGGAAGGATTGCGGTATAGCGAACATGATCAGCTTACCTCACCTTCTCCGGACGTATGCTCTATTCACCAGAACAAGCGGCAATGTCGCAGAAAAACCGACGGCCACGAACCTTTCAGAAAACGACCAAGTCTCGCGAAAACCCAGCCGCAGATAAAGAACTACCGCGACTGACAACATCAGCGCTGCGTCAACTGCACACGGTAAACCCCTATCTCTCGAGCGTCCGCCTCGGGTGATCGCAGGATGTACACCCGCCCATCAGCATCCACATCCAGGATAGGTCCCGGAAGCTTAACATGGCGCTGGGTGTCACCGTCGATAACGGCAAATGACGCGTAGTATATCATGTCTGCAGGGTCGCGCGTTTCAAAATATGCTTCCTGTTGATTCCTGAACTGATGGATGAGCGTTCGTTCGTCTGTCAACCACGTACCAAACACGATAGACGTACTGGTCCAGACGTCTCTCATTTCCGCCAACGTCATCCCAAGTCCCATATCCGTCTCCGACTGCCGAAACTCAGGGTGCCGGAAGGCCACCTCACCCGCCTTCCGGGGCTCAGCGCCAGCAATGTCGTAGAGCGAAACTTCCGGAACGTGCGAAAACCCTGCAGCCAATAGGTTATCCTGATTCGTGCTGAGATAGCGCCATCTGATGGTCTGCTTGTACGTCTGGTAGAATTCGGGATAATTGCCAAAATGTGCCTCAAGTTCGAACGTATCCGGGTCAAGTCGGGCAATGGCCGGATCGGTTGCTGAGGCGAGCAGGCCAGCTGTTCTTCGATGAACATCTGTAGCTCCCAGGTACAGAAAGTCGCCATCGTTGGTGAGCGAAAGGCTCGCCGTTAGATACAATCCTTCCGGCAGTTGGCGCGTGCGCTGGAAGGCACCCGACGTGTCGAATACAGAAAATCGATCCAGATCTACTACATACAGACGAGCATTCAGCACCTCCACGTGCATGGGCTGCGTCATTTCGCCGGGACCTTGCCCAAAGGATCCAATGCGCTTGATCAAGCCACCCGTTGAATCGGCTACAATGACACCTGCCGTAACGTGGTCCGGAATGTAGATTCTGAATGGATCCGTAGCAACCGTGATTGCTCGAAAGTCCCCAATGAACAACGTGTCACTCTCCTGCAAGGTGAAGCTACGTTCTAACTGGAGTGGCGGCTCCTCCTGCAGGCCAGCCTCTTCAGAGCAACCTACCAGTGACAGGATGAACACCAGAAGTAATGGTGTAAAACGGGTTCTCATTCTCAACAGGTAATAGGTCGTGACGAAAATATTTGCCCCTCCGATACGTTACCTACCAGCAAGGCGCCATCGACCAGGCACAACGGCTGTCACACATGATCGAGGTGCGCCAGCGCGAGGATTTGTTAGAGCACACAAACCAGACTACCACCTCCACCGCCAGCGCGCAACACCTCCATCATATCTTAACATTACTCTGATACCAGCTACAGGATCGACGCTCGATACGCTTCAACGTGTGATGGCGGGTACCCGCGTTAGATAGCTCTCGATCTGAAGACGAAGCTCAACGTCGCGGCGAGCGTGAAAACAAGCGTGATTGGGTTCAAGCGCATCAACAGCCCGCTGACACAGCGCTGTGCGGGGGCCCTGGGTATGGATCCTCGCCTTCGCGAGGATGACTTTGGGGGAAGGATTGCGGTATAGCGAACATGATCAGCCTACTTCACCTTCTCCAGACGTCTGCTCTGTTCATCAGAGCAAGCGCCAATATCGCGAAAAACCAACGACCACCGACATTTCAGAAAGCGGCCAAGCCGCGGAAAGTCGCAATCTAAAAAACCAGTCATCCTCGACTTGATCGAGGATCCATACGATGGTAGCAGAAAGCAGACTGTAAAAATTGCAGCATTCAGGACAACTAAAAAACAGCCCCTACAACGTCTTATACAGGTCATCCCATCTCGGATTGTGCTCCCTGATAAGGCATAGCTTCCACCGCCGGAGCCAGTGTTTGAGATTCTTCTCCCGCTGGATGGCATCCCGGATGTCGGCGTGCTGCTCATAGTAGACCAGACGCGTGACGTTGTGCTGCTTGGTGAACCCGTCAATGGCGCCCGTCTTGTGCTGATACACGCGTCTCGCCAGGTCGCTCGTCACGCCGGTGTAGAGCGTGCCGTTGGGCTTGCTCGCCAGGATGTAGACGTAGCCTGGTTTGGGCATGGGCAAGCGACGACTGATTGCGTGACCGTGCTTTCTAAATTACGGTTCAGGAATGATTGAAGCCATCCATCGATAGGCGCAACAAGCGAGCAGGTCCGCTGGGAGCTCGAAGAAAGGACGGTAGCAAAGCCCCTTACCTTCCGGATGGATCCTCGCCTTCGCGAGGATGACTTTGAAGTGTAGAGTGTAGCACACTTTACATGATGTACCTGATTCAACGCCGCACCCAACGGACTTCCCGGGTAACAACGCAGACCCACGTACGCTCTTCTGATCAAACTGGGTAGTACTTGGGTACTAAGCTTTCCTTGAAATCACGCCCCTACCGCGCCGATGCCTTTCAACATTGCTCAACAAGAAAAGGAAGAGGCTATCGCTTCCATCGCTCGACGGGTAGCGGAAGCCACCGGTGCGCAGGAGGTATGGGGCTTTGGATCTCGCATTTGGGGCGGTGACACAAATGACAGCGATTTGGATCTCCTTGTCGTGGTAGAAATGGTCGCGCCTGATCCTGCAACCATTGCGACCCGTGGGTATGATGCCTTACCAGATGTAGACATCCCGATCGACATCGTGGTCAAGAGCGAGGAGGCGTTCCACATACACGCAGATGTGACCGGCTCGTTGGCCCATACCGTTCGTACATCCGGGAGGAAGCTGTATGGCTGATGGACGGTCGACTCTCGTGCGGCAGTGGCTCGACAAAGCCAAGCGTGATCTGATGGCTGCAGATCGATTGGCGGCAGGTGACTCCCCACTCCTCGACACTGCCGTGTATCACTGCCAAAAAGCAGCTGAGAAATCCCTAAAGGGTGCGCTGCTGTATTTTGGACAACCCGTAAAGAAGACCCATGACTTGCGTCTTCTTGTTCGGAATCTGGAAAAGGACGTGGGCTCTCTCGACCTATCTGAAGCTGCGAACTTTCTCACGCCCTTCGCAACGCTGTACAGATACCCCGACGATCATCTCGAGCCAACGGACGCGCAATACAGCCAGGCGCGTCAGGCTGCGGAGAAAATTGTCTCTCGGGTCCATGCTCTTCTGCCGGATCGAATGGCGCCCTAAATCAGAGGATGGAAAGCATTGTGGAGCCACATCGGATCGAGGCCCCCAACCGCCACAATCCCGTGACAATCGCAGGGGGCGCCGCGGTCGTTGAATCTGAACGCTACGCTGTGCTTTGAGGCACACGCGTGCTCTTGAAACAACGCTTGCACCCCATGGCCAAAATGCGCAAAAAGCGCGACCTGCCGGAGAAGATCTGTCCCGTCTGCAACCGCCCGTTTAAGTGGCGGAAGAAGTGGGAAGACGACTGGGAAAACGTGAAGTACTGCAGCAAGCGCTGCCGCCGCAACAAAGACAAGGCCTGATCACCACTCCGTCCATCGTTCAACGTCCGATCGTATGCCCACCACCCTGCTCGTCTGGTTTCGGAACGACCTCCGCGTGCGCGACAACGAAATCCTGCACGAAGCCGCCCAGCGCGCCGACCGCGTGCTGCCCGTCTACTGCTTCGACCCGCGCCACTTCGGAGAGGGCCGCTGGGGCTTCGACAAGACCGGGCCCTTTCGCGCGCAGTTTCTGATCGACAGTGTAAGCGACCTGCGGACGTCCCTGCAGGAGCGAGGCGCCGACCTGATCGTCCGGCAAGGAACACCAGAGGACGTGATTCCGAAGCTGGTGCAGGCGCACGACGTGGCTGGCGTGTACGTCCACAAGGAAGTGGGGACCGAAGAGGAGGAGGTGGAGCAAGCGGTCGAGCAGGCGCTGGCTCCGACCGATGCCGTGCTGCAGTACCGCTGGGGCAAGACGCTCTACCACGCCGACGACATCCCGTTCGACACGGACGGCATCCCGAAGGTCTACACGCCCTTCCGGAAGAAAACCGAGAAGCGCGCTGCGGTACGGCCTACCTTTCCCGCGCCGGAGGCGCTCGCCTCGCTCCCCGACAGCCTCGACGCCGGGACCATCCCCACCGTAGAGACCCTCGGCCTCACGCCCACGCCCATCGACGAGCGGGCCGTGCTGGACTTCACGGGTGGCGAAACCGCTGGGCTGGAGCGGATGCAACGGTACATCTGGGGGCAGGACCTCCTCAAGAAATACAAGAAGACCCGCAACGGGCTGCTGGGCGCGGACTACTCATCAAAGTTCTCCGCATGGCTGGCGCATGGGTGCCTCTCGCCCCGGACGATCTACGAGGAGGTGAAGCGCTACGAGGACGAGCGCGTCAGCAACAAGTCGACCTACTGGATGATCTTCGAACTCATCTGGCGCGACTTCTTCACGTTCATCACGCGCAAGTATGGCGAACGATTGTTCTACCTGAACGGCCCCATGAACCGGTCGATCGACTGGGATGAGAACCCGGCGGCCTTTGAACGCTGGGCGACCGGCACGACGGGCTTTCCGTTCATCGATGCCAACATGCGCGAGCTGAACCGGAGCGGCTTTATGTCGAACCGCGGCCGGCAAAATGTGGCGAGCTTTCTCTCGAAGAACCTGAACCTGGACTGGCGCCTGGGGGCGTCGTACTTCGAGGCGAAGCTGCTGGATTATGACGTGGGCAGCAACTGGGGCAACTGGGCCTACAACAGCGGTGTGGGCAACGACCCGCGCAACCGGTACTTCAACATCCTCTCGCAGGCCAACCGGTACGACAAAAAGGGGGCGTACGTAAAGCACTGGCTGCCCGAGCTGCAGGAGCTACCGGCTGATAAGGTGCACACCCCCTGGGAGCTCTCCGACAGCGAGAAGTCGATGTACGGCCTGCACGGCGGCGGCTATCCGGAGCCGATGATTGACCTGGAAGCCTCCTACGAGCGGCTGCGGAAGGGGTGACGCCATCGGACCGCGCGTCTCATGGCGCCAGAAGCACGGACCGTAACAGTCATGTCCCTTACCGCGCCGGAAGCCCTTCCGATTTGCGGGCGCCGGTGGCATGCGTTGAAAACGTGCGGTAGATCAGCTATTTAGCCTGTTCTGCTGCTACACACCTGACCGCATCTCCGTATGAGCGCACCGGCTGTAGGCATCGACGGCATCGCACTGTGGACGGGCAAGCTGAAGCTGGACCTGGCGCATACGTTTGCCCCGGCCCACAACATCGACCCGAACAAGTTTACGAAAGGGCTGGGCCTGCACGCGTCTTCCCTACCCGATGTGTACGAGGACATCGTGACGATGGGCGCCAATGCGGCGCTGCGCCTGATGCAACGCAAGGGGCTAACGCCGAAAGACATCGGGCGGATTGACGTGGCTACGGAAACCGCCTTCGACAATGCCAAGCCGGTGGCCACGTATATCGCGGGCTGCCTGGCTCAGGTGTTGGACGGCGACTTTGCCCATGCCAACCTGGGCGAGCGCAAGTTTGCCTGCATCGCCGGCACGCAGGCGCTGGATGACGCGGCCAACTGGATCCGCGCCGGCCGGCACCGGGGGCGCAAGGCACTCGTGATTGCCACCGATACCGCTCTGTATGAGCGCGGCGATCCGGGCGAAGCCACCCAGGGCGCGGGCGCTGTGGCGATGCTGATCAGCGAAAGCCCCTCCGTCACCGCGTTTGGCCTGCCGCAAGGGTTTGGCAGCGCCGACGAAACCGACTTCCTCAAGCCCCAGCAGCAGTTTCCCAGCGTGGACGGCAAACGGTCCATGCAGGTCTACTTGGGCCGCATCGAGGATGCGATGGCCGACTTCGCGGCCGCGGGGGGCACCACCGATCCAGATGCTCACGCGCAATTCCTCTTCCACACGCCCTTTCCGGGCATGGTGAAGAAGGCGGCGGTACTGGGCTACCTCCACGGCGTGCGAGGCACCGCCCGCGGCGATGCGCTCACCGAGGACGCTGGCACCTTGGCCCACCCCGACACCTTCGCCGATGGCCGCGCCTACCTCAATGCCCTCAAGGCCCATGCGAAGCACCTCAAGCAAACGGACCACTACGCCACTTGGTACGCTCGCGCCATCACCCCCACGCTGGGCATCGCACGGCAGGTTGGCAACTGGTACACGGGCTCGGTGCACGTGGCCCGGGCCTCGGGGCTGCTGCATGCCGCCCACAGCGAGCGCGCGCTCACAGGGCAGCCGCTCATCGTAGCGTCGTATGGCAGCGGCGCACAGGCCGAAGTACACGCCGAAACTGTGCAGGCCGGGTGGCGCGGCGAGGCCGAGGCGCTTACCATCCAGGAACAGCTCGACGCCCGCTACGCCCTCAGCTACGCCGAGTACGAGGCCATCCATACCGTTCACACCTACGGTGCCGAAAGCAACCTGTCCCCGCGTACCTCCCCGAGCGGCGAGTTCGTGGTCGACGGCCGCGGGCCGATGGGGGAGTATACGTATGCGTTTGTGGCGTGAGTAGGGTGTGGGAAGGCGAATCAAGGAGTCGAAGAGCCGAGGAATCGAGGCCGTAGCCTCTTCAGCCGGAGCGTAGATCGGCGATGTAGACACGCGCGTAAACACGTAGCGACGCACGATCGTGCGTCGGACGATGGGACGGAATTAGGTACCCGACCTCCCGATACCCGTCATTCTGAGCCCCGGATCACCCCGAGATCTGAAGACGAAGGAAGACATACCAGCCCTGCACCGGAAGATGGGCACACCGCGCTGGCCTCACGCACCCTATTGCGCCACGCGACCGCCAGCGACGAAGAAATCGTCCTGGCGCCAGGCGCAGTCTACGTCCGTGAAGCCAGCCCGCTCGAAGGCTTTGAGCTGCCGGAAAAGCGGCAGTACACCTACATGGTCGCCGATAATCAGGTGGCCACCCGGCATCAGGCTGTGGCGGATGCCCTGCAGGAGCAGCTCGTAGCGGCTCTCCGCTTCAGCGCCTTCCACGTCGTGCCCCACGATGGCGTGCAGCGCCAGCGAGCCGATGACGAGGTCGTAGGGCGCCCCCGGCAGCACGTCCCCCTCCATGCTGATGGATTCTCGCAGGAAGGTGGCGTCGTCCCGCATCATGCGGACCTTGGCGCGCGCCACATCAAGGATATCGGCATCTTCATCGATAGCGGTGAGCTGCACCATCGGGTAGCCTTCGAGCACCATCATGGATGCGTTGCCGGTACCGCAGGCGATGTCGCACACCAGCGCGTCCGGCCCCAGCGGGGGCAAGGCCATCAGTAGCTCTTCCAGCATGGGCAGCACCAGGGGCATGCGGCGCTCCAGGTGGAGATCGTACCACGAGCCGTTGCGCCAGAAGCCTCCACGTCGTTGTAGGTTCGTGCGCCAGTTGGGGGTATTCATTCGGTAGAAGAGACATGACCATGTACGTTGGCGGCGTATGCACCGTAGGACCGGGCAGAAAGATCCGCACTCCTCCACGACGCGCTGCGCTCGGCGCTACGCCGCTACGCGCTTGTGGATGCCATGCGCATTCATGTGGCCCACGTAGCGCCCCAGCACGTTCACCTCTTCAAACACATCGGGCGTAATGCGGATGCTCTCGTACTCCTCGTTGCAGGGCTCCAGCCGCAGGCCGTTCTGGTCGTGATACACCCGCTTGAGTGACGTTTCCCCATTGTAGAGGATGGCCCCAATGCCCCCCTCGGGGATATCATCGTCGATCAGGAGCACGTAGTCGCCGTCGTTGATGTTGGCTCCTTGCATCGACTGCCCGGACACCCGAATGGCGAAGATCCGGTCGAGGTTGGGGAAGAGGTTGTCCAGCGTGATGGTGCCCAGGTTGGCCTCTACGGCTTCTTGGAGCTGCCCGGCCGAGATGATGCCTTTGACCGGAATCCCTACCGCTGCGTCTTCATCGCGCGCCAGATGATAGCCATCGTCGTCGCGCGTCAGGTAGCCTTTCTTGTGCAACGCCTGCAGGTTTTGCGTGACGCTGTTAGGCGAGCGGTATTCGAAGTGGTCGATGATTTCGCGGTAGGTTGGCCAGACGTTTTCCTCTTCGATGTAGTCCTCGATGAAGGTGAGGAATTCGTGCTGCTTGGCGGTCAATTTGCGGCGGCTCATAGCAACGTGTGCGTGGGCGGCAGGAAGCGATGCACATACACTACACAGTGTACGGCAGGACGCGCCGCAAGTCAACCCCGAGGATGTGACAACCCCGCACCCGACAGCTGGCTGGCGACATCGTCGCTGCGCGTGGGGTAGGCCTCTTCGACGTGGTAGCGCAGGTAGTCTTCGATGAGCCCGTCCACCGCCAGCTGGGTACGCGGTGCCATCTGCATCCGCATCACGTCGCGGAGGTCCGCCCGAGCAATGACGGCGAACGCTCGGAGGGCTACACGGGAGGCGCCTCGGGCCTGAGGGAGTTGCACCTCGGGAGGGTGGATGGCCCCGGTGTCCAGGTTGAGGCGCCCGCCCTCATCCGTAAGCGCCTTCACATCCGCTTTGCGCACAGCGGGCGCAAACCCCAGCGCGCTGGCCAGCTGCAGCCGGAAGTAGGCGAGCAGGTTACCCAGCCGCTCATCAGCTTCGTTGAGCGTACGCAGCACCCCCACCGTCAGGTTAAAGACGACCGGGTTGTGCTCCTCTTCCTGCAAGAGCGCATCGACCAGCTCGACGATGCGTTGCCCGATGATCAGCTTCTCCAGGCTGCGGTGCACGTCAGGAAAGCGCTCCACATGGCTCGTTTCCGTGAGGGTCTGCAAGCCCCGGGTGGGCTTGTAGTAGAAGACGGCCTGGATGTAGCTGGTGGGCTGCAGGGTGGCCCCGAAGCGGCTCTTAATCTTGCGCGCGCCCTTCGCGATGACCGACACGACGCCGCGCTTCCGTGTGAAGAGCGTGACGATCTGGCTCGTCTCGCTGTAGTCAAGCGAGCGCAAGACCACCGCATCGGTGCGGACAATGGTAGACATGGCGCAACCGCGTTAAGATTGCATGAATGTGGTTACGTAACGACGGCATTGGGGCTCTGATAGATCCCGTGGCAAGGCACAACGCGTGCTGCACCACGCGGTTTTAAGAGTTGTCGGAGCAGCCCATCTTTCGCCATGTGGTACTACCGTCTGCAACAGCGCCTGGCCCTTACCACCATCGAATTGCGTGTGCTGGTGGCGCTCCTGGCGTTCTTTTTCGCGGGCCTGGCCGTGCAGCAGTGGCCTCAGGCGCTTCCGTATGACGAGTCGACTTATGCCGCCGATGCAGAGGCTTTTGCGGAGGCGGCGCCTGACCTCAGCGCCGGGGCACTTTCAGATACCGGCACGGCCACATTTTCTGATTCAGCCAGCGCCACACCCGTGGCGCCCGCACTTCCCAGCGCCGAAGAGCAGGTGCACCTCAACACGGCCGATGCAGCAGCTTTGCAACGCCTGCCGGGCATCGGTCCGGCCCTGGCCGAGCGCATCATGGCCTATCGGGCGGCCCACGGCCCTTTCGCCCGCGTATCCGACATCACGCGCGTCTCAGGCATCGGCCCGCGCACCCTGGAGCGCCTCGCCCCGAAAGCGACGGTGGACTGACGGATGCACCTGCGCGCGCGACTGCTGCGGATGTAGGCAGGATGCATCTTGAACGCCTACGACGACGGCTGCGTCGCTGGGTCACCGGGCTTCCCACCGGTGGTATTGGGGCCACCCGTCTGCTTCATGCGCTCCTCGCGCATCCGACGGGCCAGCGCGTCTTTCGTCCACTTTTGGGCCACGCGCTCCTCCTTCTTCAGGAAGAAATACACCGGAAACAACAACAGTGCCGCCAACGCGAAGAACCCGACCAGGGTAAGCAAGATGACAATCGTGTAGATATCCATGGCGGCTATTTAGTTGTAAACACTCAATATATGTACCGTACGGATCGGGAAGGTCGTAGTTTAGCCTACGCTGAAAATCATTGCGAAACCCCTTCGAACGGCCAAGACACAAGATTTTGAATCCGCGAATCCGTATATAGCACGGTAATTCGTCGCATTGGCGTTACGCCAGACGCGGCCTTACCCCCTCCCGTAGTTGACCAGGCGTGTTATGACAGCCCACACGACCGATGTCCGGATGCTGATTGTGGAAGACAACCCCGAGATGGCCCTGGGATTGAAAGACTTCTTTGAACTGGAAGGCTACCAGGTGGACCATGCGGCCGACGGCGAAGAAGGCCTGCAGCGCATCACCAGCCTGCCGCCGTACAACGTGGTACTGCTGGACGTGCGGATGCCCAAAATGAATGGGTTTGATGTGCTGCGTGAGGCGCGCCGTGCTGGCGTCCGCACCCCTGTCATCGTCGTCACGGTGGAAGACAGCCGTGACGATCGCTTGCAGGGCTTCGAGTTGGGGGCCGACGACTACGTGGGCAAGCCCTTCAATGTGGAGGAGCTCGCCGCCCGCGTCAAGGCTGTGCTGCGCCGCAGCAACAGCCCGGCTCATGCTCCGATGGAGCTGTTCGAAGTCGGGCCCGTCACGATCAACTTTAGCACCCACTCGGCGCAGCGCGAGGGCGAGCCTGTCGATTTTACCGCTCTGGAGTTCGACATCCTCCGCTACTTTATTCAGCATCGGGGCCGGACCGTCAGCCGCAAACAACTGCTCCGCGACGTGTGGGGCATCAGTGGGGAAGTGACCACCCGCACCATCGATCGCCACGTGGCTTCTATCCGTAAGAAGATCGACGACGACCCCACCGCACCCGATTACATCAAGACGGTCTACGGCATTGGCTACAAGTTTAGCGGATGAACAGGCCCTCACTGTCTCACACGGCCTGAGCAACGGCGCCTGCTCCGCTTTACAGCTCGCCTGCGCCGCTCGAATATTGCTTCGCCGCGGGGGTGCCCGCTGCAGACTTCGGCGGGACGGCACGCACGCTAACAGGCCCCTTGCGCGTAGCGTCCTTTCTGGAAAGGGCTGACGCAGCAGCCCTTATCCACTTGGAAAAACCTGTAGGGTAGGATCTGCTCCTGTCACTACTCGTTCCCACGACTTATTCTCATCGCACGCTACTGCACTTAAAGGCTGTACCGGCTCGCCCGCATGAAGGCCCTTGCTCGCCTCAACCATTTTTATTGGGAATACAAGCACCTTTTCATCCCGGGATTGCTGTGCACCATGGCCTCGGCGGCCTTTCTCGTGGCGGTACCCATCGTGGTCCGTGAGATCATCGATAGCATTCCGCGCTTTGTGGAGCTCTACAACGTCTTTGAAGGCTCCGAGGCGCAGGGCACGATGTTTAATCTGTTCGCTGGTGGCCTGCTGCTGTTTGCGGGCATCATCGTGGCGTTGAGCCTCGCCAGCGGGTTCTTCTCCTTCTTGATGCGGCAGACCATCGTCGTGGCCTCGCGCCACATCGAGTTCGACCTCCGCAACCAGCTCTACGATCACCTGCAGCGCCTCTCGCCCAAGTTCTACCGCGATTACACTACGGGCGATGTCATCACCCGCTCCACCGACGACATCGAAAAGGTGCGACGCTACGTAGGCCCGGCCATCATGTACATCACACGGGCGATCGTGGTGGTGGCCACCGCCATCACGGTGATGTTTATCATCTCGCCTACCCTGACGCTCTACGCGCTGCTTCCGATGCCCTTTCTGGCGGTGTCGATCTTCTTCGTGGCGCGCATCGTCCACAAACGCAGCGAGGCCCTTCAGAAGCAATACTCGAACGTGACGACGCGCGTGCAGGAGGCCCTCACGGGCATCCGTGTGATCAAGTCATACACGCGCGAAGATGCAGAGAATGCAGCCTTTGAGGAAGAGAGTGCGCAGTATCGAGCCCGGCAGCTGGACCTGGCCTGGGTGGACTCCGCCTGGCGGCCTATCTTGCTGCTGCTGGTGGGGGCCTCACAGGTCATTGTCGTGTGGATGGGCGGCCGCCTCGTGATTGACGGTGCCATCACCATTGGCAACATCGCCGAGTACCTCATCTACGTGCAGATGATGACGTGGCCGGTGGCCTCGCTGGGTTTTGTGATTACGATGGTGCAGCGCGCTTCAGCGTCAATGGAGCGGCTCAACGAGCTCTTCGATACCGAGCCGGAGATCTCGGATGGGCCCCAGACAGACTACAGCATCACCACGCTGGAGGGCCACATGGCCTTTGAGCACGTCTCGTATTATTTCGAGGAGGGCGAGGAATGGGCTTTGAAGGACGTCTCGTTCGAGATCCCGGCGGGCGGTACGCTGGCCATCGTGGGCCGCACGGGGGCAGGCAAAAGTACCCTCATCGATCTCATCCCGCGCCTCATCGACCCGACCGAAGGCACCGTCCGCATCGACGGGCACGACGTCCGCACCATCCCGCTCGATACGCTACGCTCAACCATGGGCTACGTCCCCCAGGACGTGTTCCTGTTCAGCGACACGGTAGCAAACAACATCGCGTTTGGCGTCACCGACCCCGGCGAGCAGCGCATCCGGCGGGCCGCGCAGGAGGCCGACCTGCTGGAGAACATCGAGGCGTTTCCGGAGGGCTTCGACACGTTCGTGGGGGAGCGCGGCATCACCCTCTCTGGCGGGCAGAAGCAGCGCTCCTCCATTGCCCGCGCCCTGATCCGCCGCCCGTCCATCTTGCTGCTGGATGATGCCCTCTCGGCTGTAGACACCGAAACAGAAACCACCATCCTGAACCACTTGCGCGCCCAGGAGGGGCACCATACGCTCGTGATGGTCAGCCATCGGATCTCGGCGGTGCAGGAGGCCGACCTCATCCTCGTGCTGGAGCACGGACGCGTCACGCAGCAGGGCACGCACAACGAGCTTCTGGAGCAGGGGGGGCTATACCGCGACCTCCACGAAAAACAGCGCTTGCAGGAGCAAATCGAAGCACTTTAGCGCGCCGGCCTCACCCACCCTTCCGCCCTTATGTCTGCCACCATCATCCCGCTTGGCACCGCCTCGGCCATGCCTGCCCACGGGCGGCACCTGTCCGCTACCGCCCTGTGGCGCGCCGGGCGGCTGCTGCTGTTCGACTGTGGGGAGGGGACGCAGTACCGCATCAAGGACGCCAACCTGAAGCGCTCCCGCATCGACGGGCTGTTCATCACGCATTTGCACGGCGACCATTGCTTTGGGCTACCCGGCCTGCTCTCTACCCTCGGGATGCTGCAGCGCACGGATCCGCTCACGGTGGTGGGGCCGGAGGGCATCCAGGCGTTTGGCCAGCTCCCGGGGCTCAGCCCGGGGGCGCTGCCGTTTGAGGTTACGTTTCGTGCCTTGCCGGCAGGTACCGGCCGGCAGGTGGTGCTGGATGCTCCCGCGTACACCGTCACGGCCCGCCCGCTGGAGCACCGCACGCTGACTTTTGGCTATCGCTTCGAGGAGAAGCCTACCCCGGGCGCCCTGAATGCGGAGCGCGCCCGGGCCCTGGGCGTAAACGCGCCGGAGGACTTCGGTCGGCTAAAGAATGGTGAAACCGTCACTACCCCCGACGGGACCGCCGTGACGCCGGCACAGGTGGTGGGCCCGGAGCAGCCCGGAGCTGTGTTTGCCTACGTCACCGACACGCGCCCGTGCCCCGAGGGCGTACACCTGGCAGCGGAGGCCGACCTCGTGCTGCACGATGCCACCTTCGGCATGACACATCACGCCCGGGCCGTGGAAACCGGCCACGCCACCGCCCGCGAGGCAGCCCGGCTGGCCCAGCGCGCCGGGGCACGGCACCTCCTCCTGAGCCACTTCAGCGCCCGGTACGAAGACACGACCGTGCTGGAGCAGGAAGCGCGTACCGTGTTCTCGAACACCACCGCAGCAGAAGAATTACAGCGCTACACCGTAGAGCGGTGCGCCTCGTAGATATGCCGCAAATAGTACCCGCAGCCGTCCGGCTGCTTTTGTTCTCGCTCATCGATTTGCAGTGGGTTGGCCTCAACCTCCGAACATACCAACGGCCAGACGGCCGAGCAGGAAAAGCAGCAGCGCACGTTCGATAGCGGACTGCTCCGCCGGATCGTCGCCTATCTACTCCCCTACAAGACTTACGTCGCGGGAGCGTTTGTGCTGGTGATCCTGGCCGCGGTGCTCGGGCCGGTGCAGCCGTGGCTCATCCAGATTGCCATCGATGACTACATCGTGGCGAGCGACTACGATGGGCTGCTGCTCATTATCGGCCTGCTGGCCGGCGCGCTGGTGCTGGAGGGGACCCTCCGGTTTGTCAACAGCTACCTCACCCAGTGGATCGGCCAGCACGCGATCTATGACCTCCGCACTACCGTCTTTCGGCACATCCAAAACCAGCCGCTGGGGTTCTTCGACAAAACCCCCATTGGCCGCCTCATCACGCGGGCCACGTCCGACGTTGAGTCCATCTCTGATGTCCTCTCGCAGGGCGTCGTTACCATCCTGGGCGACTGCTTCAAGCTGCTCTTTATCGCAGCGTTCATGTTTTACCTTGACTGGCGCCTGGCCATCGTCACCCTCACGGTGATGCCCCTCATGGTGTGGGTCACGTTCTGGTTTCGGCGGAAGGTGAGCGTGCAGTACCGGGAGACGCGCAAGCAGGTCGCACGCCTGAACTCATTTATGCAGGAGCACGTCACGGGCATGCCCATCGTGCAGCTCTTCAACCGCGAAGAGGAGGAGATGCGGCGCTTTCGGGACATCAACAACTCCCACCGCCGTGCGCACATCAACACCATCTTTTATTTTGCCCTCTTCTGGCCAGCGGTCAGCATCGTGTCCGACGTGGCGCTGGGCCTCGTGCTGTGGGTGGGCGGTATCGCGGCGATGGCCGACACGGTGACGCTGGGCGTGCTGGTGGCCTTCATCCAGTACGCGCGGCGCTTCTTCGAGCCCATCCGCAATCTGTCTGATCAGTACAACACGCTGCTCTCCGGCATGGCCGGCGCCGAGCGCGTGTTCGGGCTGCTGGATACCGACGCCGCCCTCCAGGAGCCTGACGCGCCCGCACCGATGAACGGCCTGAAGGGCCATATCGAATTCCGCAACGTGTGGTTTACCTACGACGCCCTACCCGAGGATGGCAGCGCGCCCAACTGGATCCTGCAGGACGTCTCCTTTGAGATCACCCCCGGCGACACCGTCGCCATTGTCGGCGCCACGGGCGCAGGCAAGACGACCCTCATCAACCTGCTGCTCCGCTTCTACGATGTCCAACGCGGCGAAATCCTGGTGGATGGCGTAAACGTGCAGGCCTACCGCTTGAAGGACCTCCGCAACCATGTGGGCCTGGTACTGCAGGACGTGTTTCTGTTCTCGGGGTCGGTAGAGCGCAACCTTACGCTGGGCGATGAGGCTATCGAGGCGGCCGACGTGCGCCGCGCTGTGGAAGCCATCGGAGCGAAGGGCTTCATTGAGCGCCTACCGAACGGCTACCAGCAGGACGTCCGCGAGCGCGGTGCCTCGCTCTCGCACGGGCAGCGCCAGCTGCTGGCCTTCGCCCGGGCCATGCTCTACGATCCCAAGCTCTTGGTGCTGGACGAGGCCACCTCCAGCGTGGATACCGAGACGGAGCTCATCATGCAGCAGGCCCTCGACACGGTGATGGAAGGCCGCACGTGCCTCGTCATCGCGCACCGCCTCTCCACGGTGCGCGAGGCCGACCAGATCCTCGTCATGCACCGCGGCGAACTGCGCGAGCAAGGCACCCACGAGGAGCTTCTGCATCAGGAGGGCCTCTACCGCAAGCTGTACGAATATCAGTATAAAGAACAGGAGCGTCGCGCCCTCACCTCGTAGCACCGGCACCAACACCCGGAGCAGGCGTAGAGCCCCCCGCTGCCCATGATCACCTGCAGCGGCCGTATCGCAGGGGGCAGGTGTCCGCCCGTACGTCAACAGCTGGAGGAGGCGGTGGCGGGCGTGCACCATTGCCCCCGGGGCCGGGCGCCGTGCGCCTCTCGGCTCGTGTTGTTCTGATAGCCGTTTTCTTGCCGATCGTTTTTCTGTTGACCACTATTTATCGCGTGTTATGATTGCCGTCGTAGACTACGCTGACCGGGCCGACCGCCTCGAAGCCATCTTGAATCGCAGCGCTTCCTTCAGTGACGATGTGGATGCGGCGGTCCGCGACATCCTGGAGGGTGTGCGGACGGGGGGTGATGCCGCCGTGCTGGACTTCACCGAACGCTTCGACGGGGTGCGGCCCGACGGCCTGCGCGTGCCCGTTGAGGCTCTGGCGGCTGCCTCGGATGCGCTGCCCGACGACCTGCGCGCCGTGATCGCCGAAGCGGCCGACAACATTCGGCGCTACCACGAGAAGCAGGTGCAGCAATCCTGGTTCGCCGACGACGGCGACGGGGTGCTGCTGGGCCAGCGCATCGTGCCGATGGACCGCGTGGGGCTGTACGTGCCAGGCGGCACGGCCTTTTATCCGTCCAGCCTGCTCATGAACGCGATTCCAGCACAGGTGGCCGGGGTGGAAGAGATTCACCTGGTCTCGCCGCCCCAACAGAACGGCCACCCGCACCCGTTGGTACTGGCAACGGCCCACTTCTTGGGGCTGGAGCACGTGTACGCGATTGGCGGGGCGCAGGCCGTCGGGGCGCTGGCGTACGGTACGGCGTCGGTTACGGCCGTCGACAAAATCGTAGGCCCGGGCAACGCGTACGTGGCCACCGCCAAGAAGCAGGTGTTTGGCCGCGTAGCCATCGACTCCGTAGCCGGCCCCAGTGAGATCGTGGTGCTGGCCGACGCCACGGCCGACCCTACCTACGTGGCCACCGACCTCCTCTCACAAGCCGAGCACGACGCGCGGGCCTCCGCGGTGCTCGTCACCCCAAGCCGTGCGCTGGCCGAGGCCGTGCGCGATGAAGTCACGCGCCTCACCCCCACGCTGGAGCGCCACGCCACCATCGAAGAAGCCCTTGCAGCGTACGGGGCGTGCGTCGTCACCGAGACGATGGACGAGGCGATTGCCATGACCAACGAACTGGCGCCCGAGCACCTCGAACTCATCGTGGCCGACCCGTGGGCCACCATGACCCATATTCGCCACGCGGGGGCGATCTTTCTCGGCCCCTACTCGTCGGAGCCTGTGGGCGACTACTTTGCCGGGCCCAACCACGTGCTGCCCACCGGCGGCACCGCCCGGTATGCCTCAGCACTCAGCGTCGACGACTTCATCCGCAAGCAGTCGATTATCTCCTACACCAAGGAGCGGCTGGACCAAACCGGCCCGAAGATCATCCGCTTTGCTGAGAGTGAGTCGCTGACCGCCCATGCCCGCGCCATTGCCGCCCGGCTGGACGGCCCGGCCTCCTAACAGACTGTTTGGTAAGTGCTTTTTGACCCTAAAACCCCCTCTGTCTAACGACATCTCCCCCTTGGTAAGGGGGAGAAACCCGTAGGGAGAGGGGGTTTGGTGCAATGAAAGAAAATTATTTCGCGCTCATCATCGTTTACCAAACAGCCTCTAAGCCTCCCCTGCTGCCTCTTCACCGCCTTGCCCCTGCCCGCTATGCCTTCTGCTGATACGACCGCCCCTGCCGACCTGCAGCCGCTCCTGGAGCGCATTCGCCCGGAAGTGCGGCAGGCCCACGCGTACATCGTCTCGCATCCACCCAACATTGAGGTCAAGCTCAACCAGAACGAGAGCCCCTTCGACCTGCCAGCCGAGCTGAAGCAGGAGCTGGCCGACGAGCTCCTACGGACGCCGCTCAACCGCTACCCGGGCGAGCAGCCCTACGACCTCCGCGACGCGCTGGCCGACCACCTGGGCGTAGCGCCCGAGATGCTGCTCCTGGGCAATGGCTCCAACGAGCTCACCTACACCTTTGGCCTCACGATGCTGGAGCCGGGCACGCCAGTGGTGCTGCCCACGCCCATGTTTTCGCTCTACGAGAAGGTGGCCCGCCTCCACGGCGCTGCCCTCACCTCCGTGCCGTGCCGCTCCGACTTCCACTTCGACATCGACGCCCTCTTGCGCGCAATCGACGCCGTGGAGCCGGCTCTCGTGGTCCTCACCACGCCCAACAACCCCACGGGGCTGACGGTGCCGCACGCCGATATTGAACGCGTGCTGGAGGCCGCGCCGGGCTTTGTGGTGGTGGATGAGGCCTACTACGAGTTTCTGGAAGGGCCCACCGCCCAGGCCCTGCTGGATGACCATCCGAACCTACTGATCCTCCGCACCTTCTCAAAGGCCGCTGGCCTTGCGGGGGTGCGCCTCGGGTACATGCTGGGCCACGCCGCCATCATTCAGGAAGTATTCAAGGCCCGCCTCCCGTTCATGATCGACCGGGTGGCCGAAGCGGCCGGCCTGCTCTTGCTCCGCCACCCAGGCCTCATCCGTGACCGCATCCGGCAGATGAAGCAGGGGATGGCCACCCTGACGGCTGGGCTGCGCGCTATCGACGGCGTCCACGTGGTGCCCTCGCAGGCTAACTTCATGATCTTCCGCCCCCCGCTGGAACCGGCCGCTGTCATGCACCGTCTCGCAGAGGACGGGGTGCTGGTCCGCAACATGGGAGGCTACGCGGACCTGCAAGGCTATCTGCGGGTGAACGCAGGGACGCCAGAAGAGAACAACCAATTTTTGACTGCGTTGAAGCGAGCGCTTGCTGCTTAGGGGGTGGTTCTTTATCACCCTCGACTACTGAGCCCGCCTTTGCGCGGGCTTCGTTTGCTCGCTCCGCACCGCCCGTTTTTTCGTCGTTTACCACCCATCATGGATTTCATTCAGGTTGACATTATCGGTCTCTCGACCAGCCCTTCCAGCGGCGGCGCCTACGCGCTCGTGCTGGGAGAGATGGACGGCAGCCGGCGCCTCCCCATCATTATTGGGGCGTTCGAAGCACAGGCCATCGCGCTGGAGCTGGAGAAGATTCAACCGCCACGCCCCATGACGCACGACCTCCTGCGGGACACGCTGGATGCGGTGGGCGCTGACGTCACGGACATCGTCGTCGACGAGCTCCGTGACGGCACCTTCTTCGCTAAGATACGCTACGCCCACAACGGCGGCGACGGGCAACTTGACGCCCGCCCCAGCGATGCCGTCGCGCTTGCTGTGCGCATGGATGCCCCCATCTATGTTGCGCCTGCCGTCCTGGAGGAAGCAGGCATTCCCACCGAGGAGGAAGGTGTGAGCGCCTTGGCAACCAGCAGCTCCTCATCCGAAGACGAACCCGACCAGTCGCTGTCGAAGGTGGAGCGTATGGAGCAAAAACTGGAGAAAGCTATTGAGGCGGAGGATTATGAAGAGGCCGCTGCGCTCCGCGACCAGATTGCCAAGCTGAAGGGCGAGCAGAACTGACGCAACCGAACTGACGCAAAACCGGTGCCGTGCGCTCTCCTCCTGCAACGGCCCCTCACGATAGCAACCGATAGCAAGCGGAGCCTTGGGTCCCCTCCTGACGGCTTCGCTTTTTTTGTGCCCCTTTCTCCCTGCCTCTCCTGTTCATGCCCTCCTCCCCGGCCCCGCCTGCCACGCTTCGCACCGAGACGCTGCCGTTCGCGGCGCTGCGGGCCTTCCCCTCGCTCTTTGTCGATTACTGTACCAACCCCGCGGCGCTGCAGGCCCGCTTTGCCGGAGCCTGGTCCTCGGCTGCTGACCGCCGCGCCGCGGCCGACCGGGCGGCCGCCTACGCACGCGACCGCGATACCCTGGCCGACGTGCTGCAGGAGCAGCACCGCGCCTGGGGCCTTGACGACGCCACCCGCGCCAACATCGAAGCGCTCCGCGACCCCGAGACCGTGGCGGTCGTCACCGGGCAACAGACGACGGTGCTGGGCGGCCCGCTCTACTCGCCCCTCAAAATCCTCACTACCCTGCAACAGGCCAAGCGCCTCGCGAAGGAAACCGGCCGCACCGTGGTGCCTATCTTCTGGCTGGAAGGCGAGGACCACGACTGGCAGGAGATGGCCGGGACGCACGTGCTGCACCGTAACGCGCTGGTGGATCTGCGCTACGACGGCTACACGCCGCCAGCCGCAGGCAATCTGGGCGCCGTCGGGCGGCTGCCGGTGGAGGCGCAGTTCGCGAAGGTGATCGACGCGCTTGACGCGGCCTTGCCTCCCTCCGACTTCAAGCCAGATGTGATGGCACTCGTACGCGAGGCCTACACCGCGGGGACCCCCCTCGAAGACGCCTTCGGCCGCTTTCTCCGGGGACTCTTTCCCGAGAGCGGACTCGTGCTGCTCAATCCCGACGATGCCCGGCTGAAGGCCCTAACGGCCCCGCTGTACCGCCACGAACTAACCGACCCCGAAGCCAGCAGCCGCCTGGTGAACGAGGCTGGAGCCGCACTTGAAGAAACCTACCACGCCCAGGTCCGCGCCCGGGCAACAAACCTCTTTCTGCTGGAGGATGACCAACGCACGCCCATCGATGCTACCGCCGACGGCTTCATGCTCCGTGGCACCGACCGGGCGTACAGCCAAGACGACCTCCTGGCTTTGCTCGATGCCCATCCCGAGCGCTTCAGCCCCAACGTGGTGCTGCGGCCGCTTACGCAAGACCATCTGGTGCCCACGGCGCTGTACGTCGCCGGACCCGGCGAAATCTCCTATTTTGCGCAGTACAAGGAGGTCTACGCCTGGGCGGGCATCCCCATGCCGCTGCTGCATCCGCGGGCCAGCGTGACGCTCGTGGAAGGCAAGGTAGCCAAGGTGCTGGAGCAGTTCGACCTGGACGTCGCCGACCTGGACGCCGACCTTGACCGTCTATTTCAGCGCGTGGTCATCGACCAGATGGACGTAGACGTAGACGCCATCTTTGGCGCGGCACAGCCGCCCATTCACCAGAGCCTGAACGGGCTCAAGACGCACGTTACCGACGTCGACCGAACGCTCGGGAAGTCTGTGGAAGCCGCGCGTGCAGCCATTGTGCAGGAGCTAAGCGACCTTAAGGAACGCGTCGTGCGTGCCGAGAAGCGAAAGCAGGAGGAGCTGTATGCCCAGCTACAAAAGGCCCACGTCAACCTTTTCCCCGACGGCCGCCCGCAGGAGCGCGTCGTCTCGGTGCTCTACTTTCTGAACAAGTACAGCCCGGCGCTGCTGAGGCAGCTGCGCGACGCCCTCACGCCCGACGCCGCGGCCCATCAGGTGGTGTATCTTTGAGCGCTGGGGCCCAGCCCCCTGCCGCCTCGGTTAGAGATAGAGCGCGGACGCATAGATAAAGTACACCGTCAGCCCGATGATGTCGTTGAGCGTAGTGACGAACGGGCCCATCGCACTGGCCGGGTCAACTCCCATCTTTTTGAGGACGAAGGGCACGAGCGCCCCATTCGTAGTGGCCAGCAGGATCACGGTGAACATGGTAACCCCCAGCGTCAGCACCAGGCGCGTCACATCACCGAGCTGCAGCAGGAAAATCATCAGACACAACAGCGCGGCCAGCAGGAGGCCATTGACGATGGCCACCAGCATCTCCTTCCCCATACGTCGCATCAGATCGCCCGGCCAGAGCTTGCCTGAGGAGAGGCCCTGCACGGCGATGGCGGCGCTCTGCACCGCTGCGTTGCCTCCCATAGCGGTTACGATAGGAATGAAGGCCGCGAGCACCACAGCCTGCTCCAGCGTCGCCTCAAACGTCCCGATCACGGTGCCGGAGAGGCCTGCCCCAAGCAGGCCGATGAGCAGCCAGGGCATCCGCCCCCGGCTGATACGCAGCACCGAGTCGCCCGGCTGCTCTGCGCCCGAGACTCCACTCATCAGCTGCATGTCCTCCTCGGCCTCCGTCCGCACAACGCGCATCACATCATCGATGGTGATGCGCCCAGCCATTACGCCATTTTCGTCGAGCACCGGGAGCGCGACCAAGTCGTAGCGCTCCATGATCCGCGCCACCTCTTCCTGGTCCATCCCCGTAGGCACCGACACGAAGTCCGTCTCCATCAGGTCGTCCAGCGGCGTATCGGCGGGAGACAGCATCAGGTTCTTGAGCGACACGACCCCCTTCAGGTGGCCGTCGGTGGTGAGGACGAAGACCGAGTAGATATCGTCGATGTCGCGGGCGCGATGGCGGACGGCTTCCGTAGCCTCGAAGGCCGTAACCGACGCCGGCACCGCTACAAACTCGCGCGCCATCAGCCCGCCCGCGCTTTGCTCCGGGTAGGTCAGTAGCGCAGTGAGGTCGTACGTGTCCTCCAGTTTCGGCAGCACGTCCGCGACGCGGCGGTCGGGGAGTTCGCTGAGCACATCCACGGCGTCGTCGGTGTCCAGCTCGTCAATGAGCTTGCGCAGCCGCTCGCCGCTAATCCCGAGCAGGAGCACGCCCCGCTCTGCGGCGTCCAGCTCAGCCAATACGTCGCCGGCCAGCTCTGGGGGGAGCCAGGCAAACAGCTGCCGGGCCTCTATCTCAGGCAGCCGTGCCAGTAATACCGCCAGATCTACCGGATGCAGGTCAACCAGCAGGTTTAGCACCATGCCCTGGTCCTCAGCGGCTACCAGGGCCGCAATGTCCTCCACCATTGCCTCGTCCACCTGAAGCAAACCGGGCGGACGATCGGACGTCGAGGTAGCAGCAAAAGCAAGCATCAGCGCAGGAGGCAGAGTAAGGCAAGACAGCAACATACCACGATGGGCGAGGCACGTAACGCCCATACTGAGGGTAGGTTGAATAAAAAATGCCCCACCACCCGGAGGTGATGGGGCCCGTTGGTAGAGGGCCGCGGAGGCGGCCTGTACATTTCTGTACATTACTGCACGCTATACCGCGTTACGGCAGGGTACTCAGAGCCACGGCCGTCCGTTTGCGGACAAACGTGGAGGGCTCTTCCGCCAGCTGCGCCTGCAGAGCCAGCGTCACTTCGGTCCCGCCAATCACGCGCAGGGCCTCCAGCGCCAGCAGCCGACGGCCGCGGTGGTCGTCGCTGGTGTAGATGGCCTTGAGAGGCGTTAGCGCCCTCCTAAAGGTGAACAGCCGATCGCCCTGTGCATCTGTGCGCTCGGCCAGCTGGAGGATCAACTGCATGGCCTCCTCCTGCGTGGACGGGTTTGGGAACGTCAGTAGCGTGTGCACCTGCCGGTCCATGTGCTGCACCCAGGCAGCGGGCTCGGGCGCGTCGGTACCGGAGGCTTGCGCGGTGGCGAGCGCCGGAGCGGCAACGGATAACAAGAAAGCAACTACGGTGGTACGAATAAACGTCATAAGACGCCTCTCGGGTGATGAGTAGTCCAGCGGATGCGGGCTGGCCGGAGCGCGATACCGCGACCGGGGCCCGCGGGCTTCGCCGGGTTCCATCCCAGATCACCACCCGGGTTCACGACGATATTTTCCGTAAGCGCTTTGTTTTATAGGCTTAATGTATTCTTAAATTGTCAGCGCTTCCGGGCGTTACAGGCGCGTTGCATGGTAGCGGTACCAAGAAATCGGGCGCCGTTTGGATGTAGCGGAACGCCCAAGGCGCGTCCGTTCAGGGGTTCGGGTTCTGCGCCCCAGACCCAACAGCGGGGGCGCTGTGCACGCGGGCCCCTCCGCTTCGGGTATGCGTGAGCGCCTTTCGTGTGCGGCACAACCAACAAAAAACGCCCCGGCGCACAGGGCGCGGGGCGTGGGGTTGCGGAGGCAAGCGGTGGGTGGGCCCGGGCACGCAGATCGTACGCGATGCCTTTTTGCAGCAGGTACGGCAGCGCACCGCCAGGCCGCTCATAGGTTTACAGTTGGGACGACACCGCCTGCCGCTTCAGCGCCGAGAGCCAGCGCGTGATGTCGATGCCCTTGGGGCAGGCCTGCACGCAGTTAAAAATGGTGTAGCACTTCCACAGGCCATCCTTGGAGTCGACCACGTCCAGGCGGTCGTTGGCGCCGTCGTCGCGCGTGTCAAGGTTGTAGCGGTAGGCCTTCAGCATGGCGGCCGGGCCGAGGTAGTCCGGGTCGGCCCAGGTGCTCGGGCAGCTGTGCGTGCACGCGCCACACATGATGCACTTGGTGGCGTCCTCGATCATGTCAAATTCCTCGGGCGACTGCAGGCGCTCGCGCTCGGGGGCTGGGCCGTCGGTGATCATCCATGGCTTGACGGCGCGGTACTTCTCGAAGAACCGGCTCTGATCGATGACCAGGTCTTTGATAACGGGCGAACCCGGTAGCGGTGCAAACGAGACGGTGTCGCCGTCGCCGCTCACCAGGTCCTGCACCAGCACGGAGCAGGCCAGCTTGTTTTCGCCGTTGATCTGCATGGCGTCGGAGCCGCAGATGCCATGCGCGCAGCTTTTGCGGAAGGTGAGGGTGCCATCTTCATACCACTTTACGTGCAGCAGGAGCGCGAGGGCGCTATCCAGGGGGTCGGCGGGGGCTTCATAGGTCTCCCAGTGCGGCGCCTCGTCCTCTTCAGGGTTGTAGCGCTTTATTTTGATGTTGAGTTTCATAGGATAGCAGAAGCGTTGAAATGCGTCGATAGGAAAGGGAGCGCGTCAAAGCCTGCCTCAGGGGGTCAGCCCTTCAACCAGCACGCCGGCCCAGGCCAGGCCAGCCCCCAGCACCAGCAGCGCCAGTACAACACCGAACGTGTAGGGCCCGATCTCGTCAGCAACCCGGCGCTTCCACAGCCGGTAGGCACCGTCGGCGCAGGCCACAGTTACCACGATGGCCAGCAGCAGCAGGCGGCCCGGCGTGAGGGTGAGCATACGGGGGGAGAGTGGGAGGGTAGGCAGGTATCGGTTAGTACTTGCGCTCTTTCGGCTGAAAGCGCGTAATGGCGACCTCCTTGCGACCGAACTCAAAGTGGCCTTTGCCGTCGCTGTGAAAGAGCGTGTGCTGCAGCCAGTCGTCGTCGTTGCGCTTGGGGAAGTCTTCACGCGAGTGCGCTCCCCGGCTTTCGGTGCGGTGGTGGGCGGAAGCCGCCACCGCCTCCGCGTAGTCCACCATAAACTGGATCTCGACGGCATCCATCAACTCGGTGTTGAACTTCTTACCTTTGTCGCGGACGACCACGTTGTTGGCTCGCTTGCGCAGCGCCTGCAAGTCGTCGAGCGCTGTGGTGAGCGTCTCGTCGTTCCGAAAGACGGAGACGTTGTTCATCATGGTCTCCTGCAGATCGTTACGCACGTTGACGACAAGCTCGCCGTCGTTCCGCGAGAGGATGGTGTCGAGCATGTCTCGGGTGCGCTGCTCTGGGTTATCCGGCATCGCCGCGAAGTCCTTGCCTTCCTTTACCTCCTTGGCCATAGCGATCCCAGCGCGGCGCCCAAAGACAACCAGCTCCAGCAGCGAGTTGGTGCCGAGGCGGTTGGCTCCATGGACGGAGACGCAGGCGCACTCCCCTGCCGCGTACAGCCCCGGCTTGGTATCGCCCCGCTGCCCGATCTCCACGCGCCCGTCGTAGTCGGTAGGGATACCGCCCATCGCGTAATGGGCCGTGGGGGCCACCGGGATCGGCTCCTTCAGGGGGTCCACGCCCAGGTAGGTACGCGAGAACATGGTGATCTCCGGCAGCTTCTTCTCCAGAATCTCGGAGCCGACGTGGGTCATGTCGAGGTGCACATACTCCTTGCCTTTGATGCCCCGGCCCT
>JAAAOI010000222.1 GCA_009908945.1 Bacteroidota bacterium
GGCCTGGGCGGGCCACGCAAGCAGTACGATGAACAGGAGGGGGACCAGTCGGCGCATACAGGAAGCAACCCATGAGCAGAAACGGCGCCCGGTGGTACGACCCCTCGGCCCTCCGGTTCGAGCAAGGCCCGCGGCGAATCCCTTCCTGCGCCCTCGCGTTTCTGCGGTGCGTTTCGGAAGCCATGCGCCGTCCGTTGCTCCCAAACCCCATTCGCCTCGTTCCTTCGCTGTCGCTCCTTGTCTGTGAACCGTACCCAGAAAGCCCGCCATACCCTCGACCGCTTGCGCGAAGAAATCCCCACGCCCGAGACCGAGCTGCGCTACATCAACCCGTACCAGCTCATCGTGGCCGTCATTCTCTCAGCGCAGTGCACCGATAAGCGGGTGAACATTGTCACCGAGGACCTCTTCGCGGACTATCCAACGATGGCCGATTTGGCGAAGGCTACACCGGAGGAGATCTATCCGTACATCCAGTCGGTGACCTACCCCAACAACAAAGCGAAGCACCTCGTGGGGATGGCACAGCGGGTGATGGAGGCCTACGATGGCCAGGTCCCCCAAACGTCGAAGGAATTGATGACCCTTCCGGGGGTGGGGCGCAAAACGGCCCAGGTGGTGCTTTCGGTGGCCTTCGAAGTCGATGCGCTGCCGGTGGATACGCATGTCTTTCGGGTGTCGGCAGCTCAAGCGCATCATCCCGCAGGCTGAATGGGGCGAGGCGCACCATCTGCTCATCCTGCACGGGCGCTATACCTGCACCGCGCGGTCGCCCGACTGCGACACCTGTCCGCTCACTGACTTCTGCACGTATTACGAGCGCCTGCAGCGCTTGCCCGACCCCATCAACGGGCTCGATGCCTCTAAAGGGACCTACTACTGCAGCACCAGCGACCGCTACTTTGACGAGCCGGCGTATAAGACGGATCGCTACGGCGTGCGCCAGATCGTCTGCCCCGTGTCGGGTTCCATGCAGGTCTTCCACACCAAAACCGGCAAGACGACCAAGCAAGTGCCCGACTTCCGCGTGAACTGACGCGGCGGTTTCCACGGCGGCTTCTCGTTCTCCCTCGTCCTTATCCCCTCATGCCCTATGGCTCCTGACAACCGACACCTGCTGCTCATCCTGGACGGCTACGGTATCGCCGACGACCCGTCGGTGAGTGCTATTGCTGCGGCAGACACGCCGTACCTCGACGACCTTTTTGCCACCTACCCCCACAGTACCCTTGTGGCGTCGGGGCGGGCAGTGGGCTTGCCGGAGGGGCAAATGGGCAACTCCGAAGTTGGGCACATGAACTTGGGCGCCGGGCGTGTGGTGCATCAGGAAATCACGCGCATCGACCTGGCTATTGAAGATGGGTCGTTTTTCTCGAATGATGCCCTTCAGGAGGCCGTAGCCGAGGCCAAGGCCAACGACAGCCGCCTCCATCTTATGGGTTGCTTCTCTGACGGTGGCGTGCACAGCCATGTGCGTCACCTAAATGCGCTGCTGGAGCTTGCGGCGCGCGAAGGACTGGCGCGGGAGCAGGTGTGCGTCCATGCCTTCACTGATGGCCGCGACACCGATCCGCACGGGGGCGTGGACTACGTGGAAGATGTGGAGGAGATGATGGAGACGCATGGGGTAGGGCGCATCGTGTCGGTCATCGGCCGCTACTATGCCATGGACCGGGACGAGCGCTGGCAGCGGACCGAGCGTGCGTATCGCCTCCTGACGGAAGGCACCGGCGACGTGTACGACAGCGCCACAGAGGCGCTGCAGGCCAACTACGCGAACGACGTCACTGACGAGTTCGTCGAGCCATCGCTTATTCGAACCGAGGACGACACGTCCACACGGTTTGAGGATGGCGATGCCGTCATCTTCTTTAACTTCCGGGGGGACCGGGCGCGGCAACTCACACGCGCTTTCACGGAGGAGGGCTTCGAGGGCTTCGACCGCGATCCGCTCGATCTTACGTTTGTTATCTTCTCGCCCTACGATGAGACGTTCGATGTGCCGGTGGCCTTTCCGAAGGTCAACCTCAAGCAGACCATGGGCGAGGTGATTGCAGCCCAGGGCGGGACACAGTTGCGCGCGGCCGAGACGGAAAAGTATCCCCACGTGACGTACTTCTTCAGTGGCGGACAGGAGGACCCCTTCGACGGCGAGGACCGGATTCTTATTCCTTCGCCCAAGGTGGCGACGTACGATCTGCAGCCCGAGATGAGCGCCCCGGAGCTGGCTGATGAGGTTGCCACGGCACTGGCGGAGGAGCGGCACAACTTTGTGGTGCTGAACTTCGCCAACCCCGACATGGTGGGGCACACGGGGGTTTTTGAGGCGGCTGTGGCTGCCGTGGAAGCCGTCGACGCCGGGACGCGCACAGTCGTCGATGCCGCGCGGCACCACGGGTTCAGTGTGACCCTTATCGCTGACCATGGCAACGCTGACAAGATGCGCAACCCGGATGGCAGCCCCAACACCGCGCATACCACCGTGCAGGTGCCGCACCTTATCATCAAAGAGGGGTTCGATGGTCCCATCGCCGAAGGTAAGCTGGGCGATATTGCGCCTACTATGCTTGCCCTGATGGGCTTGCCGATCCCGGAGGAAATGACGGGCGACGTACTGGTAGAGTCCACGGCCGTGCCTTCGTAAAGGACATGCTACACCAGGGCACCGCCCCTGCCCTCATCCGGGGATAACGAAAGTAACGAAAAACAGCCCGCCCCGGCGCTCCGGAGCGGGCTGTGGTGTGTATGCGCGTGAGGTGCGGCTGCGCGCTATTGAATGGTGAAGTCGTATGGCATACGGGCTTGCACGGTGCCGTGCATACGCTCGGTCTCACGGAGGAGGCGCAGGTTGTTCTGAAAGAGGTCCTGCCCGGGAGTGCCCGTTACGCGAATCCAGAGGGCCTGCGCCTGGGTTTCAAACCCGGCGGCCAGCTGCTCTACAAACGTCTTCTGGCGGGGCAGTTCGCGGATGCGGAACGTACCCGGCTCCAGGTCCACCAGCCCAGCCGCTTTGTCGATGGCGTGGCTGAGCCCGCCGAGTTCGTCCACCAGGCCGACCTCCAGCGCATCGGCACCGGTCCACACCCGGCCCTGCGCAACAGCGTCAACCTCCTCTACCGTCATGCCGCGGGCCTCGGCGACCTTCTCCAGAAACTCGGTATACGTTTCCATGACAAACGCCTGGAAGAGCTCGCGCTCCCGATCCGTCAAGGCGTCGGTGGGCGAGAGGAAGTCGGCCAGCGGTGCGGTCTGTACCTGATCGAACGTCAGCCCGATACGGTCGGATAGCAATTCGGAGGTGTCCAGGTGCAGGCCGAAGACGCCAATCGACCCGGTGATGGTGAGGGGATCGGCCACAATGGCGTTCGCGGAGGTGGCGATCCAGTAGCCACCGGAGGCCGCGACGTCGCCCATGGAGATTACGACGGGCTTCTCCTCCTGGGTAAGCGCAATCTCACGCAGGATCGCATCCGAGGCCGAGGCCGAGCCACCGGGCGAGTTCACGCGGACGACCACAGCGTCCACCCGGTCGTCTTCGCGGGCGTCGCGCATCGTGTCGGTAAAGTCAGCTGAGGCCAGCATCGACCCTCCGCCGAAGGGGCTGTCGTCGCTACCTGCCACAATCTGGCCCTGTGCATAGACGACGGCGATGGTGCCTTCGCGCCCACGCTCGATCCCGGCATCGGAGGCAGGAGTGCGCGTATAACGGCTGAGCGTGATGGTGTTCAGGTCGTCGCCTTCGCTTTTGTTGAGGCGCGTGCGCATCAGATCCATGACCTCATCCTCGAACAGTAGCCCGTCCAGCAGCCCCTGGTCCAGTGCTTGCCGGGCGGTGAAGGTGGGGCTTTCCTGCTTAATGCGCTGCAGCTCCTCCGCTGTGGTACCGCGCGATTCGGCGACCGCGTTCAAAAACACCGTGTGCTGTCCATCCACAATAGCCTGCAGCTGCTCCTCGTTCTCTTCCGAGAAATTCGAACGCGTGAACGCCTCGCCCGCACTCTTAAACTCACCGGCGCGAATCACGGTAGGCTGGACGCCTACCTTCTCCAGCATGTCAGCAAAGAAGGTGGATTGCAGGGTAAAGCCGTTAAACTCGAAGAACCCCTCAGGTGCAGCGAAGACGCTATCCGCGGTACTGTTGAGAAAGTAAGCCGCCTCGTTCGAGTAGTACTCACCCGTGTAGGCGTACAGCGGCTTGCCGCTCTCTTTATATTCCAACAGGGCCTCGCGTACTTCTTGCAGCGATGCCCACTGAGGCGCCACGGCGTGAGCCTTCAAAAGGACCCCTTCAATCCGGTCATCGGCGGCGGCCTTTTTTAGGGCATCGCGGACATCGTGCACACCATAGCGCGGACCATCACCCAAGGCCTGGGCGATGGGGTCAGGGGCTACCCGTTCGGGAAGAGCGCCACTGAGCTCCATCGTCAGCACAGAGTTTGATTGCACGGAGGGGGTGGTGTCAGCAGAGGCGACAAATGCGGTGATGAGTAGAAAGCCAAACAGGACCAGGATGCCGAGGGCAACCAGCGTTCCGATGATGCTGGCGGCCAGCGTTGAGAGGAAGCGCATGAACAGGGGACAGGATGGAAAAGAGTAAAAACGGCAGTGCGCCGAAGAGAGGTGGAATACAGCATCTATTCGTGCACGCTTTTGCGCTACGCACGATGGCCTCAGCAGTTGCGTTTGCTATCGTGCATAGAAATGGCCTTGGAACGGCGGGTGACAGCCTGGCACCGGTACGCAACATCGCACCGGATCTGAGCCCACAGCGGGCTTCACGCGGAACGCGCTCCCCAAGGCCATCATTGCAGTCAGTCTGGCAAGCCTTTTGTGTCTGATGTTTACTGAACTGTGCCTGCCGAGGTGGCACGCTGCGTAGGCTCAATGTTACTCTCTTTTTTCGTTTCCACTATCCGCGTGACGCAACCGCCTGACACATATCGGTCCTCAAGTGCTGCGCTCAGTGAGCGCGAGCAGATGATCCTCCGGCTGGTGGTGGAGAGCTTTGTCGATAAAGCCGGCCCTGTAGGGTCGCGCTTTCTGACCAAGCAGCACGGGCTCGACCTGAGCCCGGCTTCGGTGCGCAATGCGATGAGTGACCTCGAAGACCAGGGGTATCTATCGCATCCCTATACTTCCGCCGGCCGTGTACCGACGGAGCAGGGGTACCGCGCTTATGTAGACCGGCTCATGGCGCCTCCACAGCTCGACCCGCCTGTCCATCAGCTGTTGGCTACGCAGCTGCAGCAGCGGGGCGATGACCACGAGCATGCCGTCGCGGAAAGCTCAAAACTGCTTGGCCGGCTTTCTAACCTGCTGGGGGTCGCGCTTACGCCCAGCCTGTCGACGGGCGTGCTGGAGCGGCTCAATATTGTGTCGCTCTCCAGTGATCGCCTCCTGTTTGTGCTAAGTGTACAAGGCGGCCTGGTCCGCACGTTGGTGCTGGAGTTTGAAGCCGACCTTAAGCCCCGAGCGATCGATCGGGTAACCTCCATCCTGAATGAGCGCCTCGCCGGACTCACGTTGCAGCAGATCCGCGAGACGTATAAGACACGCACGAAAGACATCGTCCACGAGCAGACCGGCCTCGTGCAGTTTGTGAGGGACGAGTCACATACCATTTTCAGCGAAAGTACCGAGGGACGGCTGCGATACGGCGGCACCCAACAGCTCATGGCGCAGCCTGAGTTTCAGGAACCGGACGTCATTCGCGACTTTATCGGGCTGCTGGAGGATGAGCACTATGTGGTGCACTGGTTGGAGGATCATCGGCGCACCGCTCCCGAGGGCTCCCAGCGTGCCACCATCAGCATCGGAAAGGAGCACAGCGATGCGAAGGTGGAGCGCTATTCGGTGGTCACGGCGCCGTACACCATCGGCGATACCGTGGGTACCATTGGGGTCATCGGCCCCACCCGCATGAAATACGATCACATCATCGCGCTTGTTGAAGCGATGGCGCAGCTCCTGAGCCAACCGGCCACATCGGAGCGTATGTAGCGTATGCCCGCCACACCGATATGCTGCAGTACCGACATTCTTACGCGTAACTTTCTATAGCCCCTTTATGAGCACCCAACAATCCCCAGAAGATATTTACAATGAGCAAAGCAACCGCAGCAGGTCCGATATGACGGAGGTCTCTGACGAGGAGCAGGGCACCGACTCGGCCGCTGCCCCTACCGACGCTACCGACGCACCTGACCCGGGGGCAGTCGAAGCAGAGGAAGCGGACCCGGCTGCAGCAGATGCTGCCAACCCCCTGCAGCAGTTGGAGGCCGATCTGGAACGCCTCCGCGCCGAACGCGATGAAGCCCAAGAAAAGTTGCTGCGGCAGGCGGCGGAGTTCCAGAACTACAAGCGCCGCCAGCAGCGCGAGCGAGCCCAGCTTATCGATGTGGGCCAAGGACAAGTCATCCTGCCCATGCTGGAGGTGCTGGACGATCTCGAACGCTCGCTACAGGCAGCCGATGAGTTTGAGGCCGAGGCCGACACCACGGGTCCAGCCTTTTCGTCGCTCCGTGAGGGCGTGCAGCAGGTCCGCCAGAAGTTTCTGGACGAACTCAAGCGGCTTGGCGTGGAGCCTATCGAAGCCGAAGGCCAGCCCTTCAACGAACAGCTGCACGAAGCCATGATGCAGCAGCCCGCTCCCGACGACGCAGAGCCGGGTACGGTACTGCAAGAGATCCGCACCGGCTACCGCATGGGCGAGCGGATCCTGCGTCACTCACAGGTCATCGTGGCCGCCTGAGCACGTACGATCCCGACCAAGCGACGCCACGATCCCTTGGCACGCACTGTCTTTCATCGGTCACTTCCCACACTTCATGCCCCGCGACTATTACGAGATCCTTGGCGTTGACAAAGGCGCTTCGGCTAAAGAAATAAAGAAAGCGTACCGCAAGCTGGCGCTCGAGTACCATCCCGACCGAAATCCGGATGATGACGAAGCCGAAGCCAAATTTAAGGAAGCCTCGGAAGCGTACAGTGTCCTCTCTGACGACGAGAAGCGCGCAACGTACGACCGCTTCGGTCACCAAGGCGTGGGCGCCAATGGCGGCGGTGCAGGCTTCCGCGATGTGGACGACATCTTCGACGCGTTCAACGACATCTTTGGTGGGGGCGCTGGAGGCACCATCTTCGAGGATATCTTCGCCGGGCAGCGAGGCGGACGGCGTTCGCGCAAGCGGGCCCGCGGCGGGACTGACCTGCGCATCACCCTACCCCTGACGCTGGAGGAGATTGCGGAAGGAACTGAGAAAAAGGTAAAGGTCAAGAAGCTCATGAAGTGCGACGCCTGCGACGCCACGGGCGCACGTGATGGCGAGGGCGGCTATCGGACCTGTAGCACGTGCGAGGGGCGCGGGGAGCTGCGGCAGGTCTCGCGGAGCGTCTTCGGCCAGTTCGTGAATGTACAGCCCTGCCCCAACTGTCAGGGGGAAGGGCGGGTCATTGAAGACCCGTGCCCGCAGTGCCGGGGCGAAGGGCGCCGGCGGGGCGAAGAAACCATCACGATCCCGGTGCCAGCAGGCGCGATGGAAGGCAACTACCTGTCGATGCGCGGCGCGGGCAACGCTGGCCTGCGGGGCGGACCGGCAGGCGCCCTCCGAGTGGAGATCGAGGAGCGGCCCCACGACCACTTTGTGCGGGAGGGGCTGGACATTTATTACGACCATCACATCTCTTTCCCGGACGCGGCCCTGGGTACGGAGATCGATGTCCCCACCCTGGAAGGCACGGCGACCTTGGAGGTGGACCCCGGTACACAGGGCGGCAAGGTTCTGCGCATGCGCAACCGAGGCCTGCCCGAGCTCAACAGCCAACGCAGCGGTGATCAGCTGGTGCGCCTCCACGTATGGACCCCGGAAGAGCTTACGGCCGAGCAGCGCGCTACACTCAACACCTGGGCTGACGCGCCAGAGTTTGAACCAGCGCCGGAGTCGCGCAAGACGCAGAAATCGTTCTTCAACCGCGTCAAAGATGTATTTAAGTAAGATGTATATAAGGATGCCGTGATAGCGTGCCGATGGAGGTAGGGCCAGACCGAGCGCAACGTTCTGGTCTCTCTGAAACCGACCTCGCGGCGGCTCAGTACCGCCGCACTACACCTGTTTCAGCTTTACCGGCCTTGCTTTTACTATGAGTTCTTCTTCGGTGGACGGAAACCAGTTACGGACGGTCATGCGGCGGTTTGCATCGCCGGTGACGGTGGTCACTTGCGCCGCCCGTGATGAACCTCGCGGTATTACCATCGGGTCGTTCACCAGTGTCTCGCTCGATCCACCGCTGGTGTCTTTCAATGTGCACAAAGAGGCCAACTCACACGACCTGATTCTGGATGTGGGCCAGTTTGCTGTGCATCTGCTGACGGATAAGCAGGCTCATCTGGCCAACCACTTTGCCCTGCCCGACCTGACACCAGCACAGCAGTTCGACCCGGTAGATGTGGAATGGCGCGACGGCCTCCCGCACCTGCGTGACGTGTTGGCCTCGTTCGTGTGCACCCTCCACGCATCTTACCCGGTGAGTGACCACAGCATCTTTGTGGGCCAGGTAGAAGAGATTCAGGCTCAAGGGATGCAGCAGGACCCCGTCCTGTACTTTAACCGGAGCTACCGCAGCGTAGGGGGCGAGGTAAAGTCGATGGCATTGACCCCAGTGAACGCCGGATCCAACGCATCCTCGTAGGCTCCTACGCCGAAGAACGCAAAGTCGTAACGGGCTGGGTCGGTTGGATCCAGCAGGCGGCACCGGTTGGTGAGCACCTGCACCGCTTTCCAGTCGTTGGAACGCCGCTCGATGAACCCGAGGGCGCGCGCCTGCCGCCCCACGTGCACGTCCAGCGGTAAAACCAGCTGTTCGGTTGATACAGCGGTCCACTGCCCAAAGTCCACCGGCCCAGGCCGTACCATCCACCGCAAGTACATGGCGAGGCGCTTGCAGGCGCTTCCGGCGTTGGGGCGGGCGAGGTGCTTACGCAGGCGCTGCGGCGTCTCCAGATGGGCACGCATCACCGATTCGCTAAACCCCTGAATGGCGGGCCCAACGTCCGGAGCCTCCGAGGGTAGGTGCCGTGCAAAGAGGTGTTCTATGGTCCCATGCTGCCGTAGTAGGAGGCTCAGGTTGTGGGTCAGCCAGAACGCATCGGTAGGCTGAAACGTGCGGTGCACGAAGCCATCCAGCGCTGCCCGATCGCGCTCCGGGTCGAAGTTATTGACGAAGGCGTGGGGCGCATAGTCCATCCGCTCGCACAGCTCCTCCAGCTTGTTCATGATGGTTGCCCGCCGCCCCCACGCCAGGAGTGCGGCGTAGAGCCCGATGACCTCCCGATCGCGCGGATCGTCGAATCCATGAGGGATGGCAATGGGGTCATCCGCAATAAACGCGGGTTGCTCGTAGCGGTCTACGAGCGCGTCTAAGTACGTCTTAAGTTCAGCAGGAGAAGGCACAGCAGCCATCGACCAGTGAGCAGAGCGGCGGGGCGTTACCGGAGGCCTGATGACCGGGCGGGTAGGTGAGCGGCGAGAAACGCCGCCAGCTCCGTCCGGTAGAGGTGCTCCGACCGGAAGAACGCCTCGTTGTGCGCGCCCTCAAGTTGCAGAAACGCCTTCGGTTCGTTCGCAACCTCGTACAGGCGTTCACCCTGGCTGTAGGGAATCACTTCGTCGTCGGGGCTGTGGAGGATGATCACCGGCGCCGTGACGTCCGGCAAGCGCGCTTCGTTGTCGAACGAGAGCGAGGCCAGCTGCCGCACCGGTAAGAACGGGTAGTGGTGCGCCGCCACATCAGGCACCGACGTGAAGGCTGAATCAAGCACCAGCGCGGCAGGGGTCTCGCGGGTGGCGAGGTAGGTCGAGGGCGCGCCGCCGAGCGAGCGGCCGAAAAGCACGAGGCCCTCCGGCGCAAGGCCGCGCGTCTCGGTCGCATAGTGCCACACCGCTTCGATGTCGCGGTATAGCCCGTTTTCCGAGGCTTGGCCCGTGCTCTGTCCATAGCCCCGATAGTCGTACAGAAGGACGTTCAGCCCGAGGTCGTGAAGCAGGCGCGCCACGTCTACGCGGCCGGAGATGTTGCCGGCGTTTCCGTGGGAGACGATGAGCGTGCCGCGTGCGTTGGTCGCGGGGATCCACCAGGCGTGCAGCCGTTCGTCATCATCAGTGGGGATGGTGACATCGTCGTAGTCAAGCCCCCGATCGGCCGGTGTGGCCCTTAGGGTGCTGCTGGGGAGGAAAAGGAGCCGCTCCTGAAAGCTGTACATCAGTCCAACGATAAGTACATACGTGACGGCCAAGATGAGCAAGACGTTGAGCACGGTGCGCATGGTCCGCCTGAAAGGAAGAGTCACAGCGTGAGCACGAAGCCCTGGCGCAGCGCAATGTCCAGATCCTCCACCTCCAGCGGTGGACGGCTGTCGTAGCGCAGATCGAACGACGTTTGGAACGAAAGATGGCGCGTGATGCGGAACGACAGCAGCGCCTCATGCAGGATGCGGATATTGCTGAAATCGGACAGCCAGGGCTGCACGTACACGGTGCCGACTAACGAGGCGTACTCGCTCAGGCGCACCCGCAGGTTCAGATAATTGCTCCACCGCACGCGGTTGGTATCCGGTGCGCGGTCGCCTACGCTGGTAGGGTCCAGCGACTCAAACTCGTACATCAGCGTCGTGCCCTGAAAGAGGTGCCAGCGGTCGGTCTGGGCATACCGGATGCGCGGCCCCAGGCCCCCAAGCAGCCGCACGCGCCGTCGGGTGAAGGCATCCCGCTCGATCTGGGTAAACACCTCCCCGGTGAGCCGTCGGGTAGCTTCGTAGTTGTACCGAAGGTGCGCAAACGCGCGGTTCCGGAAGGTGCCGCCGTCGCTGCGAGCGAAGCGCTGACTGGCATTCAGAAACATGTATTGCCGGCGGGCCCGGTAATCCACGCGCCCGTTCACGTCGGTCTCAAAAACGTCCGAGTTGCCTTGTTGATACGCGAGGGTGCCGCCAAACCGCAACGTAAATCCGTCTACCTCTGCCCGCCGCATCGACTCTGTATTGACCTGCGCGAGGACGTCGGTGCTGAGCAGAAGGAACAGCAGTGCCCAGCACGCGCCAGCAACGATTCGGGAGCAGCTCATGCGTCGTCTTTCGTGGAGGAGGAGGGAGCGGACGGGACTTGAGGCGTAGGGGCCATGAGGAACGAGTCTTCGAAGGCCTTGGCCTCGTCCACGAAGAGCTGCAAGTGGGGAAAGGGGATCTCCACGTCATGCTCGCGCAGCGCCTCGCGAATTTTTTCGATGTACTCGAACCGGACGGGAATTTCGAGGTCCGGATTGCGCAGAAAGAAGCGCAGCATCATATCGACGCTGGAGTCGCTCAGCGAAGTCACAACGACCGTGGGCCTGCGGCTGTAGTCAATACGCGGATCTTCCTCGTCCATGATCTCCATCACGATGTCGCGTGCCTTCGTCGGATACTCCTTGTACGCGATGCCAAACGGCACATCTATGCGCACGGTGCCCAGCATCGAGTGGTTGATGAGCTTCTGGTTGATCATCTGAATGTTAGGCATCACCATGATCTCATCGCGCTGGGTGCGGACGCGGGTAGAGCGGAGGGTGATCTCCTCCACGCGGCCGTAGGTGTCTTCGATTTCAACGCGGTCGCCCACGCGGAAGGGGCGGTCCAGCAAGATGGTAACGCCTGAGATGAAGTTCTCCAGCGTGTCGCGCGCGGCGAACCCAAGCGCGATACCGGCGATGCTAAGCCCGGCCAGCAGGGCCGTCACGTCGATGTTGAACTGCTGCAGCACCGAGATCCCAATGAGCACCAGCGCGATCACGCGAAAGCTCTTTAGGAGGAGGCTTTGCAACCCGGGTTCAACGCTGGAGGCCTGGTCCAACACGCTTGTCAGGAGCCGATCTGCAACGCGGTACAGCACCACCAAAATGATGAGGAGCAGCACCGCCTGCAGCAGGTTCGGGACGAAGTCGACCAGCAACTCAGCTGCACTCTGGTACAGGATGTCCCAGAACAGGCCCCATTCGCCCTCCCGCGCCAGCCGTCCGGCTTCTTCTACGCCGCGCCCAAACTGATCGAAGGCGGAGTCGTCGTCGATCGTGGGGGTGGTGAAGAGCGTGTCGGCAGCTTGGTCCGTCGTATCTTGCCCGGCCATGAGGGCATCCACGCCGAGTCTATCGGGAACGTCTTGAGGCATGATAAAGAGGGCGAGGGGCGCGTCCGAGGAAAAGGCTACGTCGCTACAGGGGAGGTCTGAGCGGCTGTGAGGGTGTTGCGCAGCAGCATCGCGATGGTCATCGGCCCTACCCCGCCAGGAACAGGGGTGATCCGGGCCGCCTTGGGCGCGACCTGCTCGAAGTCGACGTCGCCCACCAGGCGGTAGCCGCGCTCGCGGGAGGCATCGTCTACGCGGTTGATGCCCACGTCGATAACGGTGACGCCAGTCTTCACCATCTCAGCTGTGATGAGGTTGGGGCGGCCCACGGCCGCGATCAGAATGTCCGCTCGGCGCGTATGCAGGGCGAGGTCTCGGGTGCGGCTGTGGCACAGCGTGACGGTAGCATTGGCATCGCGCTGGCCCAGCAGGCTCGCGATCGGCTTGCCGACAATGTTGGAGCGCCCGACCACCACAGCCTCCGCCCCTTCAATCACGACATCCGAGCGGCGCAGGAGCTCCATGATTCCAAACGGCGTGGCCGGGATGAAGCGCGGGGCCCCAATAAAAAGCCGGCCCGTGTTTTCTGGGTGGAAGCCGTCCACGTCTTTCGCTGGGTCCACTGCCTCAATGACAGCATCGGCATCGATATGCTCGGGCAGGGGGAGCTGCACCAGGATGCCATCCACGGCGTCATCCGCGTTAAGCTCCCCGATGAGTGCCAGCAGCTCGTCCTGCGTGATGGTGTCGGGCCGGCGGAGCGTTTCGCTGTCGATCCCCACTTCCGCTGCCGCCTTTCGCTTGCCGCGAACGTACGAGGCAGAGGCGGGGTGATCCCCCACCAGGATCACCCGTAGACAGGGCGGGCGGTGTCCGGCAGCGGTCCAGGACGAAACGTCAGCCTGCACTTCCATGCGAACCGTTTGTGCGATAGCGCGCCCATCGATACGTGTAGCCACAGAAGAGTAGAGAAATGCGTGAGAGAAACGAGCGACGGGCGTTTGTATGCCACGCCTCCGGGAAGGATGCATCACTTGTGCGTGCTGCTGGCAGACCGCGGGCTCGAGCAAAGACGCGGGGCAGGGTCCCGGTATGTGTGATTGTTGGAATGGCGTTACCTGGCCCACGCCCTCCGCGTCCTCATGGAACCCCGCCGAATGCGCCGTGTTGAGCCACGCACTATGACACGATGTTGATCCATAGCTCATCCAGAAGGGCGGAGGGAGTAGGCCCGTTGATGCCCTGGCAACCGCCGTGCGTTCCCCAATCGCGCATGGAAAGGTGCCACTTCCTACCTCAGGCCAGTACGTACAAGGCGCGAGGAGAGATGAGCGGGGGAGTGCATGCAGTTCTGTAGAGCTGCTTCTGACCTCTTCCGCCCCTCTGCGCGGAAGGGGCATTTTTATGCCCGTCCGGCAGCGGGCTCGCACGATGGCGCTGGCAATCTGGGTGCGCATATGTTCGCGCTCTCCACACCTCATCTGCCCAACCCATGTCAACAAACGGACACGAAACGAACGGATCGTCCAAGCCGCTCCACTTCGATACGCTGCAAGTACACGCCGGGCAGGCCCCCGACGGCAGCACCAACGCCCGCGCCGTGCCCATCTATGCCACCACGTCGTACACGTTTGACGATGCGGAGCATGGCGCCGACCTTTTTGCCCTCAAAGAATTTGGCAACATCTACAGCCGCATCATGAACCCCACCAATGATGTCTTTGAGAAGCGGGTAGCCGCGCTCGAAGGTGGGGTGGCTGCGCTCTCCACAGCCAGCGGCCAGTCGGCGCAGTTTCTGGCGCTGAACACGCTGGCCAGCCAAGGCGACAACATCGTCTCCACGAGCTACCTGTACGGCGGCACCTACAACCAGTTTAAAAACGCCTTCCCGCGGTTCGGCATTGAGGTGCGCTTTGCCGAGGGTGACGACCCGGACTCGATCGCTTCGCTCATTGACGAGCGAACAAAGGCGGTGTATCTTGAAAGCATTGGCAACCCGCGGTTCAACATTCCCGACTTCGAGCGGATTGCCGAGATAGCCCACGGCCACGGCGTGCCGGTAGTCGTCGATAATACGTTTGGCGCCGGGGGGTACCTGGTACGCCCGTTAGACCATGGCGCCGACATCGTGACGGCCAGTGCTACCAAGTGGATTGGCGGCCATGGCACCACCGTCGGGGGGGTCATTGTAGATGGTGGGTCCTTCCCGTGGGATAACGGCCGCTTCCCGGAGTTTACCGAACCCAACCCCAGCTACCATGGCCTTAACTTCTGGGAAACGTTCGGGCCGGACGGCGTGCTGGACACCAATGTCGCGTTCATCATTCGCACGCGGGTGGAGGGCCTGCGCGACTTCGGGCCGGCCCAGAATCCGTTTGGCGCCTTTCTGCTGCTGCAGGGCCTGGAGACGCTCTCGCTCCGTGTGGACCGGAGCTGCGAGAACGCCCTCGCCCTGGCGCGGTGGCTGCAAGAGCGCCCCGAGGTATCATGGGTGAGCTACCCCGGGCTGGAAGATCACCCGTACCACGCGCGGGCGCAACGCTACCTGAGCAACGGCTATGGCGCGGTCCTTGCGTTTGGCGTGCAGCAAGGGGCGGCGGGCGGCCGGGCGTTTGTTGAGAACGTGGAGCTGTCCAGCCATCTGGCCAATGTGGGTGATGCGAAGACGCTGGTCATCCACCCGGCCTCGACCACGCACCAGCAACTGGCCGCGGAAGAGCAGGTCGCGGCCGGGGTACGTCCCGACCTGGTCCGCGTGTCAGTGGGCATCGAGCACATCGACGACATCAAGGACGACTTTGCCCAGGCGTTCGACCGCGTAACGGATCTGCAGCCGGCCTAACCCACATGCCCTCCTCATCGAATGAAAACCCGAAACAGCCGGCTGCCCCGCCGCCTGGCGCCCCAGCCGCCTCACGCAACGGGGCGGTGCGCCGGATTGTGGTGCCCGAGCTGCCGCTGGAGCGTGGGGGCGTGCTGCACAAGGTGCCCGTCGTGTACCGCACCTGGGGCACGCTAAATGCCGCCGCTGATAACGCAGTGGTCGTCTGCCACGCCCTCACCGGCGACGTCCACGTAGACGCGTGGTGGGGCCCCTTGCTGGCGCCCGGCGGCGCCCTCGACCCTGCGCAGCACTTCATCGTCGCGGCTAACGTCCTGGGCTCGCCGTATGGCACGGCCTCACGGCTGACCGACAACCCGGCTACCGGGCAGCCGTATGGCCCCGACTTCCCAGAGGTGACGATCCGCGATACCGTTCGTGCCCATCGCCAGGTGCTCGACCACCTGGGTGTGGCGCAGGTCGCCTGCGTCGTTGGCGGATCGATGGGCGGGATGCAGGTGCTGGAGTGGGCCTTTGAAGGGCGCTTCGTACGGTCGCTGGTGCCCATCGCCGTCGGCGGGCGGCACTCGGCCTGGTGCATCGGGTGGAGTGAGGCGCAGCGGCAGGCCATCTATGCCGACCCCAAGTGGCGGGGCGGGGCCTACCCTCCGGACGATCCGCCCGTGGCCGGCCTTTCTGCTGCCCGCATGAGTGCCATGGTCTCCTACCGGTCCCGGGCTTCCTTCGCTGAGCGCTTTGGCCGCGATCATATGGATACGCCCGAGGCGCCGTTTGCTGTGGAGAGCTACCTCCGGTATCAAGGCCAAAAACTGGCCCACCGGTTTGACCCGGGCTGCTACGTGGACCTGACGCGCCAGATGGATACGCACGACGTGGCCCGAGGCCGCGGCGCCTATCGCGACGTGCTCCGGCACATCACGCAGCCGACGCTCGTGGTGGGCATCGACTCGGATGTGCTGTATCCGCTGCAGGAGCAGGAGGAGCTGGTCGAGCATCTGCCGAACGCTGAGCTCGCTGTGCTCTCCTCACCCCACGGCCACGATGCCTTCCTCATTGCGTTAGGCTCGTTGAATGCATTCATTCGCTCCTGGCAGCAGCACACACCCGCCATCCATGCTCCGCCCTCGTTTTCTGACGTTCGCTCCCCTTCGAAATGAAAGTACTGAAGTTTGGCGGCACCTCGGTAGGCTCTGCTGATGGACTACGGTCGCTTACCACGATCGTAAAGAATGGGCGGCCCCATCACCGGTTGGTGCTGGTGGTGTCGGCCCTGAGCGGTGTTACAGATGCCCTGGCCGGCTGGCTGGCCCGCGCGCCGGAGACCGCAGACCCGGATGCGGCCCTGCGGTATCTCTACACGCGCCATCACGTGGTGGCCAGCGGGGTGCTCCGGCGCCCGGCCCTGCAGCGCTATACCGCACAGTTGCAGGAGCGCCTGAGCCGGTATACCTCCATCCTAACGCAGCTACCTGCTCGTCGGCCGAGCGCTGACCTTCGCGATGCTGTCCTTGCGATCGGCGAACGCCTGTCGGCGCCCCTGGTGGCCGCTGCGCTACGTGACGCAGGCGTGCCGTCGGTCGCGCAGGACGCGGCTGCCCTGGTACGCACCGACAGCACCTTCGGCCGCGCCGTCGTGGATACCCGTGTGACGCGGCTACAGGTCACGGACTGGCGCGCTCAGCTGCAGGACGATGGGGTGCCGGTGGTTACCGGCTTCATCGGGGCCGACGCGGAGGGCCGGACGACTACGCTGGGGCGGGGCGGAAGTGACTACTCGGCGGCCCTACTGGCACAAGCCCTCGACGCCCACCTGCTGGAGCGGTGGACGGACGTCCGCGGCCTCTACACCGCAGACCCCGCACAGGACGCCACTGCGGAGCCGATCCATCAGCTCGACCTGCCCGACGCCCAGGCCCTGGCACGGGCCGGGCAGCTTGGCATGCATCCCCAATCCTTCGACCCGCTGGTGGCCGGCAACATTCCCCTGCATGTGCGGTGTACTCGTGCGCCTACAGAGAAGGGCACGCTCGTGGTACCCGTAGGCTTTACCAAGCGCATCACATCGCTGGCATCGTGAGGGGCATCCCGCATTCATGCACGCCCGATCGTGCGCTGCACCATCACTCGCACCGGAGCACTTGTATCTTAGTTTTCTACCCGAGCTTATGTCGCACCGTTTGACTGTAGGTATCCTGGGCGCCACCGGCGCTGTCGGACAAAAGTTTGTACAGATTCTGAATGACCACCCGTGGTTTGACGTCACCGCGTTGGCTGCTTCTGAGCGCTCCGCGGGCAGACCGTATCACGAGGCCACCGAGTGGATTGGAAACACGCCCATCCCAGAAGCTATCGCCGAGCAGGAAGTCGTGCTGGGCGAGCCGGGGTTGGATTGCGACTTCGTATTTTCGGGGCTGAGCTCCAACGTGGCGGGGACGATAGAGCAGGCCTTCGCCGAGGCGGGCTATCCGGTAATTTCCAACGCCAAGAATTACCGCATGGCGCCCGACGTGCCGCTGCTTATCCCAGAGGTCAACCCGGACCACGCCGCGCTGCTCGAGCAGCAGACGACCGATGGCTACATCGTCACCAACCCCAACTGCTCGACCGTAGGGCTGGTCTGTGCGCTCCACCCGCTCGTGCAGCGCTTTGGCGTGGCGCAGGTGCAGGTCACGACGCTGCAGGCGCTCTCGGGCGCGGGCTATCCCGGCGTCTCCTCGCTGGATGCGCTGGGGAACGTGGTGCCGTACATCGGAGGCGAGGAGGACAAGCTGACCACCGAACCCCGCAAGCTCTTCGGGACCCTGAAGGACGGGGCCGTACAGCCGGCGGACCTTGCGGTGAGCGCGCAGTGTACCCGCGTGCCCGTACTGGAAGGCCACCTGGAGTGCATCTCGGTGAAGCTGGCGCAGCCGGCCTCCCCTGCGGAGGTGCGGGACGCGTTCCTCACGCACGAGAGCCCCATCGCCGCGCTTCACCTGCCGTCGGCGCCGGAGCGGTTGCTGCGCGTGTTCGACGAGCCCTCCTTCCCACAGCCGCGCCGCCACGCCGACCTGGGCAAGGGCATGAACGTATCCATCGGCCGCATCCGCCCCTGCGAAGTGCTGGACGTGAAGTTCATCGCCCTCGTGCACAATACCGTGCGCGGCGCGGCCGGCGGCGCCGTCCTAAACGCCGAGCTGCTGGCCGAGCGCGGCTATCTGCAGCCCCGCGCAGCGGCCGTGCAGGCGACCCGCTGACGTATCGCCCTTGATTCTTTCCTATTCCCTGGCTCTGTTTATGCCTGACGCTACCATTCGCCCCGCCCGTCCCTCCGATACTGACGCCGTAGCGGCGCTATGGCGGGCTTTTCTGGAAGAGCAGACCGTCGTGGAGCAGCGCGTGGCCATGGCTGATGACGCCGTGGACCGCTGGCGCAACGATTTCCCGCTGTGGCTGGAAGACAGCACGCGGAAATTCCTGGTGGCGGAAATTGACGATACGATCGCGGGCTTCGCCCACGCGCATCGGTGGGGGCCGCCGCCCATCCTGGCCGAGAGCGCAGAGGTATACATCGACGATGTGTATGTGGCAGCAGAGTTTCGGGGCGACGGGCACGGAGATGCTCTCGTCGAGGCCCTCCGGGCCTGGGCTGAATCCCTCAATGCCGACCGCTTGCGCCTGGGCGTGCTGGCGGAGAACACCACCGGCCGCACGTTCTGGGAAGCACAAGGCGCTCAGCCCTTGGCCCTTACCTACACTATTGAGTTAGAAGCATCCGAGAAGCCAAACGATGCGGCCCACACCAAACGCCGCATCGGCTTTTGATGCGCAAGCGGCGTGCTTCCGGCCGGCTGTTTGAGATTCGGATGAAAGTAGAAACGGTCCTTGACTCCGGAAACACATCCGACGTATACTTCGTGTCCTACTGCGCAGCACGTAACAGTACACAGCGCGGAAGTAGCTCAGTTGGTAGAGCATTTGCTTGCCATGCAAAAGGTCGCGGGTTCGAATCCCGTCTTCCGCTCCACGCCCGTCGTCTGCTTAGGCGATGGGCGTTTTTGGTTGCCTCTGTCGAAGGCCCCGTCTCGCTTTTTGCTTCACGCTTCTCGGTGACTGCTTATGCGTGCCCTGCTTGTAATTGACATGCAGAACGACTTCTGCCCTGGCGGGGCCCTCGCCGTGCCAGAGGGGGACCTCATCGTGCCGGTAATCAATCGGCTGATGCCCTCCTTCGACCACGTGCTACTCACCCAGGACTGGCATCCGGAAGGCCATCGGTCGTTTGCGTCGGCCCATGAAGGTAAACAGCCGATGGAGACCACCACCATGCCGTATGGCACGCAGGTGCTCTGGCCGGACCACTGCGTGCAGGGCACCACGGGCGCGGCGTTTCACCCGGACCTCCATACAGAGCCGGCTGAGCTTATCTTGCGCAAAGGGTTTCGGCCCGAGATCGACTCGTACTCGGCCTTCTTTGAGAACGACCAGGAGACGCCCACCGGGCTGCACGGCTACCTGCAGACGCGCGGCATCGAGCACGTGGTGTTGGTGGGACTGGCGGAAGACTTCTGCGTGCACTGGTCGGCCGTAGATGGCCGCACGCTCGGCTACGAGGTAACAGTGGTAGAGGAAGCAACGCGCGCGATTGACACGGAAGGGTCAAGGGCGGAGGCACGCAAGGCCATGGCCGACGCCGGCGTGCGGTTTGCCTCCACACGTGCTGTAGCATAGCCCCTGTTGCAGTTGAGCTGGACAACCTATAGGATGAAGGCCTGCATACAGACCCGCGCTTCAGGCTCCACAGAATATTTGCAGCACTGTCTGGCCGTCTGTATATATTCATGTAGCAATTTTTACCGCGCGCATTGATCGTAGCCTGCAAACAGAACGACATACCGTTCTGAAAGCGCTTTTGCATACGCTGAACGCGTCGGTTCGTATCACCACTTCACTCCTCACGCCGCTGCCGAGCCTATGGCTGCACTTGACCTGAGCAAACACGACATCACCGCTGACCACGTTATCCGTAACGCATCCCCGGCGGAGCTCTATGAACTATCTATCAAGAACGATAAGCGATCGTCCATCGCGAACAATGGGGGGCTTGTAATTACCTCCGGTGAGAAAACGGGACGAAGCCCCACCGACAAGCGCGTCGTCCGCCACCCCGACTCCAAGGAGGACATCTGGTGGGGTAAAATCAACATTCCGCTCGACGAGCACACCTTTAAGGTGAACCGCCAGCGTGCGATCGATTACCTCAACCTGTGCGACCCCCTTTACGTGGTGGACGGCTACGCTGGTTGGGATGAGGAGCACCGCATCAACGTGCGCATTATCTGCACGCGGCCCTACCACGCCATCTTCATGCATAACATGCTGATCCGGCCAACCCAAGAGCAGCTGGAAGATTTTGGGGAGCCAGACTTTGTCGTCTACAACGCCGGCCGCTTCCCGGCCAACCCATTCACCGAAGGGATGGCGTCAAGCACAAGTGTTGACCTCAGCTTCGAGCAAGAGCAGATGGTCATTCTTGGCTCGGAGTACGCTGGAGAAATGAAGAAGGGCATCTTCACGGTGATGAACTACCTGATGCCCGCGAAGGACGTCCTGTCCATGCATTGCTCCGCCAACGAGGGGCAAGCAGGAGACGTATCGCTCTTCTTCGGGCTCTCAGGCACTGGCAAGACCACCCTGTCGGCCGATCCGAACCGGGCCCTGATCGGTGACGATGAGCACTGCTGGGACGAGGATGGCATCTTTAACATCGAAGGAGGCTGCTACGCAAAAGCCATTGGGCTGTCGGAGGAGGCCGAGCCCGAGATTTACAATGCGATCCGGTTTGGGACCGTGCTGGAGAACGTGCGCTATCACGAAGGCACGCGCGATGTTGACTATGAGGATACCAGCATCACGGAGAATATTCGCGCTTCGTACCCGATCGAGTTCATCGACAACGCTAAGATCCCATGCGTTACCCATCATCCGGACAACATCATCTTCCTCACCTATGATGCCTTTGGCGTACTGCCGCCCGTCAGCTCACTGACGCCCGAGCAGGCCATGTATCACTTCATCAGTGGCTACACCGCTAAGGTAGCCGGCACCGAGGTCGGCGTAGAAGAGCCACAGGCCGCCTTCTCGGCATGCTTTGGCGCGCCCTTCCTCGTATGGCACCCGAGCAAGTATGCGGAGCTGCTCGCCGAGAAGATGCGCATCCACGGGAGCAAAGCCTGGCTTGTGAACACGGGGCTTACCGGCGGCCCCTATGGCACGGGGAAGCGCATCGACCTGTCGCACACCCGCTCCATCATCGACGCTATCCATAGCGGAGCCCTGGCAGGCGCCGAAACGACGGAGGACCCGGTCTTCAAACTGTCTATCCCCACATCTTGCCCTGACGTCCCGGATGAGATCCTGGTGCCGCGTAATACCTGGGACGACGCGCAGGCATACGACCAGCAGGCCAAGAAGCTGGCGAAGCTCTTCAAGGACAACTTTGAGCCGTACGCGCAGGACAGCGCCAGCGAGATCGTAGAAGCCGGCCCGAACGTCTAAACGCTCCCGTAGGAGGACAGGCGTGATTGCGCGCAGCCGGGCATGCGCCGGGCTGCGCGTTTGTTGTTGCGGTGCGCCGAACCGGCTGCCTTGGCCACTGAGGAGGCCAGCGGCTGCCGCTAAAACGCTCGCGGCTCTGCGCCGTTAGGCTACGACGCTGGCGGCGTCATGGGGCCGCAAGACGGGCCGCCCGGCAACCCCGCGGGTACAAGTAGCGCCGTAAGGATTCGTATGCCTCCCAAAAACGCCGTGCAACCGGCAGACCAATCATGGCGTTTTCCGCTGCTCACCAGCAGGTGCTGAACCGGTTGCAACGCAGCGCCCATCTGCCGCCCGACGCCTTCGATGACCTCATGGCGCTGGTGCAGCAGCGGTTTGGAGGGGCGGTGGTTATGGTGAGCCTGCGGGACGGCGATACCGTTCGGCATGTGGCTTCTCAGGGCACGGCCCTCTCGCAGCGGCCGCTGGATCAGGCCCTCAGTGCCGACGTGTTGACGACAGGGAGGCCGCTCGTCGTGCCAGATGCGCAGGCCATGGCCCAGTGGGAGGGGCACCCCCTGGTGACAGGCCCCGAGGCGCTCGTGCAATCATATGTGGCAGTTCCGCTCCGTGAGCCGGAAGGCCTGATCGTCGGGGCCCTGGCCGTGGGCGGGCGCAGCCTGGAGCCCATCACCGATAAGCGGCTGGGCGCGCTACAGCGCTTTGCTCGGCTGGCGGTGGCGATTATCACCCAGCACTATCTCCACTACCAGGCAGCGGAGCGCTTTCGGCGCGATCCACAGCCGCTCCTGCTCTGCACGCCCGACGGAACGCAGCTGCTGGAGGCCAACCCCGCCTTCACCCGCTGGGTCGGGTATGCAGACGATGGAGAGACCATGCCGTCGCTGCAGCGCTTGCTTCCGTCGGCCTCGTATGATGCATTCACGGCCGCCGCCACTGCCGCGCCGTCCGCCGCGCGCGAAACCAGCCCCCTGGCGCTGCGCCGCCCAGACGGCCAGCGTTCGCACGCCCGTGCTGCGCTACATCCCACGCTGTGGAAAGGACGGTGGGCTTACGTGTGCGCGTGGACGCCTGTCGACATCGATCCTGAAGCGCTCGTCCCGCGCCAGCGCGCCGATACCTTGCGGCACGTCATCGATCAGGTCCCCCTCCCGATGCAAATCACCGATCAGGCGACCGGCCGGGTCATGCACGTGAATGCCCGCTTTTTGGATACGTTTGGGATTGACCGGGACCGGCTTGACGGCGTACACACGCCAGACCATCTGGCAGACCCATCTGTGCGGGACGAGATACTGGAGCAGATTCGCACCGCAGGGCAGGTGCATCGGCTCGATTTTGAAGCCCGGCACCCGGACGGCCACATGCTCTGGATTCGCGCTTCTATCCTGCCGGTTACCTTTCGGCAGCGTGCGGCACTGCTCTCGGCCCTGCAAGACATCACAGAGCAGAAACAGTACGAAGCTGACCTGATTGCGCAACGGCGGCAGGCCGAGGAGCAGGTGCGCGCCCGCACGGCGCTGTTCAACAGTATGAGCCATGAGCTGCGTACGCCTCTCACCAGCATCATCGGCTTCGCGGACCTGCTGGAGACGGAAACGGCCGACGATGACCAGCGCGACATCGCCGGACTCATTCGCAGCAGCGGCCAGCGGCTCCTGCACTCTATTAACGAGGTGATGGACTGGGCGCGCCTTGAGGCAGGGCAGGAGGAGCCTTCCTTGGCTCCTACAGCCATCGACGCGCAGGTGCGTGAAGTGGTACGCATGCTGCAGCCCGCCGCCAACGACAAGGGCCTCCGCCTCAAGAGCGAGGTCCCTGACTGCCTTTCCATCACGACGGATGCGTTTCTGCTGGGCCGCGTGCTTATTAACCTCACCAATAATGCCATTAAGTTTACCGAGACCGGAGGCGTAACGGTTCGGGCCCTCGCCACAGCCGCTGGCGTGCAACTTTCTGTTGAAGACACAGGCCGGGGCATCCCCATCGACTTTCTCCCGTTCCTGTTCGACGAGTTCACGCAAGCTGCGCCTGATGACACCCAGCAGGGCAGTGGCCTTGGCCTGCCCATCACGCGTCGGCTGGTGCTGCTGCTAAATGGTACGATTCACGTCGAAACGGCCAAAGGCGTGGGTACTCGCTTTGACGTCTACCTTCCCGATGCAGCGGCCCCCAACGCGTGAGGTTCAGGGGAGCAGGCTTCTTATTTCTGAATAATAGCTTTCCAGTATGATTCAGCGCACCGCCATTGGTATTGTCGGCGTCGGTAATGTAGGCCGCGCGGCAGCCTACGCCCTCTTCAACCAGCGCCTCGCCAGCGAAATCATTCTCCTGGACATGGACCAGGCCCGCGCCGAAGGTGAGGCCATGGATCTGATGCACGGGCAGATACTGGTGGGCAGCACTCGCGTGCGCGCGGGCTCGTACGAGGACCTCGCCCGGGCGCAGGTCATCGTGATTACCGCAGGCGCCAGCCAGCAGTCGCCGGACGAGTCCCGCCTGCACCTGTTGGAACGCAACGCGGCCATCTTCGACCAGATCGTAGACGAACTGGACACGCACGCGCCCGACAGTCTCCTCGTGGTGGCCACAAACCCGGTAGATGTGCTCACGTACGTGACACAGCTGCGCAGCAAGCGGCCTTCACGCATGGTGATTGGGACGGGCACCCTGCTCGATACGGCGCGCTTCCGGTCATTGCTGGGGGCCCACTATAACGTGGATCCACGGTCGGTACATGCCTACATCCTGGGCGAGCATGGGGATAGCGAGGTGCCCATCTGGAGCAACGCCAACATCGGAGGGCAGATGATCCGAACGCACGAGGTCCTCGGTCGACGCTTTCATGCGGCGGCCATGCAGCAGCTGTTTGAACGCGCCCGCGACGCCGCTTATGAGATCATCGAGCGGAAGGGCCACACCGACAGCGCTATCGGCGTGGTCATCACCCGCATTATCCGCTCGGTGCTGGGCGACGAAAAGAGCGTGTTGCCCATTAGCACGCGCACCGAGGGCCGGTACGGCCTGGCAGACGTCTGCCTCAGCATTCCCTGTGTCGTCGGTAACAGTGGTGTGGAAGCGCAGATCATGCCCGAGCTGTCCGTGACAGAGCGCAAAGGGCTGGAGCAATCCGCGGCCGTCCTACGTTCGAGTCTGCAAGATCTGGGCCTGTAACCAGACCCAATGGGGCCACCTGGTGGCTGCGGTGCCGTAGCTCACACCGGCGGGTTCCTCCTTCCAAACTACGTTGCCTAAGAGAAGCCTGCGTCAGCACTCGTTCCCCTTAACAGCCGCCACCCACTCCTATGGCCGACATCACCCGCATCCTGCATCCCACCGACTTCTCGCACAGCGCTGAAGCTGCGCTGGCACAGGCCGTACGGCTGGCCCGCCGGTATGAGGCCGAGGTCCACGTGCTGCATGTGTTGCACATCCAGCACTCGTTTGTTGAAGGCCCCTTGCCCAGCGCCTATGCCGGCTCGGGCAGCATGCCGGAGTTCTTTCGGGAGGCCCAACAGGACGCCGAGCAGCACCTGGAGGACATGGTGCAGGCCGTCGACGCACCAGACGTTCATCTCAAGCCGGTCTTATCGCCGGGCGCGGCGGCTGCGCCGGTTATCCTGGAGTATGCCGAGGAAGAAGGCATGGACCTCATCGTAATGGGGACCCACGGCCGACGTGCCGTCGAGCGCTTTTTGCTGGGGAGCGTAGCTGAGCAGGTGGTGCACGAAAGCCGGTGCGATACGCTGATCGTCCGCGCGCAAGAGGAGGACGCAGAGCCCCGCCCCATCCAGCGCTTGCTGGTGCCCGTCGACTTCTCCGAAGCCGCTGGCATCGCCCTTAGTCGGGCCAAAACTTGGGCGCAACATCACGGCGCGCACGTGGACGTGCTGCACGTGATTGAGCCTTTGCCCTTCACCGTATCGCTGGCAAGTTCGGTGAGCGTGCACGACCTGGACCCGGACATTATCGAGCATACCACCGAAGAGCTACGTGACTTTGTGGAGGAGACGGAGGGCCCGGAGGTCTCGCATGCGCTCCACGTAGAGGAGGGAGAGGTGGCCGCCTTCATTACCCGCAAGGCCGACGCGCTCTCCACCGACCTGATCGTGATGGGCAGCCAGGGGCGCTCCGCCCTTCGGCGCTTCGTGCTGGGCAGCGTGACAGAGCGGGTACTGCGCACCGCCAAGCAGCCCGTTCTGACCGCCCGCAACGCGCCGCCACAAGACTGACGGACAGCGCCGGATGCGGTAGGCCGCCCATACAAAGGTCCCACCGGCCGATCGGGCCGA
>JAAAOI010000050.1 GCA_009908945.1 Bacteroidota bacterium
CGGACGACGGCGCGTGGGCCCTGTACCTCGACCACGATCGCAATCAGCGGCTGGACGCTACGGATCGCATCCTCACCATTCCCTCCGATACGTCCGAAGTCGAATGGAACGGCACCGTCCAGCTAACGGATGACGAGGCCGCCATCGCCAAGCGCGAAACGGCGAACCTGACGCTTCGGCACGCTACGGAGGCCCCTGAGCAGATCGTTGCGCAGATCGGCGAGGGCGTCCCCGTCTTCCTGATCCAGAAGCCGATGATTCATCGGGCGGGACAGGTGAACGGACGCCCGTTCGGGGTCTCCACTCAACTGGGGACCACGTTCAGTAATTTTTTCTACCTCACGGTGGATCGCGACGGCAGCGGCTCGGCGGACCTCGGCTCGGGGTCGGACGAGGTGGTGTCGATCGACCGCGGGCGGATGTTCAGGCAAGAGCAGTACTTCCTCGCTCCCACCGTGCAGTTGGAGGGTACCACGTGGGAGGTCGCTCATATCGATCCGGCGGGCACCGAGCTACGCCTCCGCCCATCCGAGGAAGCAGCGGCGCCGGTAGCCGTCCGCGAAGGCGAGCCGGCCCCGGCCTGGGAGGCGACCACGATGGCGGGAACGAGCCTCAGCAGCGCCGACCTGCAGGGCGAGTACGTGCTGCTCGATTTCTGGGGAAGCTGGTGCGCGCCGTGCATCGACGCGCTGCCCAAACTTGCGGACGTGTACGAGCGCTTCGGGGGTGAGCAGTTTGAGCTCGTGGGCTTCGCGTACGAAAGCGAGGAATCGCTCACGAATGCGCTGGATCGCCACGAGGAGATCACCTGGCCGCAAATACTGGATGACGCCGGCGATTACAGCACCCAGTTTGCCGTCCGCGGCTATCCTACCTACTACCTGATCGATCCGGAAGGCATCGTGGTGGCCACCGGCAACGAGCTTCGCGGGGACAACCTCGTGCCCACGCTGGAGCGGTTTCTTGACGACAAATAGGTCTACATACCCATACTCCTGCGACCCGAGAAGGCAAAAACGGGCGCATGGAAGACCGACGTGTGCAGGCGTGTTAAGCGGGGGTTGAAGTTTGCAACGCGTCTGCCGTCCTCATAATGTGCGTGGATCGCGAAGCGAGTATTATGGTAAAGGTGCCGGAATACATTCATTATATCTTAACATAATATTTGCCCCCTCCCCCCCATCATGAGATAGTCAACTAAAACCCCAGCTACATACGACTATTGGCTATGACATTGCTTTCGAAGTCCAAGATGCTGTTCGCGACATTCCTTTTTTGCTTCCTGTCGATCGGAGCGTACATGGGGGCGCCTGGGAGCGTGTATTGCAAAGATTGTGGGTCTGAAGATAGTTGTTGGGTAGGTAGCGGTTCGGATACTGGCTATCAAGATTGTTTCATAGATTCCGAAGGCAATTGTGAGGTTAATACTGACACTTGGGGCGACTGCAATGCTTATCCGGCGCCTATTGAAGACGACCCGATCGAAGAAGAACCCATCCCGTAAAAGCTGAACGATAATGTTTATTTGTTTTTACAAGCAGTATGCAGTCTTCAGGTACCGGCGTATGACAGTGGTCTTATTGACTCTACTGCTGGCGTTGGGTTGTGTACCCACGTCTGCAGCCGCGCAAGAGACCTCGTTTCGTTTCGTTGAGCACCTGAGTATTGGCGATGACGAACAGGCCGGCGCGGAGTACCTCTTCGCCGGGCCCCGTCACGTGGCGACTGACGCCGAGGGAAAAATTTACGTGGTTGATCGAAATGATCAAGAGATTCGTGTATTCTCTCCGTCAGGTGCGTATCGTGAAACGCTCGGCAGCGCCGGTCAGGGGCCGGGGGAGTTCCTGGGGCTCTCCGCCATAGCTATCGATCAGGTCTCGGGTGACGTGGTTGTAGCTGATGGAAGACAGCGGCGGTTTACCATTTTCTCGGGAAAGGATCGATCACCAGATACGATTCCCTACCAAATTGAACCACTTTGGATAAAGGAGCTTCACCCAGTGGGACAGGGCATGCTTGTCGTAGGTCTGGGTCCGGACGCCGATCCCACCCGTTTACGGCCGACGTCTATGGTTCACCTTGTCTCGAGCGATCTGCAGTCCGTACGTGAGTCAACTGCATCAAGTGATGACTGGTGGGATTTTTCTGAGGTGTTCAGCCTTACCCAGCAGCGTGCGCTACGACTTTCGGTAGCCGATACCAATAGCGACGGATTTCTACTGGTGCCCGAATATTATAGTGGTACCCTCTACCACTACAGGAAACGGGAGGGAGCGTGGGAGATGAAAGAGTGGCCGGGCCGCGAAATGGATGGTGAGCCAATCACTGTGTATGAGGATATCGATGACCCGTCCGTCATTCCGGATCCGAAGGCACTTTACAGCGGCCAGGCAGGCCGGTTCGTCGTTGTAGCGCATCGCCGCAGCGTAGGCTTATTCGCCCGGGCAGACGGCAGCGTTGTACACTTTACCTACGAGAAGGCCGACTCGGACGGCGGTTCGCTCTGGGTAGAGCTATTCGATGCAGAAGGACAATTGGTGCGTACAGGGCGCGTTGAAGGCTATGCCGAGGGTGCTTCGGCGCTCGGTACGCGTGTGTTGTGGAAGGATGCTGAGGATCGGTTTTACGTGGTTGACGGAAGAGGCGATTTCCCAGTCTTGCGGGTGGTGTCGTTAGAGGGGTAGGTGCTAACTTTTAGCATTCATATGTGACAAGACTATGTACATTCGATCGTTGCTTTCGATACTCTTCGCTTTAACAGGGGCCGTGTTTTTCGTTTTAGCGCTGAATGCCTGGGCAGATAGTAACGATCAACGGCCAGATGTGCCTATCGAAGAAATCAGTCGCCAGATGCAGGTAAAAACTGATTTAGACGTATTAACGGAGGAGTCTGTGTTGGGGCATAGCAATGGAGACTTCAGACGAAATGATATTGTATCGTTGCTTTTCGTTAAGCCAAATTATGACTGCAGCTCGTGTATCAGTAAATACAATACCTTTGTGTCATCTCTTCATAGTGTATCGGCCTCAGATGAGGTATCTGTGGGCCATGCGTCGATTCTCGTGGAGCCGAACCTCCGGACCGCCGTACACTTCGCAAAGGTGAACCGGCTTCGGAATCCTATCTTTAGGATCGCTGGTGCCGAAGAGTTAACAGGGGCCGGTCTGGTGGCGAATGATTGCTCGGTCATTTTTGTAGACCCCGAAAAAGGAATTGCATTTTTCGCTTTGGATCTGGAGCAGATGCCTGCTACGGTGGAAGCACAGCAAATCCTGGGCGCGGTCAATAAAGCATATGAAGCCGTACGAAGCGACGCGATTCAGGAGACATTAGCGACTGGGTTCTCTATCAAATGAGTCATGGTGCTCCATCCTGCAGGTAGTGGAAACCGATGTCAATGGATGTAAGAACTCAAACTTTGCAACAACCTGCCACCATGCATTTTGAGGTTCAAGTATAACCCGGATCCTTCCCAGCCGCGTATTCATCGTTACGCAAGAACGTCCTGCGCGCAACAGTTTAAGGGCGCCAAGCTATAGCCCGGTGGCGCACATGCACGGGATTGGGGAGAAACGGCCACGCGTCACACGCCGGGCATCCAGATCGCGGATGTGGAGGAATTGCTGGAGCAGGGCAGCGAGACGGTCGTCCTTTCCCGAGGCGTGCACGAGCGCCCGCAGGTACAGGAGGAAACGCTCGCCTACCTCGATGAGCACGGGATCGAGACGCACGTGCTCCAAACGGACAAGGCCGTCGCGCGCTACAATCAGCTGCGGCAGGATCACCGCGTGGGCGGGCTCTTTCATTCGACCTGCTGAGGACGTACCGGCGGGGGCGCCGGGCTCCCACTGCTCGCTGATTCGTTGTTAGGGCGCGCGGCATAGAGCACACGGTCCGTACGAGGCGTAGGACCGTTGCGCCCCCCTCACGTGACAAGAGCGCGTAACCATGGGCGAAACCAGGTTACACCAGCCAATGGGCGCGGCGGCCCGGAGGGCACGCGCCATCGCGCCCTGGGGGTTTCCGCTGCTCTACCTGGGGTGGGCCTACCTGTTTTGGCTCCCCATCGTACTCTCCGAGACCTCTGTCTGGGCCTTTCCCAATATCGTCTTTTTGCTGGTAGGAGGAGCCAGCCCGCTTCTATCAGGAGGCCTGCTGCTGTGGCTGAACCACGGGCGGGCAGGGTTTACTGATCTCCGCCAGCGCCTGGTTGACCGCAATCGGATCAGCGCAGCATGGTGGGGCATCATCCTGCTCTTCTACCCGGTGTTTACGCTCCTTGTAGCCGGAACGGCGCTCCTCGTTGGCTTAGGTAACGACCCGCTCACGCTCATCAGCCGCGACCGCCTGCTTGACCCCGGGGCCGTGTTGCTCTTGCTGGCAGTCGCCCTTCTCTTCCCCGCTATCGAGGAGGTGGGGCTCCGCGGGTACTGGTTCGATCAGCTTCAGGACCGGTGGAGCGCGCTCACGAGCAGCCTGATTCTGGGCGTAGTCTGGGCATTATGGCACGTCCCGCTCGTGTACATGCCGGGCTACTACGCGGGAACGACCTTTCAGCCTGAGCTCTGGTGGTGGCTCCCGGGCATCGTCCTGACGGCCATTATCGGGACCTGGGTGTACAACAATACCGCCCGGAGCGTGCTTGCGGTCATCGTCTTTCATTTCCTGGGCAATCTTACGGGCGAGACGATGGGATTTGCCGCTGCATTGCATCCCTACACCACGGTAGGAACGGCTGTCATCGCGCTCGGGCTCGTGGTGTGGTTTGGCCCACGTTCGCTGCGTGGATGGGGCGTGCCGCGCCCGCTACCGCATGAGAGACCCACCCGCCCAGATGCGTGACGGCGCACACGAAAGCGACTCATCTGCCCGAGAGGGGCCACCGACCGGGAGCGTTGAGCCGCCTCACCCCTGCTCTCGCAGCACGCCCCGAATGAGCGCCTCGGCATCTTGCACGGTGCCGTCCTTGCGCAGCACCTTGCGGATGCCCCGCTCGGCAGCGGCCCGGCTGAAGCCCAGCTCCTGCAGCGCCGCAAGCGCATCCGCACGGGCCGCCTGACGCGCCTCCGTGCCGCCCGAGAGGGCCGCCCCGGCGCCGTCCAGCTCCACGTCGGCCAGGCGGTCTTTCAGCTCCAGCACGAGGCGGTCGGCCGTCTTCTTGCCCACGCCCGGGATGTTCGTCAGCAGCGCCGTCTCCCCGCTCACCACATAGTCGCGCAGCTCCGCGGGGCGCATCGACGAGAGCGCCGCCAGCCCCAGCTTCGGCCCAATGCCCGAGACGCCCAGCATCACCTCAAACGTCTGCTGCTCGCCCTCCGTCGCAAACCCGTAGAGCGTCTGGGAGTCTTCCCGCACCTGCAGCGAGGTGTGGAGCTTCACGGACTTGCCCGTGTCGGGCAGTGCCTCGAACGTGGATGTGGGGATGTGGACCCGGTAGCCCAGGCCGCCCACGTCAATCAGCACTGCGGTGGGCTTTTTGGCGACGAGCGTGCCGGCGAGGTAAGCAATCATGCAGCAGGGGAACGGGTGAAGGGAAGGAGGGCACGCGGGTTACGCCGCCGCCACGCCCGCGGCGATCTCGCGGAGGACGCTCCGGTCCCACCGCATCACGATGGGCAGGCGGCGCCCCATGCCGAAGGCTTTGGCGGTAACGCGCAGCCCGGGCGGGGCCTGCCGGCGCTTGTACTCGTTGCGGTCTACCAGGCGGAGGACATCGTGCACCAGCGCCCGGTCGAAGCCCGTCTCCTCCACGATCCGCTCCAGCTCCTGCTGCTCCTCAATGTAGCGCTGCAGGATGGCGTCGAGCGTCTCGTAGGGCGGCAGCGAGTCGGTATCCTCCTGCCCCTCTCGCAGTT
>JAAAOI010000159.1 GCA_009908945.1 Bacteroidota bacterium
CACCCGCGCAGGCTTCTGCCTCTCGGCCGCGTGGCACGTGCCGCCCTCTTTCTCCTCCCCTCGCTCATGACGATCGACGTCTTTCTCACCAGCCACCCCGTCTCCGACGACGATGTGCGCGGCCGCACCGTCGTGGTGCTGGACGTACTCCGCGCGTCGTCTACCATCATTACGGCACTGTATCATGGCGCGCGGGCGGTGGTGCCCGTGCCCGACATGGAGGAGGCGGGCAAAATCGCCTCCAATATGGACCCGGCCACCTACCTCTTGGGCGGCGAGCGGAAAAGCGACAAGATCGAAGGCTATCACCTGGGCAACTCACCCCTGGAGTACGACGAAGCTACGGTGACCGGGCGTACCGTTATCCTCAACACAACCAACGGCACGCGAGCCCTGGCGCGCGCGGCGGGGGCGACGCACCTTACCGTCGGCGCGTTTTTGAACGCGCAGGCGGTGGTCGACGACATCCGAGCCCGTGGGCTGGATGCCACCCTGGTGTGTGCCGGGCACCACGACCAGGTGGCGCTGGAAGACACGCTCTGCGCCGGCCTGCTGCTTCATTTGTTGTGGGATGGGGAACGACCCGACACGCTATCGGATACCGCTCACATCGCCTTTACACAGTACCAGCAGGACGCCAGCCGGCTGGCGGATGTGCTCCAGCACGGATCGCATGCCCGGGCGCTGGCCGCTAAGGGCTACGCCGACGACGTGGCGTATGCCTTCCAGCAAGACGTCCTGCCTGTCGTACCCACTTATATCGACAATCGCCTCGTGCTTCGGTCGTAAATGTGGCGCGTTATACGGCCTGCGGTTGGATTGCTCCTCTTATCGTTGTACTTTGAAGGCCATGGCTGCTCGCAAAAAAAGCAAAAAGGCAACGGACGGCGGAAGTTTTATCTCCGACCAGCGCCGTAAAGAAATTCTGGGCCTGCTGGTGATGGGGCTGGCGCTGCTGGTGGCGCTGGCCGTCGTCACCTACCACCCGACTGATGATGCCCTGCTGGCTGACACGTCGGTCTGGGCGGCGCTAAGCCCGGGCGGTGGGGGCGAGGTTCAGAACGCAGGCGGCCACCTCGGGGCGCTGCTGGCGCAGGCGCTCGTACCGCAGTTCATCGGGTACTGCTCCCTGCTCCTCCTGGGCCTGCTCTCTGCCTGGGGCTACGTCACCTTTCGGGGGCAGAAGACGGTGTACCTGCCCCTGCTGACGGTGCTGCTTGGGCTCGGCGCTTTCATCATGGCAACCGTCATCGGATGGTTTGGCCATAGCCTGGAGGCCGACGTGGCTCACTGGAGCGGCGTGGTCGGTATGGGCCTGGCCGGCTGGCTGCAGCATGTGCTGGGAGCGGCCGGGTCGTTCATCGCGCTGGCCCTGCTGCTGCTCATCACGACCCTGATGATCGTCGACCATGATATTCAGCGCTCGCTGGACCGCGTGGAGCAAAGCCTGAAAGGGGCACGCGATAGGTTTGCCCGCTGGACGGGGGAACTGAAGGAACGCCAGGTAGAACGCCGCGAGGAACGGGCGGCGCTCCGCGCTGAGAAGCAGGCGACGCAACAGGCCGAAGCACCTCAGGGCGCGTCCTCCGGCGCGTCTGCCGCTGCGTCGTCAAAAAAACCGTCGCAGCCATCATCGCAGCCCCACTCTGCGCCATCGCCTGCCCCTGCGCCCCCTGCACCGGAGGAGCCCGACTTTCGCCCCTATACCGGTGGTCCCCGCCTGAACGATCGGTTCCGGGAGGGGCAGCAGGAGAGGCCCGCCTCCCCACCCGAGCGTCCTACAACCCCGCCCCCCACCTCCCCGTCGACGCCCCCGTCGCCTCAACCCACGTCTGGCGGAGACCAGGCCCCGGCACCTGCTTCAGGGACCGCGTCTCCCGCGGAGGAAGAAGCCGGCATTGAGCTCACCGTGCGGAAGCGCGTAGAGGAAGAAAAGGCAGACACCCAGGCGCGCGCCGAAGAGGCCACGCCAGACGATGCACCGTACGAATTTCCGGCCCTGGACCTCCTGGACGAACCCGACCGTAACGGGCCGCGCGTCGACCAGAACGAGCTGGAGCAAAACAAGGACACCTTGCTGGCCAAGCTGAAGACCTATAACATCGAGATCGCCAACATCGAAGCTGTGCCCGGGCCCACGGTTACGCGCTACGAGCTCACCCCCGCGCCGGGCGTCAAGGTCAGCCGCATCAAGTCGCTGGAAGATGACCTCGCAATGGCCATGGCCGCGCAAAGCATCCGCATGATTGCCCCCATCCCTGGCAAGTCGGCCGTAGGCGTGGAAGTGCCCAACCGCAACCGCGAACTCGTGCGCCTCCGCGACGTCGTGGGAACGGCCAAGTTTCAGGAGTCGAAGCACCTGCTGCCTATCGCCATGGGCAAAACGATTGAGGGCAAGGTCTACCTCATCGACCTGGCCAAGATGCCCCACCTGCTGATTGCCGGCGCCACGGGCTCGGGAAAATCGGTAGGCCTCAACAACCTGATCATTGGGCTCATCTACGCCTGCCATCCGCGGGACCTCAAGTTTGTGATGATCGACCCCAAGAAAATTGAGCTGCAGCAGTATGGGGGCCTGATTGAGCACTACCTGGCCATCCCGGATGATCTGGAGGAGCCCATCACGACCGACTTTGAGGAGGCGTTGGGGGTGCTGAAGAGTTGCGAGAAAGAAATGGAACGCCGCTACGACCTGCTGTCGAAAGGTAGCGCGCGGTCTATTGTGGAGTACAACAAGCGCCTGGCCGACGGCAAGATTTCGGAGGACGATGACCACGAGCATCTGCCCTACATCGTGGTGGTGGTAGACGAGTTAGCCGATCTCATGATGACGGCTGGCAAAGACATCGAAGAGCCCATCACCCGCCTGGCACAGATGGCCCGGGCGGTAGGCATTCATCTGGTGCTGGCCACGCAGCGCCCGTCGACAGACGTGATCACGGGCCTCATCAAAGCCAACTTCCCCGCCCGCATCGCCTATCAGGTGCCGTCGCGCATTGACTCCCGCACCATTCTGGACGTCGGCGGCGCCGAAGGGTTGGTGGGCAACGGCGACATGCTCTACATGCGCGGCAACTTCCTGACGCGCCTGCAGGCGCCATTCATCTCGGGGGAGGAGGTCAACCGGATCGTGGACCACGTCGCCACGCAGACCCGCCGGGGCCCGTACCTGCTGCCGCCGTCTGAGGAAAACAACGACAGCGAGCTGGCCACCGCGCTGGGCGTGGAGGACACGGACGAACTGTTCGACAAAGCCGCCCGGATCATCGTGCAGCATCAGCAGGGCTCGGTCTCGCTGCTGCAGCGCAAGCTGGCCGTCGGGTACACCCGCGCCGCCCGCATCGTAGATCAGCTGGAGGAAGCTGGCGTGGTCGGCCCGTTCGTGGGCTCGAAGGCGCGTGACGTGCTGGTGGGAGACACCGAAGAACTGAATGACTTTTTGAATGCACGCGAAGAAGACGCCTGACGCCCCATGCCCGATTTTACTGACGACCACTTTCCCACCCTTGGCATCCTGGGCGGCGGCCAACTCGGCCGCATGATGGCGCTGGCCGCGATCCCGATGGGCATCCATGTGCGGCTGCTTTCCCCAAAGCCGGCGGGCCCGATGCGGGAGGTGGGCCATGCCATCGTGGCCGACTGGACGGACCCCGAGGTGCTGCGCGACTTCGCAGGGGCTTGCGATGTCGTCACCGTCGAGAGCGAATGGGCCCCGGCGGATCGCCTCCTGGAAGCAGCCCCCGACACGACAGTCTGGCCCCACCCCGACACCGTCCACACCATCCGCCACAAGGGTCGGCAGAAAGAGGCGCTGCGTGATGCCGGGCTACCTATGCCCTCGTTCACCCGCTGTGCCACCCTGGACGAAGCCCAGGACGCCGTGCGGCAGGTGGGCTTTCCTGCCCTGCTAAAAAAGTATGAGGGCTCATACGACGGCTACGGCAACGCAACCGTGCGCTCGCCTGAAGAGGTGGGCGCAGGCTGGGATGAGCTTGCCGCCGAGGACGGTCTGCTGGTAGAGGCCTTCGCCCCATTTGTCCGTGAGCTGGCCGTGCTTATCGCCCGCCGCCCCGATGGCCAGAGCGTCACCTATCCCGTGGTGTTTACGCTGCAAGAGGACCACCGCTGCAAACGCGTGGAAGCCCCCGCCGCGATCTCGGAGGCTGTGCGCGACCGAGCGCAAGCCGTAGCCCACAACGCCGTGGAGGCGGTGAACGGCGTAGGTATCACTGCCGTGGAGCTGTTCGAGATGGAAGACGGGCAAGTGCTTGTGAACGAACTCGCCCCGCGCCCCCACAACACCGGCCACTACACCATCGAAGGATGCCGGACGTCCCAGTTTGCCAACCACGTGCGGGCCGTGATGGACCTCCCGCTGGGGCCGCCAACGCTGCGCGACCCGGTCGCGGTGATGGCCAACGTCCTGGGCACGCGCGAAGGCCGCGCCCGGCCCACCGGCTGGACCGACGCGCTGGGTGTGCCCGATGCGGGCGTCCACATCTACGGCAAACCGGCCGTCTATCCCGAGCGCAAGCTCGGCCACGTAACAGTCACCGGCAGCGACCGCGCCTCCGTACGCGAACGCGCCGAACGCGCCGCCCACTACCTCGCGCTGTGACAACTCACGCTGCACCACTCCTACACATCCACACTCCCACACCGAAACTCCCTCATGCCCTCCCCCCGCGTAGGCGTTGCCATGGGCAGCGAATCCGACCTCCCGACCATGCAAGGCGCGATCGACACGCTGCGCGACTTCGATGTGTCGTTTGAGAGGCGCGTGCTCTCGGCGCATCGCACACCGCAGCGGATGCTAACGTACGCGCAGGAGGCACGGAGCCGTGGCCTGCGGGTGCTGATTGGCGGGGCCGGAGGGGCGGCCCACCTCCCCGGGATGCTCGCAGCGGCCACGACGCTGCCCGTCATCGGCGTACCCGTGAAGTCGAGCAAGCTGAGCGGACTGGACTCCCTCCTCTCCATCGTGCAGATGCCGACGGGTGTACCCGTAGCTACCGTCGCCATCGGCGGGGCCGCCAACGCCGCACTGCTGGCCGTGCAGATCCTCTCCCTCAGCGACCCCGCCCTGGCCGACGCGCTTGACGCCTACAAGGACGGCCTCACCGAAAAAGTAGACGGCATGGACGCCCGCGTACAGCAAGCGTGAGAGGCAGCGGGGGCCCTGATGAACAAGCTCCACAACGGAGGTGGTTGCAGGTTACAGGTAGATCGCCTCAGCCTCGCTTAGAAACACCCCCATACCCCCACACGCAAATCACTCTTCAGACGCAATCCGCACGTAGCGCCGCTTGCCCACCTGCAGCACAAACGGCGGCTCCGTCGCCAGGTCGATGGTGCGCTTCCAGTTCTGCACCTTCTCCCCGTCAATGGACACGGCGTTCTGCTTGATAAGGCGGCGGGCCTCGCTGTTCGACTCCGTCAGCCCTGCCTGCGACATCAGGTTCAGCAGGCCGATGTGGGTATCCTGATCGGGCGCGGGCGTAAACGTCTCCAGATCGTCCGGCACCTCGCCTTCGATGACGGTTTTCTGGAAATGCGCGCGCGCCTGGTCGGCTGCGTCATCGCCGTGGTACATCGCCACCAGCGTGTGGGCGAGCTCATGCTTCGCGTCCCGCGGGTTCTCCTGGGCAAACGTGTGCAGGCGCTCCAGATCGTCGGTCGGGGCGTCGGTGGCCAGCTCGAAGTAGCGGTAGATCAGATCGTCGGGGATGGATAGCGCCTTGCCGTACATCTCCTCCGGCGCCTCGTCGATGCCGATGTAGTTGTCCAGCGACTTCGACATCTTCTCGCCGCCGCC
>JAAAOI010000094.1 GCA_009908945.1 Bacteroidota bacterium
GTTTCCTCGCCTCCTCGTTTCTTCGCCTCCTCGCTTACCCCAAACACAGACGCCCCACCGTTGTGAACATCGTCATCATTGGCGCGGGAGACGTTGGCTTCGAACTAAGCAAGCTGCTGTCGTCTGAGCGGCACGATGTGGTCCTGCTCGACACCGACGGAGCGGCCCTCCAACGTATCCGTGATGAAGCGGATGTCCTCACCGTTGAGGGCAGCGGCACGTCGCCCGGCGCGCTCGTAGAGGCGCGGGTGCGGGACGCTGATCTGCTTATTGCCGTCACCGACGTCGACGAGGTCAACATTATCGCGTCGATGATGGGGCGACGGCTCGGGGCCCAGTCTGTGATTGCCCGGGTGCGGAATGATGAACTGTCGCAGCCCGACTCGCCCCTGCCGCCCTCAGAGTTGGGTATCGATACGCTCATCCATCCGGAGCTGACCGCTGCTCAGGAGGTCGTCCAGCTGCTGCGGCGGGCGGCCGCCAGCGACCTGGTCTCGCTGGCCGACGGCAAACTGCAGGTCCTCGGGGTGCGGCTCGAGGACGCCTCCTCCCTTGTAGACCAGACGGTAGAAGACGCGGCGGAGGCGCTGGCGCCCACACCCTTCCGGGTGGCGGCCATCGGGCGTCGCGGAAGCACCATCATGCCCCGGGGCCATACCACCCTCAGGGCCCGCGACCACCTCTTTGTGATCTGCAAGTCGGGCGACGTGGAAACCATCACGCGTGCTGCAGGCCACACGGGCGACCCGTTCAAGCACGTCATGGTGGCCGGCGGTACGGCGGTAGGCGAGTTGATGCTGCGCGAACTGTCGGCGGATAGCCGCGAGTGGCATATTAAAGTCATCGAGCCCGACCACGACCGCGCCCAGCACATTTCAGCGGCGTTTCCTGGCGTGCTGGTGTTGCACGGCGACCCTACCGATCCGGACCTGCTGGCCGTGGAAGGCGCCCACGAGATGGATGCGTTCCTGGCGGTTACTGCCGATGAGGAGTCCAACATCATCTCGGCCATGATGGCCAAACACCAGGACGTGAGCAAAACGGTGGCGTTGGTATCAAAGCCTGGCTACATACCCCTGATTCATGCCCTGGGCCTGGACGCCGCCGTAAATGTGAAGGCCTCCGCTTCGGATGCAATCCACCGGCACGTGCGCGACGCCAATATTGTAACAGCGAAAGCCTTGCGCGGCATCCAGGCTGAAGCCATTGAGATAGAAGTAGCGCCTCATTCTGATGTCGTTGATGCCCGAGTTGACACGTTACACCTGCCGGACGGCTGCGTGCTGGGCGGACTCCAGCGGTTAGGAGAGGTAGAGATCATCACCGGCGACACCACGCTTCGGCGGGGAGATCACGTGATCGCGTTTGCGCTTCGCCAAACCATTGACCAGGTCGTCGCGCTATTTGAATGAAGAGCTTGCGTATGCACCGCCACAGGCCACGCGTGGACCTGCGCCTGGTGGCCGGCCTTCTGGGAGCGCTGATCGCCTGTATCGGCTTAACGCTGCTGCTGCCAGCCCTGGTGGGCATCGGGTACGGCGAATCCTCGTGGATGGCGTTTGCAGGGACTGCCACCCTGTCGGTGGCAGGCGGCGCTGTCTTGTTTATCGCGTTTCCTCCACACGCGGAACTGCGCCTGCAAGAGGCCTTTCTGCTCGTGACGCTGGCCTGGGTGGTGGCCTCCTTGCTCGGCGCCGTACCGTTTGTGGTATCCGGGGCTCTGCACACCTACACCGACGCCGTTTTCGAAACCGCCAGTGGCTTTACCACAACGGGCGCCACTATTCTGGGCGGCACTGCCAGCAATGGCCTACCGACCCCCGCCATTGAAGCCCTCGACAAAAGCCTGCTCTTCTGGCGCTCGCTGACGCACTGGCTGGGCGGCATGGGCATCATCGTGCTTACGCTGGCCCTCCTGCCCCTGCTGGGCATTGGCGGGATGCAGCTCTACAAGGCCGAGTACTCAGGCTCTACCGAAGATAAGCTGACCCCTCGGATCCGCGAGACGGCCAAGCTGCTGTGGGGCATCTACGTCGGCATGACCGCCGCGCTTACCCTGCTCCTGTGGGCCCACCCGTCGATGGACTGGTTTGAGGCCGTCAACCATGCGTTCTCTACCATGGCCACCGGAGGCTTCTCCACGCAGAACGACTCCATTGCCGGGTTCGACTCGGTGTACATCGATGGCGTGATCATCGTGTTTATGGCATTGGCGGGCATCAACTTTGCCCTCCACTTCCGGCTTTTTACGGGCGACCTGAGCCGCGTACGGGCCAACCCTGAATTGCGCTTCTACGGGAGCCTGCTGCTGCTCTTCTCCCTCGCCATCAGCCTCGGCCTCTGGGCGCTGAACGGCTACGCGCTCGGGGACGCGCTGCGCTATGGCACCTTCCAGGTGGTCTCCTTGCTGACTACCACCGGCTTTGGCACGGATGACTACCTGCTGTGGGCCCCGCTGCCAGCGTTTCTGCTGTTCCTGCTGTTCTTTTCGGGCGGATGCGCCGGCTCAACCGGCGGGGGCCTTAAAATGATTCGGTTGCTTATCATCCTGAAAAACATCCGGCGTGAGTTCCAGCAGCTCGTCCATCCGCAGGCTGTGCTGCCCCTGCGCCTCGGCACGCGCGTCGTCGACCGATCTATCCTGAAGCACGTCCTCGGGTTTCTGGTGATGTACCTGCTGACGTTCCTGCTGGGCGCGCTGGCCATGACCGGGTTCGGGTATGACTTCATGTCGGCCATGGGCGCCAGCATCGCGTCGCTGGGCAATATCGGCCCGGCCTGGGGCGCCTTCGGCCCGGCGGAAAGCTACGCTGCGGTGCCATATCTGGGCAAGTGGCTGCTGTCGTTCCTGATGATCTTGGGCCGGCTGGAGCTGTTTACGGTACTTGTGCTGTTTACTCCGTACTTCTGGAAAAATTAGAGGCGCTGCACACACGCGCCACGCCCGGGCACCGGCGGAGCGGTGCTTCTTCGCTTGTGAAGCGGGCCCGCGGTGCGTATCCTTACCGGCGTTCTTGAGCGATAGCTGTTCCCACCTATGCCGTTGCCAACCGCATGAAATTTACCTTCTCCTCCGAACTGGCCTTCTTTCTGAAGGACAAGGAAGCCAAGCGTAACCTGTTTGCGCTGCTGCGGTACGTCGCGTTCTTGCTTGCCGTGATGGGGCTGTTTGGCGTCCTGTTTCAGGTCATCATGGTGTATGTGGAAGGGCAGCAGCATTCCTGGCTCTCTGGCTTTTACTGGGTGCTGGTAACCATGAGCACCCTCGGCTTTGGCGACATCGTCTTCCATACGGATATTGGCCGGGCCTTCAGCATGACGGTGGTCGTCTCGGGGATCATCTTGCTGCTTGTGGTGCTGCCATACGCATTCATCCGGTACTTTTACGCACCCTGGCTGGAAGCCCAGATCCATGCGCGCGCGCCGCGGGAGGCGCCGAGCGACATGCGTAATCACGTGATCATCTGTGTCTACGACTCCATCGCCCCCGGGCTGATTGAGCGGCTGGAGGAGGATGAGATTCCGTACGTGGTGCTGGAGGAAGACCCGGAGCGCGCCTCGCGCCTCTACCTGGAGGGCATCTCCACGGTAGCCGGGGCTACGGACGACCGGGCCACCTTCGAGGCTGTCCGGGCCAGCCGGGCGCGGATGGTGGTCGTCAACGACTCGGATACGGAGAACACCAACATCATCCTGACGCTGCGTGAGGTGGCCCCTTCGGTAGAGGTGGTAGCCCTGGCGGAACGACAGGCCTCCGTCGACATTCTGCAGCTTAGCGGTGCCGACAGCGTCGTCGCCCTAAAGAAACGACTGGGGCAACAGCTGGCCAACCGGATGAACGCGATGCATGCGTTTGCCCATCCGGTGGGGCACTTCAAAGATCTGTTGATTGCGGAAGTCCCCGCGCACAACACTCCGCTGGCGGGCCACACCATTCGCGAGACGCAGCTGCGCGAGAATACCGGGGTGAGCATCATTGGCGTGTGGGAGCGCGGCCGGCTCATGGCGGCCCGCCCGGATCAGGCCCTCTCCCATGCCAGCGTGCCCGTTGTGATGGGCACAGCGGAACAGCTGGAGGCCCTCAACGAGCTGCTGCTCATCTACGACGTCAACCCCAACCCGGTACTTATCATCGGTGGCGGCGAGGTTGGGCTGGCCGCCGCGCGGGTCCTTGAGTCCAAAAACATTGCCGTGCATATTGTGGAGAAGGATAAACACCTCGAACAGCGGCTGCGCAATGCCTGCACCAAGGTCTTCATGGGGGATGCGGCAGAGTATGAGATCCTGCTCGACGCCGGCATTGAGCAGGCGCCCTCGGTCTTGCTCTCGACGCACGACGACGCGACCAACATTTACCTGGCCTCCTATTGCCGCAACCTGAACGAAGACTTGCGCATCATCAGCCGCATCACCTCGCGGCGCAACATCGAGGCTATTCATCGCGCGGGCGCTGATTTTGTGCTGAGCTACAACTCCCTGGGCGTCGAGGCCGTATACGCCATCTTGAAGGAGCGGGACGTGATCATCCTGGGCGAAGGGGTGGACTTCTTCTCGGTTGCGCTCCCTTCGGACCTGCACGGCCGCACCCTCAAAGCTTCAGGGATCGGCGCCAAGACGGGCCTGACGGTCATTGCCATTGAGTACAACGGCACGACGATCACCAACCTCGGCCCCGATACGGAACTGCAAGAGGGGATGGAGCTGCTCATGCTGGGCGATCATGAGCAGCGGCACACGTTTATGGAGCTGTATGGCACACACGAGACCTGACGCCCCATCGTACCGGCAGCGAGGCCTCTGCATCTACATAGCGGCTAACCCGAGCCTTCCCGTACCCATGAAGCTCTCTTCCTTTGCCAGCATGGATAGCTGGAAGCGCCGCATCGTGGCTACCGCTGGGGTTGTGGTGGCCACCCTGGTGCTCTACAGCCTGCTCTACCAGTGGGGGATGCGCGTGTACGAGGGCCAGACGGTGTCCTTCATTCAAGCCCTGCAGGTAGTCGTGGAGTCCATTACCACGGCCGGGTTCGGAGGGTATGCCCCGTGGTCCAGCACGGCAATGAACGGGCTGGTGCTCCTGATGAATCTGACGGGCGTACTGTTTGTCTTCCTCGCCATTCCGCTCTTCGGCCTTCCCCTCCTTCGCGAGGCCCTCAAGCACCGCTTACCTACGGCCGCAGACGCAAGCGACCATATCATTATCTCGCCGTACACCCGGCGTACCAGCGCACTGATCGAGGAACTCCGCGCCCGCGAGCATAACTATCTCATTCTGGAGTTCGACAAGGACCGCGCGGAGGCCCTCTACGCTGAGCAACACCCCGTCATCTACGGCAACCCCGAGTCTGTCAGCACGCTGCGGCGTTGCTGCCTCTCCGACGCCGCAGCAGTAGTCATTGACGTGCAAGACCACGTCACGACCAGCGTCGTGCTCTCCATCCGGGAGATCAGCGACACGGTGCAGGTGGTATCCGTAAATAAGGATACTGCCCTCGCGCGGTACCACCGCCTGGCCGGCGCCGACCAGATCCTGTTTCCCCGGCAACTGATCGGCGAGAATCTGGCCCATGAGCTGCCGTTCATGTTTTCCGTGGTGGGGGACCGGGGCATCAAAATCAGCGACGATATGGAGATTGCAGAACTGCAGGTGGCGCCCGAGGGGCCGCTCTGCCACCGGACTATAGCGGAGATCGGGTTACGCGAGCGCTATGGCGTGCAGATCATCGGTGCCTGGTTTGAAGGTGCCTTCGTGAGTCCCATATCACCGCGCGAGCAGATAGACAGCGACACCCGCCTGCTAATATCTGGCGCTCCCTCGGACGTACGCAGCTTCCAGCAGGAGACGCACGTGATGGTGAAGCCGTTGCGGGAGCGCCACGTCGTCATCGCCGGGTATGGACGCGCGGGGCGGGCAGCGGCGCAGGTGCTTGCTACGGCCGATGTGCGTGTGACAACCATCGATGTTAAGGACAAGCCGGAAGTGGACATCGTGGGCGATGCCCGCGACCCCGAGGTGTATCAACAGGCGGATATCGCGGGTGCGTCAGCCCTCATCATCGACCTTGACGATGACAGCAGCATCCTCTTCGCCACGCTTGTGGTGCGTTCTTCCAACCCTGACCTCTACATTGCCACGCGAGCCAACCAGGAGGCAAGCATGCGCAAAATATACCGGGCAGGGGCAGACTACGTGCAGTCGCTTGCCACGGTGAGTGGACGCATGTTGGCCTCCACCGTTCTTGAGCGCGAGGAAGTGCTGGCTGTTGGCAGGAAGATCGTGCTGGTGCAGCTGGAGGTTGGGCAGCTCTCCGGGCATACGTTGGCGGCGGCCGACGTCAGGGCCGCGACCGGGTGCACGGTGCTGGCTGCTATTCGCGACGGCACCGTGCTCACCTCGCTGGGGCCTCAGCAGTTCGTCTTTCAGGACGACGACGAGATTATCCTCGCTGGGACGGATGGAAATATCCGTCAGTTTGAAGAACGGTTTTTATCCTGAGTGCATGCTGTGCGCGAGCAGGCGCGGCAGATTCAAGCCCTGTATTGGGCTGCTGTCCCCCGCAGCGCTGAAAGCAGCGGCCCTCCGGGCTGTGGCTGCCCCTACCCTTCCAGCTGCGTCTCCGGCGAGGTGGTCATGCCCAGCCCCTCCTTGAGGCGTTTGAAGCCCTCGCCCGCCCGGGTGCTCCAGGAGTCGGGCACGTAGCGCCGTACCATAAGCACGGAGCAAGCGGCGCGGTCGGCCACAATGTCGGGAATAGAGCCAAACAGCACGCTGCGCAGCCCCCACTCGCGGGACGCCCCGATGAGCACCAGGTCGTAGGCCCGCTCGCCCAGTTGGTCGCTCACCCCGCGGGTCACATCATCGCTGGTGCGGATGACATAATCGACGGTGGTGTCATCCTCCACAATGGGGGCGACCGTCTTGCGAAGCTTCTCCCGCTCATCCTCAGGGTCGACCCCTTCGCGTACGATCCGGAGCAGGTCGATGCGGGCCCCCGTAGCGCGCGCCGCACGAACGGCAATCTCCAGGCCAAGCTGTGCATGCAATCCTCCACCCCAAGGGAGCAGGATGGAATCGATAGTCTGCATTCCCCGATCCTTCAGAACGGCCACATCCATCGGCGCGCCGGTGATGATGCGCTGGATCGGGCTTTCGTAGATCCGGCTCACGTTAAAGCCGCCCTGCCAGCCCATCAGGAGCAGATCCGCCGCATCTCGCTCGGCCGCGCTGATGATGCCGCCAAAGACGTCATGCGCCACATCCGTGACGGCTTCGATGTGCGTATCCTGCAGCGGTCGTGCCGCCCGCCCGTTGCCCTTCGCAGGATCTTCGGCCTCGGCTTTTTGTGCGGTGCGCACGATCGTTTGCTTGATGTCCGCAATGTCGTACGTACGCCCTACGCTCTCACGTGCATCTTTCAGTGGCGTTTGCAGGGGTACCCGCACCAGGTGCGTCCCCAGCACATGCCCCCCTTCCGTGGCGCCAGTAGCGATGAGGCGTGCCATCCGCACCAGAGCCGCCTCGTGCTTCGGGTTGGCCAGCGCCACCAGCACCCGCCGGGCTTCATCCGCATCAATGGGCCGCTCGATGCCCGGTGTGGGTGGGGCTTCAGCTGCCGCGTACTGCATGGGGGGCGCCACCAGACTGCGGACGCCCTGCTGCTTCCACTGCTGCCGGAAGTCCGACACGGCGTGCTCAATCTCCACCCGCTCGCGCCCCCACACGAGGTACCAACCCAGGCTCCCGATGATGAGTGCCACCACGGCCAACTGCGCGAACGGCCCTGAATAGAGGATGATGCCTACGCAGGCCACAGCCGCCAGCAATTGCGTCACCGGAAAGAGTGGCGTCCGGAAGGTGGGCTTGTACCACTCCGGGGCGGCTACGCGGAGCACGATGCACCCCACGTTGAGTGCGGCGTAGCTGTACAGCTGCAGCGAGCTGGCAATCTTAGCCAGGTCTTCCAGGCTTTCGATAAAGAGAAAAACCACGGCCAGCACACCCGTCACCAGGATCGCCCGATACGGCGTCAGCAGCGACTGGTGGATCTTAGCCAGCCAGTTAGGTACGAGGCGGTCCCGCGCCATAGCCAAGTTGATACGGGAGGCCGCCATGATGCTGGCATTGGCCGACGACAGCGTGGCCAGCAGGCCTGCAAAGATGATGAGGATAGCCCCGACGGGCCCGAAGAGCGTGCGAGCGGCGGCGGTCAGCGGATCGCGCACTTCGCCGATCGTATCCTGAGGAAAGATGCCCCCGATCACCAACAGAATGACCACGTAAAGCACCGTCACCAGCGCCACCGACCCAATCAGCGTGCGCGGCAAGTTTTTGGAGGGTTCTTTGATCTCCTCTGCTACAGCGGCAATCTTGACAAAGCCCAGGAACGAGACAAACACCAGGGCCGTGGTGGAGGCAATGGGGGCCGCCCCGAAAGGCGCGAACGGCGTAAAGTTATCCCCCTCGATGCTGAAGACCCCGGCAAACGCAAACGAGCCCAGTATGGCCATCAGGGTAAGCACCACAACAACCTGCGTGCGCCCAGACTCTTTGGCGCCATAGACGTTAAGGGCCGTGAGCAGTACCCCGCCGAGGAAGGCTCCCCAGAACGCCGTGAGCGGGGTAAACTGGGAGAGGTATTCGCCCAGGCCAAACAGGTAGAAGGAGATAGCAAACGTAAGGCTCAGCCAGATGCCCACCCCTGAGATGGCCCCTATGGCCGGGCCCAGAGAGCGCGAGACGAAGTAATAGTCGCCGCCGGAGGTCGGCATCCCGGTGGCCAGCTCCGCGGCACTGGCTGCCGTAATCATGCAGACGAGCCCGGCCCCGATGTACGAGAAAATAGCCGCAGGCCCTGTGAGCTCAAGCGCCACGCCCGCAAGTAAGAAAATACCGGCCCCGATCATGGTGCCAGCCCCGATGGTTAACGCGTCCCAAAAACCCAGCTCGCGCTTCAGGTCGGTATCTTTAGGCAAGGGATGTAAGGGGGATAGTGGGAAAAGAGTCGCCGGGAAACACCACGCGCGGGGGCGGGATCTCGCAGAACGTATGGCGGCATGACGATGCATCTGATCCCAAGCGCATGTGAGCACCCGTGGTGGGGTTCGTACGGCGCACCACCATGTCCAGCAATTGCAACAGGCCGATTTATCGTCATGAAGCGGCGCAAACCAGCCTTTTAAAGAAGTGATCCGAAGCTACGGGGCGCGTACCTTGGCGGGCAAGAGGTTCAGCGCCCGGAATCGGGGCTCTCTAACCACGCCAGGGCCTGCTTCATGGAGCGAAACAAGCGGATTTCGCGCTGGGGCGTGGAGCTGGTCGCCCTGAAGAGCTGGGCCACGGATTCATCCACCGCCCGGTGCGCCACCACTGCCGCCCGGCCGGGGCCGCGGCGCTCTGTTAACGCGTCCAGCCGCTGCATCACCTGGCGGGCCCCGTCCCACTCCACGACCAGCTTCTTGATGCGGCGGCAGTCCCACAGCGTATCAAACCCCGGTTGCCAGGTTGCATCGGCCGTTAGGGCACACAAGGCCGCATCGATGTGCGCGGCTGTTACCGCTCCATGCAGCGTTAACACGCCGCGTTCTTTGGTAGGGTCGATGCGATACCGATAGGCCATGCGTACCAGTTGAGCAACCGGGAGCTTTCAGTAGACCACCCGCGACGAGGTGCGCAAGATGGACGCGAGCGGCCGTAGGTACGGGCCCTTCGTAGCGTTCGCGTACACCCTGAGGACCGCGCGCGTTCGGAGCGCACTGACACCCGTACGTTTTCAAATGCAGTTTAGGGCTATATACAGGCTCTTGCGCAATGGCAAGATACAGAGCCACTATCAAAAAGAAAACGCGCCTGGCCCAGTGGGTCAGGCGCGTTGTTAGAGGCACTGGCCAACGCATTGGGCCATGCTTCCCATGCTTCAGGAGGTTACAGCGAGGGCATTACGCGTTGCCTCCTTCCGCTTCCGTATTGCGTGCTTCCTGCTCTTCCTCAATCAGTGCAAGCAGTTCGTCGCGGAGTTCGGCATCCGTTTGCGTCGCTTGGATAGCCTGGTCGTAGAGCTCAAGGCTGATGCCGCTGTCTTCTATAATGCCTTGCTGCTCTTGCTGAAATTGCTGCTGTACCTGCTGTGCTTCCTCGGGGTCTTGCAGGTCGGCAAACTCTTCACGGTACTGTGCTTGCAGCTCCTGCAGGTCTACATAGGCTGTCGCAATGGCTTCTTTCTCTTCATCCGTCAGTTCCACCTCCACAGGCTCCGGCTCCATGTCCTGCGCTGTAGCGGGTACCGCGAATAATGCCAGTACAACGAAAATGCTGAGTCCTTTGGCCAAAAAACGCATAGGGTGTGTCGGGTTGGTCTAAGAAAGTAAAAGCGCGACAGTCATAACGTTGTGCAATAGTACACTACTGCCTAAAGCACAGTCCGTGCCAGCTTGGTCGTTGTCTAACGTCTTAGGACTCTACTCCTTGAATGCAGGCGCTGTAGCCCGAATCTCGCCCTCGTGTTTACACAGCTTTCATCTCCGTGACCGCCTCCCCGGTCCACCCTCCGATCAAATCGCCAGTGGCGCGTGTAGGAGATTGACACATGTGCTTTTTTCACTCACGGTAGTCCCCTCCCATGACCGAACGCGTGGCAGGAACGACGAGCCTCCGGTTTGCCCTTGTGCTGTTTGTGGTGCTTCCCCTGAGCCTTCTCCTGATTGCGGGTACGTACAGTGTGTTGCGGATGGTGGAGTCTCAGGCCGAGCAGCGCATGAAGGATGATGTGGAGCTGGTGGCGCGCACGTTACAGCAGCCCCTCAGCCGGGCCCTGGAACGCGACCGCTTGGGAACGGTGGAGGAGGCACTTGCCTCTGCGTTCCGGATTCGCCGCGTCTACAGTGCGCATGTGTACGATGGAGACGGCCGCACGGTAGCGCACATCGGGCGGCGGGACTTGTTCGTCGACAGCGACCGCGTCTCCGACATCGCCGGAGCGCAAAGCCGCCGAGGGGAATACGAAGAAATCAGCGGGCAGGCGGTGTATTCCTACTTCGCGCCCCTCACAAGCTCCGGGGGGCGCAGCCTGGGCCTCCTGCACATCACGCGGCATGCCGGGGAGATGGAAGCGACCATTGCCAGCCTCTGGTGGCAGGGCGGCGGCTTGTTGGCCCTTGCCATCTTGCTTATGACAGGCCTCGTCCTTGTTGCGCACCACGGCGCGATTGGGCGGCACCTCAACCGCCTGGCCCGGAGTATGGCCACGGTCGAACAGGGCAACCGCGCCCACCGGGCGCCCACCGGCGGCCCCCGGGAGATCGCACGGCTGGGCGAAGCCCTCAACACGATGCTGGACAGCCTCACGCAGGTAGAGCAAGAGGTGGAGGAGCGCCGCGTGGCGCAGTTGGCGCTGGAGCAGCAACTGAAGCATACGGAGAAGCTGGCGGCCATTGGGCAGCTCTCGGGCGGGGTGGCGCACGAGCTGGGAACGCCGATGAGCGTGATCGACGGTAAGGCCCAGCGTGCCCTGCGTGCCGAGGACCTGCCGGAGGATACCACCGAAGCCTTCGTGGCCATTCGTGCGCAGGTGGGCCGCATGGAGAAGATCGTGCGGCAGCTCCTGGACTTTGGGCGCCGCCATACGCTGCAAATTCGCGAGGTGAGTGCCCATCAGCTCCTCCATATGGCCGAAGGTGTGGTGCAGCAGGAAGCCGCCCGGCACGACGTGACGCTGGAGGTCGCCGCGACCGAAGCGGACCGCACCTGCGCCCTGGACCCGGCCCTCATGGAGCGCGCGCTGACCAACCTCCTCCGCAACGCCATCGAGGCCACGCCCGGCGGTACCGTTCGCCTCAGCTACACCGCTGCACGCGGCAACGCCACCTTCTGCGTCGACGATGACGGCCCCGGCATTGACCCGTCCATCCGCGACCGCTTGCTCGAGCCGTTCTTTACGACAAAAGACACGGGCGACGGTACCGGACTGGGGCTGGCTGTGGTCCACGGCGTGGTTGAACAACACGGGGGCCGCCTCGAAATTAGGGAGAGTCCCTTAGGCGGCGCGCGGTTCAGCCTGCACGTCCCGCAGCGCGTATCCGCCGACGGCGCCCCCCCACCTACCGCGTCTGCTCCGGTGTACTCCGCGTAGCAGCTCCGGTGCCCCCACCCTTTTGCTCTCTTCTGCCCGCCTCCCTGTCCATGCCTAACGAATGGGTTCTCATTGTTGAAGACGACGACGGCCTCCGCGCCCTCCTGAACGACGAGTTGCAGGATGCCGGCCTGGAGACACGCACCGCGCCGTCGGCCGAGGAGGCCAGGGCCGTCTTAAAGCAGCACCGCCCGGCCCTCGTCATCAGCGACATCCGGCTGCCCGGCGCCGATGGCATGGCCCTCTTGCGGGCGATCCAGCAGCAGGACGATGCGCCAGCGTTCATCATCATTACGGCCTTTGGCAGTATCGCGCAGGCTGTCGAAGCCCTGAAGGCCGGTGCCGACGATTTCCTCACCAAGCCGCTCGACCTGGAGCACCTGCGCCTGAGCGTCCGCCGTACGCTGGAGAACCAGCGGCTCCGCCAGCGCGTGGAGGCTCTGGGCGCGGCCGTGAGCGAGGCGCCGTTTCATGGGATGGTGGGCCGCTCCAAGGCGATGCAGCAGCTCTTCGACACCATCACGCGGGTGGCGCGGGCCAGCGGTCCGGTGCTCATTGAGGGCGAGAGCGGCACCGGGAAGGAGCTGGTGGCGCAGGCGGTACACCAGGAAAGCCCCCGCGCGGAGGGCCCCTTCCTGGCAGTCAACTGCGCTGGCGTACCGGCCGACCTGCTGGAGAGCGAATTCTTTGGCCATGCAAAGGGCGCTTTCACTGGTGCACAGCAGGCCCGGGAAGGGCTCTTTGTGGAGGCCAGCGGCGGCACGCTCTTGCTCGATGAGATCGGCGAGATGCCGGTAGCCCTGCAGGCCAAGCTGCTGCGCGTGCTGCAGGGGGGCACCGTGCGCCCGGTGGGCAGCAACCAGCCCGTGGCGGTAGACGTGCGCATTGTTGCCTCCACCAATCGCACCCTACGCGAAGAGGTAGCCGCTGATAACTTTCGAGAAGACCTCTTCTACCGGCTGGAAACGTTTCGCCTAAAGGTGCCGCCCCTGCGCGACCGGGGCGATGACGTGGAGCGGCTCGCAGCGTACTTCCTGCAGCACTACCGCCACGAGATGGGGCGCGGCGCGCTCCGGCTGGCACCGGAGACCCTCCGCATGCTGAAGCGCTACACCTTTCCGGGGAACGTGCGCGAGCTACAGAACGCGATGGAGCGCGCCGTCGCCTTCAGCGAGGACCACACGATTGCGCCCCGGCACCTGCCGGATCGCATCCAGCAGCAGGCCTCCGTACCGAACCGATCGGCCGAGGCAAACGGCGTCGCCGATGCCATCCCCCTCTCTCATGACCCCGACGCCCTGCCGCCGCTCCGCACCATCGAGCAGCGCTACATCCGCCACGTGCTGGATGCTGTCGACGGCAACAAAAAGCGCGCAGCCACCCTGCTGGGCATTGGGCGGCGCACCCTCTACCGCCGGCTGGAGGAAGCGGGCGAGGAGGGGTAGGCTGCCCGCTTCGGGGGGCGATGGATCTGCTTCAATCGCAGGGACTGCCCTTCGTCTTCGCGCCCGCTGGGCGCTGCGCTCAGGACAACGAGGTGCGTTAGGGCTATACCCTCGCTCCCGTGCGCTGCGTGGGAGCGCAACGCCCGTACGCTCCGCGTGCGATGAAACAAGCCAGCACCGCATAAGCACTTCCGACTCCCCCCGTCCTCGCCCACCACCAAACAGCTGACGCCCACCACTCAGGGGCCTCAACATGGCCGCGCTGTTCGTTCGCGCTGAAGCCACGCCGCAGCCTCGGACGGGGGACCGTCCGTCAAAACGCACCGACGCAGAGCATCGGCGCGAGAAGACAAATAGCGCCAACAGCGCCACGCCTCGTGCCTGCCGTGACGTTGGGCCGGGGACGGTCCTGAAGGATGCGTTCCGCTCGGGACGGACGGGACGAGGAAGGAGCCCTTCTCCTCGATCCCATGCGCTGTGTGGGATCGCCTCGTAGTACGCTCCGCGTGCGAGGGTGCGTCCTGCTACCCTCACAGCGGACGATGGCGCCTTTCATTTAATCATTAAACGCACCGGAAAACGTTCGCGAAGGCGATTTCCCGTAACTTCGGACGGAGGGCCGTCCACCCATGCGCGCCGACGCAGAGCATCGGCGCGAGTAAAGCTGTGCGATCCGCAGGACGACGGTGATGTATAAGGTCAGGCACGCGCGGATGTACCCACCACACCACCGGAAAGCTACACAATCCGCCCTTCCTCGGGCGCAATCACCGGGCCGCGGTAGCCGAAGACTGTTTTGAGGAAGCGCGTGAAAAGGGGCGACTGCTTCTGCGCGTACCACTGATCCGCGGCACGGCGGGCAGCCTGCCCATAGGAGGGGTACGGGTAGATGGTATCGGCAATGGCCCGCAGCGTAACGCCGTTGCGCAGGGCCAGCGCGTACTGGCTGATAAGCTCGCCGGCCCGGGCGCCCAATACGCTGGCGCCGTAAATCTTGCCGTCCAACGACCGGGCGTGCACCTTGATGAGGCCCGTCGTCGCACCGTCGGTGATGGCGCGGTCCACCTTGCTGTAGGGAAAGCGGTACGTCTGATACGACGTCCCGGCCTCCGCCAGCTGCGCCTCCGTAGCGCCCACATGCGCCAGCTCCGGATTACTGTAGGTCACCCACGGCACCCGGCCCGTGTCCATCGCCAGGGGCACCTTCAGCAGCGCATTGGTAACGGCCACCTTCGCCATGTGCTCGCTCATGTGGGTGAACTGGTAGCGGCCCGTGACGTCGCCCACGCCGAAGATGTGCGAGACGTTGGTGCGGCAGCGGTCGTCCACTGTAAGGCCTTTTGCGGTGTACGCTACACCGGCGGCCTCCAGGTTGAGGGCTTCCACGTTGGGGCGCCGGCCCGTGGCCAGCAGCAGGGCGTCGGTGGACAGCGCGTCCTCTGCCCCATCGGTATCCAGCAGCAGTTGCAGCCCACCATTCGACGGTACGACCCCGGCTGCACGCGCCCCGAAGTGGTACGTCACCCCTTCGCCCTGCAGCACCTCCAGCAGCAGGCCCGTCAGCTCGGGGTCGTCATTCGCCAGTATACCGTCGCCCATCTCCACGACCGTGACGTCCGTGCCCAGCCGCTGGAAGGCCTGGGCCATCTCCGTACCGATCGGCCCCGCCCCGACGATGGCCAGCCGGTCGGGTTGTTGGGTCAGCTCAAAGAGCGAATCATTGGTCAGGTACGGCACCTCATCCAGGCCGGGGATAGGCGGCACGAGGGGGCGCCCGCCGGTGCACACCACAATGAAGCGCCCCGTCACATAGCTGCCTTCGATGCTGACCGTGTGCGGGTCCACGAAGTGCGCTTCGCCAAACCGCACGTCGATGTCCATGGCCTCGAAGACCTCCGGTGCGTCCGCTTCCTCGTAGATCTCCCGGCGCAGATCCCGTACGCGCTGCATCACCGCCCCAAAGTCCACCTCCGGCTCCGTCGCCTTCAGCCCGTAGTGGTTGGCCGTCCGCATCTTGTGCGCGACCTCCGCGCTCTTGAGCAGTGCCTTCGACGGCACACACCCCGTCCACGTGCAGTCGCCCCCGAGGCGATCGCGCTCAATCATCAGCGTTTTGGCACCCAGGTTCGTGGCGATGCCGGCTGAGGTAAGACCAGCGGCACCGCCTCCTATCACAAGGACATCATAATCGTAGGTCATGGGAGGGTCGTCAGGTGGGAAAGATGATGCAGTGGGCACCGGGCTCAGGGCTGCGCCGTGGTGGGCGCGGCAGGAGACGCATCGGCCGCCTTCTCGGCCTCGTCACCCTCGGGCGCTGCCGCTTCAGCTTTAGCTGCTGCGACTTTGGTTTTCACGTCGCGGTACGAGGCCCAGCCGCCGTAGGCCACCATCGCAGCCAGCACGCCGTACACCCACCACGGGATGTTTTCGCCCGCCACGGCCAGGTACAGGTAGGCCGACACAAAGCAGAACGAGGCCGAGAGCACCGGCAGCACAATGGGGGCGCCGCGGCGTGCGTTGCGTACCAGCCAGCCCACCGACAGCATGAAGAAGGGCACGGCGCCCACGTAGATGGCGCCGAAAATGAAGGGGTTGACGCCGTACTGCGCGCCCAGATTCATAAACCAATCAACCAGCGGTTGCAGCTCCATAGCAGGATGCCTCTACAATGATCACGATGCGCGCTACGCAGGGGCAGGCGCGTGGCGCCCTCCAGCGTACGCCCTTTCGTGACGCGCTGCCCGTGCCTGTTACATACCGGCGCCCCGGCCGATCCTACAGCAGCCGTACCGCCGCTGCCCCGCGCCGCTCACGCCTGCTGAAACCACCGGATCAGGTCGCGGAACGATGGCTTTTTGCCGTACATCAGAATGCCGACCCGGTAGATGCGCGCACTCACCCACACCGCGCCTACGAAGGTTACCATCAACAGGACGTACGATAGCGCGAGTTGCCAAAAGGCGACATCTGTGACGGCCGCGCGCACCACCATCAGAATGGGGGAGAAGAACGGCACGAGCGAGAGGCTCACAGCCAGCGTGGAGTTGGGGCTGTCTGCGATGGGTATGATAAACACGATAGGGATGATGATAAGCATCATAAGTGGCAGCGAGAAGGACTGCGCGTCCTGCTGCTGCTCTACCGCAGCCCCGACCGCGGCGTAGAGGCTGGCATAGAGCAGGTAGCCCCCCAGGAAAAAGAGCACGAACCATACGATGAGGCTGGGCGCAATCGAGGGAATGGTGATGCTGGCCGCTTCCAACAGTGCCTCCTGCGAGGCGTCGGCGCCCAGGTCAAAGTCGCTCGGGTCGATGAAGAAGGCCGCGACCGAGCCGGCGACCGCCGCGCCGCCCAGGATCAGCACGCCCCACGTAGCCAGCTGCACGAGGCCCATCGCGCCAATGCCCAAGACCTTGCCCATGAGCAAGTCAAATGGCCTGACCGACGATACCATGACCTCCACCACACGGCTCGTTTTCTCCTCGATGACGCCCATCATCACCATGGACCCGTAGATGAGCACTGCCACGTAAATGAAGAAGCCCATGATGTAGCCCACCAGGGTGTAGACGAGCGTGCCATCGGCCTCAGCGCCTTCGTCTGTGAGCGTCAGCAGCTCCACCGAGACGCGCTCTCGAAAGATGCGCTGCACGTCGGCGCCCACGTTCTGATCTTCGAGGCGCTGCGTCTGCACGGCATCCCGCACGATGCGGTTGATCTGGCTTCCAAACGCCAGCCCACCTGACTCAGCAGCGTAGTACGTAGGCTGGCCGTCGCCTCCGCGGAGCTCGGCTGGCAACTCCAGCAGCCCATCGAACTGGCCGGCCCGGACGGCCGCCCGGGGATCGCCCTCCACCGTAGAGCGGTCCGTAAACACGAACTGCTCCTCCGCCTCAGCCTGCAGGCGCGGCAACAACACCTCGGTCGCGTCATCCACCACTACTGTCTTCGTCTCGGTGCCGGAGAGCATCACCGTCAGCAGCCCGGGCAACACAGCGATTCCGATGATGAGCACAGGCGCCAGCAGCGTGATCACGATGAACCAGACCGAGCGCACGCGCCGGATGAATTCGCTCTTGAGAATAATCCAGATGTTGCGCATAAGCCAATGGGCCGCAAAATGAGAAAAGGACAACAGAATGGCGAACTCAGGGAAGGCCCGATCAGGCCGTAGCTTCCGCAGGCTGTGGGTCCTCGGTACGGGCCATCTCCTCCGGGCGCTTGCCCACCAGGCTCTTGAAGATCTCCGCAAGCGGCGGGGTCATCACCTCAAAGCGGTACACGTCCTCCACACCGGCCAGTGCCGCCTCCAGCACCTCTCGCGGCAGAGTGCCGTTGAGGAGGCGCACTTCGGCCCGCTGCTGCGTTTTGTTGATGATCCGGACGCGCTCGGTGGCCACCAGCGGATCCAAGAAGGCGGGGCTGCCGGCAAACTCCAGCAGCACGGTGTCCTTCCCGAAGCGCTGCTTCACCTCACGCAGCGGGCCGTCGACCACCACCCGCCCCTGCGCCATCAGGCAGATGTCGTCGCAGAGCTGCTCCACCTGCTCCATCCGGTGCGACGCGAACAGGAGCGTGCAGCCGGACGCCTTCAGCTCCAGGATGATGTCCTTCAACAGCTCTGAATTGATGGGGTCCAGTCCGCTAAACGGCTCATCCAGGATGATGAGGTCGGGCTCCGGCAGGATGGTGGCAATAAACTGCACCTTCTGCTGCATGCCCTTCGAGAGCTCCTCCGTCTTCTTGTCGAACCAGTCGGTCGCCCCGAAGCGGTCGAGCCAGTACTGGATTCGCGCCCGGGCCTCGTTCCGCGCGAGCCCCTTCAGCTCGGCCAGCAGAAGCAGCTGTTCGCCTACCTTGAGCTTCTTGTAGAGGCCGCGCTCTTCCGGCAGATACCCCATGCGCCGCTGGCTCCAGGGGCCGACGGGGGTGCCTTCGAACAGCACCTCGCCTTCATCTGGCGTGGTAATGTAGGTAATCATGCGGATGGTGGACGTCTTCCCCGCCCCATTGGGGCCCAGAATACCCAGGATGCGCCCGGCCTCAGCGGAAAACGACACGTGGTCTGCCGCGGTGACGGTGCGGTAGCGCTTGACGACATCGCGGACCTGTAGGGTGGCCATGGGCTAAGACGTTGGGGAGGAGGCAGGCGTAGATGCGCTATACGCAGCGTTTCCGTTGAGGTTACCGGGCACACGGCTTCCCGCAGGCGCCCCCGCGCCCCCTACCGCATGCGACCGCTGTCGGGCCTTCCTCAAGAGGCGTAGCCCAGGCGGAGGCCGCCAACGGGCGCGACTTGAAGGCGATCGGTATGGCCGACGAGCGGGGCAAAGCACGCCCGGTATAGGAAGCCGCCGGTGTCGGGCTGGTACCGAAAGCCGATGCTGAACGAAGCCGCTGCGCCGACGTGGGGCGATACCGGTTGACGCAAGACCGTTTCGCTTGAGTCCCAGGCCAAGGTGACTCCGGCGCCCAGCTCAAGCCCGCGCGGCGTATCGCCCACCGTGTACATTACGTGCAGTGGGAAGGTGCGCAGCGTGCCGTCGCGAAGTACGGAACCCGGGTCGAGCTGCGAGTTGCCCGCTGGGGTTGCGCCAAGGCCAGGAGCGGCATGCTCACCCAGAGCAGCAACGTGATGGCGGACACCAGCCCGTTGCTGCATAGCCCGATGATTCCGGGGATGGTCCCTCATGCGATGAACCCCAGATCTGGGCAGGATGGGCAGGCGAACCCGTTGCGCTGTCTTCCACCGACGCCACGCGCTACACGAAGCGCATACGGTGGCTTAGGGCTGTGTGGCTATTACAGCAGCGACAGTTTCGACTTGGGGATGGGGATCAGGTACTGCGGCTCGAAGACGTCCTCGTGCACGCCAAAGCTGCCGGTCCCACGGAAATCGACCGCCACGTAGCGCTCCAGCACTCGCTTTACCTCGCCGATGCCGTAGTAGTCGGGCTTGGGGCCGTAGTAGACGAGCTGCCCCCGCTCAAACGCCCGTTCTTCACGTGCCTTGCGGTTATAGGCCGGGACGGCCGAGAGGAGATCGAGGCGGTATGGACTGCGAGGGCGTGTCACTGCACGTAGTACGCGTAAACCGTTGCATTCTGGCGTGTTAGATTAGGGCGGTGCTACGCGAGACTCCGGCGCATGGTTCAGCTTACCGCCGCCGCTTCCGGCCGCCGCGCTTGCGCTTTTGCTCGGCATCGCGCATCTGCACGACCTCCTTGACCTCCTCCTCGTCCAGCTTGCCGTCGCTCATCAGGGTCAACAGATCGGCGACCTTTTCGTCTTTAAAGCCGGCCTGCTTCCATTCGGGATGGGCCTGCTCCACGATGCTGATGAGGATACGGAGGTAGGGGTAACGACCCTCGGGCGTCTCGAGGGCCGCTACGGCGTGGGAGAAGAGCTCGGCGTTGCGGCCGACCTCCCGGTCGATGATCTGTCCGTCGTCTGGCATACCAGGATGGGGGCAGGCGTGAAGGCTATGGAAGCAACGTAGGGGGAAAACAGGATGGACGCCAGCGGTGCAATGGACGTGCGGTACGGCATTATCCCTGCCGGTCGGGGTTGGCGCGGAGAAAGCTGGCCCAGTCGGTGTGGCGCTGCGGCGCATCAGCCGTGTGGCGGTGGGCGTGGCAGAGCGCTACGGCGATGGCGTCGGTGGCATCCAGCCCCAGCGCATCGGTTTGCAGCGACAGCATCGCGCAGACCATGTACGCCACCTGCTGCTTGGAGGCGTTGCCATTACCCGTGACCGACTTTTTCACGGCCTTTGGGGTGTACTCCGTCACGGGGATGGTGCGGTTGAGCGGGGGCAGCATGGCAGCGGCCTGCGCGCGCCCCAGTTTCAGCATCGACTGCGGGTTGCGGCCGTATACCGGCATCTCTACGGCGCAGGCGTCGGGCAGGTATGTGTCGAGTAGGGCCTCCACCTCCTGGTAGATGGTTTGCAGACGCTTCTGGTGCGCCGCGTTTGTGTCAAGGTGAATCGATCCTGCGTTTTCGTACGTCTCGTTCGTGCCATTGATCGTGATCAGGCCATAGCCCATGACACGGGAGCCAGGGTCAATTCCCAGGATACGCATATGCAACCCTCAGCCGGAGACAAAAAAGCGAACGAGTACGGTGTTACGCCGGCTCCTCAGCAGGCACCGCGTCATCGTCCAGTGTAGTGTACAACTCCTGCACGTCCTGCTGCTCATCCAACGCGTTGAGGAAGGAGGCGACCTTCTGCGCGGCATTGGGGTCGGGCGTTACGGTGGTAACGGGCAGGTAGGCCAGCTTGGCCTCGTCGATCGGCTCATGGGCGTTCTTCAGCGCGCGCTCCACAGTGTCGAACGCCTCCACCGGCGTCGTCACAATGAACTGCCCGTCGCCTTCTTCCAGGTCTTCAGCCCCCGCATCCACCACCAGCTCAAACAGTTCCAGTTCATCTCGGCCTTCCACGGGCAGGGTGATGCGCCCCTTCCGCTCAAACAGATAGCTAACCGAGCCGCTCTTGCCCAGGCTGCCGCCGGCTTTGTCGAAGAGGTGCCGTAGGTCAGCCACGGTGCGGTTGGTATTGTCCGTCAACGTCTCGATGAGCACCGCCACGCCATGCGGCGCGTAGCCTTCGTAGAGGGCTTCCTCGTAATCCTGCCCTTCAAGCTCCCCAGTGCCGCGCTTGATAGCCCGCTCGATGTTGTCTTTGGGCATGTTTTCTTCCTTGGCCTTGTCGATGGCCTGCGCCAGCGACGCGTTCATCTCCGGGTCGCCCCCGCCTTCGCGGGCCGCCATCGCGATGTCCCGCGAGAGGCGCGCCCAGATCTTGCCCTTCTTTTTGTCCGCCGCGGCTTTTTGCCGCTTGATCTTCGACCATTTGTTGTGTCCAGCCATGGTATCTGCTTCTGATGGAGAGCCTGACGCGGAGGGCCAGCCGAGGGTGCGTGGCAGGCTTGGGGGCCCTGCCTTTTCGGAATGGCTTGTGGACTATACTTTTGCCACGGGCGTGGTGTTCTTCCGGCCTAACGCAGCGGCCGTCCTGTGAGAGAATTCCCCACAGGACAGCCGCTACTTCACTGCACAGCATCTTCGGGGATAGAGCATAACATCCCATAGGGGCTACGCGTACGATACAACGACAGGAGCAGAGTATGAGGCGCATGGCTATGTTGCTTGCCATCAGCCCTACCCGTTACTCATATGACCCGACCTCACATTGCCATGGATACGATTCGAAAGGTACTCCTCGCGCGCGATTTCTCCCCCAGTTCCGTCCCGGCCTTGCGGCATGCCGTGCACATGGCCATCGCGTACGAGGCTGAGTTGCATGTGCTGTATGCCAACGTGCTCCATGCCGACCCCTTCGGCGGGACGCATACGACCGAGCGGACGGATGCAGACATTCAGCAGCGCTTGCGGGAGGAGACGGAGGAGAAGCTAAGCTTTGATGATATCGATCTGGGTTCCGTGTCCATCACCTATCACGTAGAGCGCGATGTAGCCCCCGGCCCCGCCATCCTGACGTTTGCGGATGAGCATGCGATGGACCTCATCGTGATGGGCACGCATGGCCGCCGCGGCCTCCGGCGCATGCTCCTGGGGAGCGTGGCCGAAGAGGTCGTGCGCCTCGCGCCTGCCCCGGTGATCACGGTGCCCGCGCACAGTCGTAACACCCTACCGTTCCGCTCCATTCTGGTACCGATCGACTTTTCCGACCACTCGCAGAAAACGCTTGAGGTGGCTAAGGGGTTGGCCCGGCGTCACGGCGCCGCCCTTACGTTAATGCACGTAGTGGAGGATCATCTGCCGCCCTCCTTTTACACCGGCAGCGTGTTTTCAGCGCAGCGGGAAGAGGCTTCGCTACTGGAAAAGACGCGGAAAGAGTTGGCTCGGTTTGCTGAGGAAACCGAAGGGCCGGATGGCGTGGACATGACGTTTGTGTCCGAGGCAGGCCATGCCGCGGACCGTATCATTCAGTACGCGGCCACGCAGGACATCGACTTGGTGTTGCTGGCCACGCATGGCCGCACAGGCCTGGCGCGGTTTGCGCTTGGCAGTGTGGCCGAGAAGGTACTCCGCAACGTGTCGTGCCCGGTGCTCACGCGCAGGGCCTTCCCCGAAGCCACCCGCGAGCGCCGCGAGGAGGATGTGGCTGCCGCCCGCGACGCGTGAGACACGCACCTTTCGGGCCCCACGCCCACCCTGCACCATCGCGTCCCAAGCGAAAGCGCCGCGCCCGATACCACGGAGCGCGGCGCTTTTTTATGGAGGGTCAGAAAATATTGCCCGTGGAGGGACCGGCCTCAGGCGTGCTCCTGCGACATATGCCAGAGGATATCGCGCGTGGTGATAATGCCCACCAAGTCTCCCCCTTCTGCCACAACGGGCAAGCTGTTGATTCCCTCTTCGAGGAGGGTGCGCGCGGCCTCGCTCAGCGAGGCGTCCGGGGAGATGCAAAGCGGATCCTTCTTCATCATCTCGCGCGCTACGCGCTGGAGCGTACGCACGTCCCGCGGCGACTCGGACGGCGTGTCGACGAAGGGGCTTACCGAGCGCAGCACGTCACGGTCGGAGAGGATCCCAATCAGGTGCCCGTTCTCCTCTACCGGGAGGTGACGCACACCGTAGGTCCGGAAGAGCGCGTCTACCTCCATAAGCGTCTCGTCTGGCGTGACGGTGACAAGATCAGTGGTCATGATATCGCGAATGGTCATGGCATCAGGCGGTTGCTGGGGAGGGCGGGCGATAAGGGGCAGCCGACAGACCGTGGCTACGCGGAGGCATCGGCTGGGGTCAGATAGGGGGCAAAATCTTTCGACGAGAGCACAGGGCAGGGGGCGCGGGAGATCACGCGTTCGGCAACGCTACCCATCAGGAAGCGTTGGACGCCGCTCTGTCCGCGCGTAGGCATCACAATGAGGTCGACGGCGTGTTCTTCAGCATAGTCTTCTACCATGGCCGCAGGGTTACCGCGCACCACCGTCGTGGTCACCTCACCGGTCATAGCCTCGGCTATGTCGTCCAGGGCCTCATCGACCGTAGCGTCCAGGTCGCGCGGGACAAAGTCGTCGGAGGTGACCCCGTAGACGTCGGGCATGGAGAAGGTCTCGACCGCGTGCAGCAGCGTAACCGATGCGTCCAGTGCCTGTGCCAACTCATCAGCGTATCGGGCAGCGGTGGCGGAGGCAGGCGAAAAGTCCACAGGCACCACGATGTGCGTGATGCCGTCTGCCGTTACGTCGTGCGTTGGGCGTACGGTGAGCACCGGACAAGGCGCGAGCCGCACCACCTCTGTGGCCACACTGCCGAGCAGCGCCTTCCGTACGCCGCGGCGGCCATGGGTGCCCATCAGGATACAGTCAATATCGTGTGTTTTCGCATAGCGCAGGATGGCAGGGCCTGGGGCCGCGTCACGGATAACTTCGTGCTTCATCCGCACGTCATCCGGATCATAGCCGGCCGTTTGTATCGTTTCCTCGGACCGCTGGCGGAGGCGCATGCGGATGCGGTCGAGGGGGGTGGCCTGCGCTTCTGGCGGGTCGAACGGGTCAGGCTCCAGCACGTCGGCGAAGAACGTGTGGACTTCCCCGTCGTGCGTGCGGGCCAGCGTGAGGGCCAGCCGCAGGGCGGGGTCCGATCCGGAGGAGAAGTCGCGCGCGAGGAGCAAGCGTTTTAGTTGGGCCATGAGCACTGAGAGGCTTGGTGGTCATATGAAGGGCAAAGGTATGAAACCGACAGGTGGTATGCAGCATGCCTGCCCCGGGTGGGGCGTGCGTGGTAGACGCGTTCTGGTGTGCGTGATTTCCCCACGTCGGGGCTTCGGCAGCAGCGTGCAGGCTACCCGTGGGCCCGGGCGTCCACAGGGCACTGCTCCGTGGTGCCGTCGGAGTGCTGCAAGGTAAACACCTCCTGCGTCCCCATCGTCACGCAGGCGTGATTCGGAATGAGGTGCACGCGGTCGCCCACGGCGATAGGGACGTCCCCGTCGACCTGTACCCAGCCGTGTTCTTCGGAGAGCGCTCCGATGGTGGCCCGGGCCAGCGGCGTCCGCGCCTCCGGTGAGCGGAGGAGCAGCCCGTGACCACGGGTGTGGGCGCCCGTATCGGTCGTCAGCACTTTCTTGCCGGCGTCCAGGTAGAGGCGCGTTACGTTGCCCTCGGTGCGGCGGCTGACGACGGTGGAGAGCACCGTCAGCGCGCAGTCGTCCAGAGCCGCGGCGCCAAGGGTAACCTGCATGGCGTCGTACACCACGTAGTTGCCGGGGCGCACCTCGGTGATACGAAAGCCCTCCGCCGTGCGGTTTTCGAAGACGGCCATGGTGGGCGTAGAGCCGATGCTCAGCGTCACCTGCCCGGGCACGACGCCCTCCACACCGGCGGCGCGGAGCCGGGCGGCCAGCGCAAGGAGCCGGTCCCGCTCGGCGGTGCTATGCCGGCGCAGCGCCGCCTCGGCCGTTTCGTTGCCGGTTGGGCCGTGGTACGCCTGCCCGGCATGCGTAAGCAGCCCCGCCAGCCGCAGCCCAGACTGCCGTGTGATGAGGTGAGCCAGGTCTATCGCTGCGCTGCCGTCCCACGCCACGCCGCACCGCCCATGCCCTACGTCTACCTCCAGCAGCACCTCCGCCGTGCGCTCGTGCCGCGCATAAAACGTAGCGGCTTGCTTCATGCCGGCGGGCGTATCCACGCAAAACGAAAGCCTGACCCCGCGATTCATGAGGGCCAGCAACCGCTCATGCCTTGCACGTCCTACCGCCGCATAGGCCAAGCACAGGTCATCGAACCCGGCAGCGGCAAAAACCTCGGCCTCGCGCACCGTGGCGACGGTCAGGCCCACAGCGCCGGCGGCCCGTTGCCGCTGGGCGATGGCTACGGACTTATGCGTCTTGATGTGGGGCCGCAACGCCACCTCGTTGGCATCGGCGCGTGCTTGCATCCGGTCGATGTTGCGCTGCAGGCGTACGGCATCGATGAAAAGCGAGGGCGTCATGAGGGGGCGGGCTGGCGACAGAGAGGCACGGGGGCCATTTAAGATAATGACGACACGGGGGATTTGCGAAAGGGGTTTGCGTGTGAGGGTCTGGGCGTGTGGGG
>JAAAOI010000145.1 GCA_009908945.1 Bacteroidota bacterium
GCTTGCTTATTGGTCGTCATCGTGGTGTTGCAGGCCTCAGGTCGTACGTGGACTTTCCCTATTCTCGCGAGTAGGTTAGATGCTGAGTCTCTTCGCCTGTAGCAAGTTGAAATAGACAGTCGCGCATCGATGAGGGTGGCAGCGCTGCCCGTAGGTCACCCTCATCCTGTCCTTCACCCCGAGAGTACTCGCTTCGCAGCTGGAAGCCCAAGGTGTGTGCCAGCCGTCGCGGAGGAACTGCCCGGCAGAGGTGCGGTACAGGGCACCTCCACCTCAGAAGCCTGTCTGTCGGTACGCGGCCGCATGTCGTTTCTCAATCCGTTTGTTCTGCTGGCCCTTGCCGCGGCAGCCATTCCGCTGCTGATCCACCTGCTCAACCTGCGGAAGCCGCAACAGGTGGACTTCAGCTCGCTTACCTTCATCAAGGAGTTGCAGCGCTCGACGATGCAGCGGGTGAAGATCAAGCAGTGGCTGCTGTTGGCGCTGCGCACGCTGGCGCTGCTGTTTCTCATTTTAGCCTTTGCGCGGCCCACGCTTACCGGCAACCTCGCCGGGGTGCTGGGCGGGCAGGGGCCGGCAGTGCTGGGCGTGGTGGTGGACACCTCCCCATCGATGATGCTCCGTGAGGGCGGGCGTACCCCGTTGGACCGCGCCCGGGAGGCGGCGCAGAGCATCGTCGGGCTACTGGAGGCAAACGACGAGGTCCACCTGAGCACCACGCAGCCGCCGGCGGGCGATCCCCCTGGCGCCTTTCAGAACCGGAGCGTAGCCCAGGATGCCGTGCAGGCCGTGGACCTGGCCCTTAACACCGAGTGGGGCGCGCAGAGCATCGCGCGGATGGCAGACCGTGTGGCCGAGGCCGAGCAAGCTACCCGCGAGGTGTACTTGCTGAGCGACCTACAGGCGACCCTGCTCGCCGACACCCTAACCTATGAGCTCCCCGACGACGTGCAGGTCTACCTCGTGCCGACCGGCCGTGGCGAGGCGCCTGCCAACGTGGCGGTAACCGACGTCGCCGTGGTCAGCCGTGTGGTGGAGGCCGGGCAGCCGGTCACCGTCGAAGCTACGCTGGTGCACCACGGCGCGGACACGCGACCCGACTACACGGCCAGCCTGTACCTGGAGGAGGAGCGCGTGGCCCAAGCGACCGCCACGCTGGAGCCCGGCGTGGAGACGCCCGTCCGCTTTACCGTAACACCGGAGGCCCGCGGCTGGCTGGCCGGGCGGGTGACCATCGAAGACGACGACTTTCCCCACGACGACGCCCGGCACTTTAGCCTGCATGTGCCCGAGCAGCGCCGGGTGTTGCTGGTGGAGGGAAGGGGCCAGAGCGCCCGCTTCGCCCGCCTCGCTCTCACCGCCCAACCAGATGACGCCCCAGCTGCGTTCACTGTGGACACGGTGCCCAAACGCGACCTGTCGGCCACCCGCCTGAGCACCTACGACGCGGTCTTTCTTGTGGGGCCGCAGCGCCTCTCCAGCGGCGAGGTGGCCGACCTCACCCGCTATATCGAAAATGGCGGCGGCCTTATGCTCTTTCCCAGCGCCGGCGCCCGGGCCGACTCATACAACGCGTTGCTGCAGCAGGTAGGCGGCGGCACGTTTACCGGCTTTAGCGGCTCTATCGGGGCGGAGGAGCCGGTGGCGTCGTTCGACCGCGTAGCCCTCGAGCACCCCCTCTTTGAAGGCGTCTTCGACGAGCAGCCGCGCAGCGGACCGGGCGGCACGGAACGCGACGTCGAGGCGCCCGACCTCTTTTACCTCATGAACTACCAGCCGGGCGCAGGTACCGAGCAGACGCTCATCCAACTCACCAACCGCCTCCCGTTTTTGCAGGAGGTCCGGCACGAGCGGGGCGCGCTGTTGACAATGGCGGTAGCCCCCGACCCCGCCTGGAGCGACCTCCCGCTGCGGGGGCTGTTTGTGCCGCTGCTGTACCGCTCCGCCCAATACCTCTCCGCCGGTAGCTCCGTGCAGGGCGACCAATTCCTGCTCGGCAGGCCCGGCGAACTCCGCCTCAGCGACGTGGACCCCAACACTCCCGTCTATCTCGATACCCCGGACGGCGAGCGCTTCCTTCCGGATCAGCGGCGCGTCTTTGGCGCTACCCTCGTGCAACTGGGGACCGACATCGCTGCGCCGGGCCTTTACGACGTGGGGCAGGGTGAGGACCTCCTGCGCCGCATAGCCTTCAACCTGGCGCCGCGCCACAGCGACCTGCGCCGGGCGACACCGGCAGACGCTGCGGAGCGCCTCAGCGACGGGCTGGGCACGCCCGTACAGGTGCTCGATATTGCCGAGGGTGGGGTGGAGCAGATCAGCCGTGCCCTCACCGAACAGCGCCGCGGCGTGGAGCTGTGGAACGTGTTTCTGCTGCTGAGCCTGCTGTTTCTTGTGGCCGAGATGGCCGTGGCCCGGCAGTGGCGGCCCGAAGCGGCCTAACGTTCGTCGCAACACCAGCCTACAACCCCGGCCCCCGCCCCGGGGCAAAGGGGTTGTGTCCCATCCCGCGAGGCTTCACAAAAGCCGAACACTGCAGGCCTGTAGCCGTACCTGTACCTGACGCACATCGGGTCCCCTCCCGCGCGCGACAGCGTGGTCTATCGCACTGATTTTTCTTGCCTTTGTACAAAACGCAACGCAACACCACCGAGTCGGCCATCATCGTTGGGATCATGACGCCCACCATCACCCGCTGGGAGATGGAAGACTCTCTCAACGAGCTGGAGCAACTGGCCATCACTGCCGGAGCGCACGTCACCGACCGCGTGACGCAATCGCTCACCAACATCCAACCCGCCACCTATGTGGGATCGGGCAAGGTCAAGGAGCTGAAGCATCTGGCCGACGAGCGCAACGCGGACCTCGTCATCTTTGACGATGACCTGGCGCCCGTGCAGCTTCGCAACCTGGAGCAGGCCATCGGCTGCAAGCTGCTGGACCGCTCGGCGCTGATCCTCGACATCTTTGCCGACCGCGCGCAATCTTCAGCGGCCAAGACGCAGGTGGAGCTGGCGCAGTTGGAGTATCTCCGCACCCGCCTCACGCGGCAATGGACCCACCTCTCTCGGCAGAAGGGCGGGATCGGGACGAAGGGGCCGGGGGAGACGCAGATCGAGACGGACCGCCGCCTCATCGGCAACCGCATCGCGACGCTCAAGGAACGGCTGGAGAAGATCGACCAGCAGCGGACAACGCAACGCAAAGGGCGTGATCAGTTTACGCGGGTGTCGCTTGTAGGCTACACCAACGCGGGCAAGTCGACACTCATGAATGCGCTCTCCGACGAAAACGTGCTGGCTGAAGATCGGCTCTTTGCGACGCTGGATGCCACCACGCGCCGCATCACGCTGGATCAGAACAAAGAGGTGCTCATCTCCGACACGGTCGGGTTTATCCGCAAGCTGCCGCACAACCTCATCGAGAGCTTCAAGAGCACGCTCGACGAGGTCCGCGAAAGCGACGTGCTCGTGCACGTGGTCGACCTCACCCATCCGCGCTACGAGGACCACATCCAGGTCGTGCGTAAGACGCTCAACGAACTCGGCTCGGGCGAGAAGCCGGTGCTCACGGTCTTCAACAAAATCGATGCGTTGGACGAGCCCGGCCTCATCGAGGCGCTGGGCAACGAGTTTGAGGATGTCGCCTTCATCTCTGCCGCGCGCGGCATTGGGCTGGAAACGCTCAAAGAACGCCTGCTGGCAGTGATTGAGAAGGATTTTGTGGAGCGCATCGCGTACGTACCCATGACCGAGGCCAAGCTCATTAACCACATTTACGAGGTAGCCGATGTGCTGACGGAGGACTACATGTACGCCCGCAACGGCGACGACGATGCGCCGCCCCGGGCGGTGGCACGTCTGCGCTTCCGGTCGGCGCAAAAATTTGTCCGCGACCTCGACCCCGCCCTCCGGCCGTTCCAGGAATTGACGCCTGTGCAAGCCTGACCGCCATCGCCTCCACCGGGTTGCGCACGGGTGGTACGCCAAAAGTACGGGACGGTGAGGTCCGCTGGCACGGCATCGCCCCTCCGAACGAGGGATGCGCGTGGCCAACCGGCGTGTAAGATTTCAGATACGCTCTTCTCCACGGTGCAACCCCGGAGAACGGCATAGCACTTGCAACGTCTGTTGTGTAGGTTCCACTGGACCGCTCGCACCTTTGCCCGCACTGCCATGATGATAGAACGACTGATCAATGAAACCACGCCGCCCCTTCGGCCGGACGATTCGGTCGAGCACGCCCTTGGGCTGATGATGGAGCTTCGCGTGGAGCACCTACCGGTGGTTACCGAAACGGGCCACCTGCTGGGCCTTGTGTCGGAAGAACAGCTGCTGCGCGCCGACAGCCCCGGCCAACGCGTAGAGCGCTTGCTCCGCGCCGAGCCGGTGAGCATTCTGCCCGGCGCCCACATCTTCGACGCCGCCAAGGCCCTGAGCAAGCACCACCTGACGATCCTGCCCGTGGCGGACAGCGAGCAGTGCTACGTAGGGATGGTGCGCCGCCAGGAAATCTTTGAGCGCTTCGCTGAGATGTTTCGGACTGACGCCGCCGGTGCCATTCTGGCATTGGAGGTGGACCCGCGCGACTACGCCCTCTCGCAGCTCACGTACGCGGTCGAACAAAACGACATCAAGATCCTCTCGATTGCTTCGGAGACGGATGCTACGGAAGACGACAAGATCCGCATTACGCTGAAGCTCGACACACGCGACACCGCCCGCGTGCGCCACGTGCTGGAGCACCACGGCTACACGGTCATCGCCTCGTTCAATGAGGAAGAGGACGACATGGACCTGCAGCACCGGGTTGACGAGTTCATGCGGTACCTCGAAGTGTAGGCTAAACCATACGCTGCAGGATACGCAGCCCCCAACCTTGACCTTGCTCTTCCCGCTCACGCGGGACACCGCAGGCGTAGCGCACGGCGTTACGCCTGCTGCTGTAGTTGCCCGCACTGCTCTCGACGTTTCCCTTTCCCCGCCCCATGGCCTCATCTGACGACTCCCACCGCTCTGAAGCTGCGGTAGCGGAGGCGCTCACGCTCTTCTCTACCCTGACCACCGCCGCTGACGTGTGGCACAGCATCAGCGAGCGACAGGCCGGGCACGACCCGACCACGCAAGAGGGCGATGCGTTCGTGCGCCCGTACGTGCGCACCGCCCGGCAGACACTGCTGGAGGTGCTGCTGGAACTGCACGCGAGCCTGGCGCATGCGCACACCGCCACGCCGGCCGATGCGCCGAGCGCTCGCCTCGTGCGCCATGGCGGCGAGCTCATGCTGCTACAGCGCGCCGCCCGGCTGCTGCAGCCCATCCATCAGCGCCTGCTGAGCCTGTACCCCGCGGTGCCGGAGTCGCTGGTGGAAGAGGCCCGCGCGCTGCACACCACCGCCGGGCAGCTCCTCGACGCCGACCATGCCACGCACCACGCCGACGCCTCAGCCTTCGTGCGCCGCGCCTTCAGCTTCTGCGATGCCCTGGAGGGCGTCTGAGCATGGCAAGGAGTTGTATTCCCAAGACCGTCATCCTGAGCGCAAATCGGCGCCAGCCGATTGAAGACGCAGGAGTGGTTCGTCTTCGCTCGTTTCACTCGCTGCGTTCACCATGACGGAAAGGGAAAGGAGGGGAAAGAGCGTGTGGGAGTCTGGGGGGCGTTGAGTCGATGAACCGAGGAGTCGAGGAAGCGGCCGTACGTGCTCTAATTCCAGCACCTACCACCGTCGAAAAACTCCCACACGCCCACACCCAACCACTCCCACACGCCCACACTCAGACACACCCAACCACT
>JAAAOI010000107.1 GCA_009908945.1 Bacteroidota bacterium
GGGCTGATCCCAGTGATCGCACACCCAGTCCACGTAGGTGCGCACCGAATCCCATACCTCGTGCGTGACGGGCACCCCGTATTTGTCGTAGATATAGATGGAATCGATTAGCTCGCCGTAGATGTCGAGCTGCAACTGGTCGTACGCGCCGTTGCCCCTCCGTACGGGCGCTGACCCGCGGTACCCTTCCAGATGGTCCAGCGTCTCCTCCGTGAGTTCCGTTCGGCCATCGATGCCGTACATAATTTGCAGCGGGCGCCCGTCGGCAGCGGCATCTGCGCACAGCCCGTTCAGGAACGTGATGAAGTCGCGCGCCTCGTCGGTGAAGCCGATGCGCAAGAACGCGTAGATGGTAAAGGCGGCGTCGCGGATCCAGGTGTAGCGGTAGTCCCAGTTGCGGACGCCGCCGATCTCCTCGGGCAGGCCACACGTCGGCGCGGCTACGATGGCCCCGGTGGGGGCGTACGTGAGGAGCTTCAGGGCCAGCACCGAGCGATGTACCGACTCCCGCCAGCGGCCGGTGTAGGTGCTCTGCGCGAGCCAGTCGCGCCAGTACGCTACCGTCGCACGGAAGGCCGCCTCGGCCTGGTCCGGATTCAAGGGTGTGCCACAGTCACCTCCCATCGGCATGGTGCGGAGCACGAACGTGGTGCTCTCCCCTTCGCGTAACGTGAAGCGGGCGGCTGCGCCATCGCCGGCCCGCTGCAGGGGCACCTCACTGGCCAGGCTGAGGCCGAGGTCGGGCCCGTGGAAGCACACGCCATTGGGCGTTTCGCTCATCGTATGCTCCGCCCGCGCGAAATCGAATGCCGGAAGGCAGTCCAGCTGAAACGGCACCGTACCCCGCACCGCGCGCGCCGTGCGGATGATCTGGCGTTCTTCGGGGTTGACCGCCTCTCCGCCCACCGGCATAAAGTCGCGCACTTCGCCGACGCCATCTTCCGACGCCTCTCCGCCCACCGGCATAAAGTCGCGCACTTCGCCTACGCCATCTTCCGACAGAAAGCGCGTTACCAGCACGTTGGTATCCGGCCAGTAGAACTGCTTGGTTTCTACGTCATCGCCGGAAACGCGGAGGTGAAAGGTGCCGCCTTTTTCATGGTCCAGGATCCGGCCGAAGATACTCGGCGCATCAAACCGGGGCAGGCAGCACCAGTCGATGGCGCCTTCCGTGCTCACGAGCGCCACCGTCCGCATGTCGCCGATCAGGCCGTAGTCTTCAATGGGACGGTAAGGAGACGAGAGGGAAGCCATAGCATACCAGCGCGATGTCAGAACTGAACGGACCTGTGTGTAGGGATGAGGCGGGGAGCGCTACAGGCGAGGGTCCACACCGCCGGGTAAGCCTGAGCACACGTCCGCGGCGCCCCGCACCCCGAGGGGCACGGGGCAAGAACCCCGAACGGCCGGGGGCTTGGCTTGCCCACAGGCCGTTGCGCACGGGCGCACCGGGTGCTGCGCCGGATAGTACCGATTGGCAGATGGGGGCTGCGGCTCAGCCCATGGGGCTTATTGCATGGATGCCGCGAGGTTGCCCACGGCTTCCGCAAGCAGGGTGACGCGGTCGGTGTCGGGGGCGCCGTTGGCGGCATCGCGCTGCAGTGCTTCAGCCAGCGCGTTGAGGGCCTGCTGCTGCGCCGGGCGATCGTCCATCGCCTCAATAGCCTCCAGCGTCTCGCGCACGTCACTTCGGCGCTCAGCCGCCAGTCCGTCGTTGCGGTCGAGCTGGTCGAGCAGCGCGTGGGGCACCACAAAGCTGGCCGGCCACGTGTTCTGTGGCTGCTCCTGGGCATTGAAGGCATCGTAGGTGACGAGCTTGGCCGCGGCCAGCTCGTTTTCGCTCAGGTGCTCGCTCGGCGTAAGCTCCAGCACGTCGAACCCACGGGCGATCTCCGTGCCGTAGATGTAGCCGTTGTACCAGTAGGTGGACCAGTAGCCGGCCACCTGCAGCTCGTCGTCGCTCATCGGGCCGCGGTCGAAGAAAGCGATCTCGAAGGGATTCTCGGGGTCGGTGAAGTCGAAGACCGAGACGCCGCCCTGGTACCACGCCTGCGCCTTGATGTCGCGCCCCGGCACCGGGATGAGGGAGCCGTTGTGGGCCACGCAGTTCTCCGTTGCCGTTTGCTTGACGGGTACCTTGTAGTAGCTGCCCTGCGTCATCTCACCGTCGTCGAGGGTAAAGATGGCGTTGGCGCCCCAGTTAACCGGGTCGTCGGCGCGGCAGCGCGGTGACGTCCCGCCGCCCCATTCGTCGGTGAAGAGCACCTTGGACCCGTCGTTGTTGAACGAGGCGGAGTGCCAGTAGGCAAAGTTCTGATCCGCCACGGCCGCAATGCGCACGGGGTTGGCAGGGTCGGTGATGTCGAGCAGGATGCCGTTGCCGGAGCACGCGCCCGCGCCCAGCCCGATCTCCGGGTAGAGGGTGATGTCGTGGCACTGGTTGGTCTGCCGCGATCGCTGCGTGCCCTCGCCGTGGTCACCGCCGGGCCAGAGGCCATCCACGCGGCCTGTTTCTTCATCGGCAAAGATGCGCGGCTCGCTGACCACGCGGGCGTCCTGCGGCGCGTCCAGGGGTACTTGAATGACTTCAATGCGGAAGAGCGACGTTTCGGGGTCTTCATCCGGGCCTACCGGCACACAGCCTTCCAGCTCTTCGCCCGGGCGGACGTAGCTGGTGCCCGAGACGTACACGTACAGGTTTTCGTCGTCGTTGGGGTCATCCAGAATGCTATGCGTGTGCGACCCGCGGCACGTCTGCACCGCCGCTATCTGCTGGGGCGTGGTAAGGTCGCTGATGTCAAAAATGCGCACGCCACGGAAGCGCTCTTCATTCACCTGCCCCGGGGCGCCCATGACGCCGCAATCCAGGCGGCCGCGGGTCTGCTCCACCGACATGAACAGCAAGTCGCCGTGGACCGACACGTCGCCCTGCCCGCCCGGGCATACCACCGCTACCTCCAGCGTGGGCTGCTGGGGATTATCAATGTCGTAGATCATGAAGCCATAGAAGTTGCCCACGATGGCGTAGTGGTCCCGGAACGCAATATCCGAATTGGCAAAGTTGAGGTTTCCGGGGTTGTCGGAATCCACAAAGATATCGGGGCGCGGCAAGGAGGCCAGCAGCTCCATGTGCTGCGCGGCCGCTTCGGCATCGTACCATCCGGCCTCCAGCCCGATGCGCGGGTCGTCGGGGTCCCACCAGATGTCCTCGTCAGCGGCCGCCGTTTCGGCAGCATTGGTGACGCCGTCCGTAGGCGGCGTGGCGTCCTGGGCAAGCGCCGGCCACGCGGCCCAGGCGCCAATCAGCAGAGCGAGCAGACCGGCCCGTAGGGTGCGGCTGGCCCATGTACAGCGAGAAAAACAAAACATGCGCGTCATGTAATCAGATGATGGGATGAAATGACCCCGCAGCCGGCGGGGCCGGCAAAGGGGGCTGTTACGGGAGCTGCGTGAGGAGGCGTTGCATACGTGCGATCTCGATGGCTTGATCGGACTCCACGTGGGAGGCAAAATCAAACATCTCGGTTTCCTGTCCGGCATTGGGGGCGGCGAACAGTTCGTCTACCATGGTGATTGCCCCCTCGTGGTGGAAAATCATAAACTCGAGGAAGAGGCGGTCGAAGGCTTCGCCAGAGGCTGCAGCCAGGGCCTCCAGCTGATCGGGCGAGAGCATGCCGGCCATGTCGCTGTGATCCTCCATCGCGTGGTGCGACGCCTGGTGCGCCTCGTGGCCCTGCCCGCCCTGGCCTGCCTGATCGCCGTTGGCTGCGCCGTGCATGGCCATAGGCGGCGCTTCTTCGCCGCGGCGCGTCAGCCACCGGCGCATGAACGCAATCTCGTCGTCCTGCGACCGCTCGATGCGCTGGGCCAGTTGGCGCACCTCCGCGCTGGCCGCGCGATCGGGCACCAGCGCCGTCATCTGCACCGCTTGCGCGTGATGCATGATCATGTCTCGCATGAAGGCGACGTCGGTCGCGGTGTGCTGCGGCCCTGCGGTCCGCTCCAGGGCAGCCACGGGGCGCTGCACCCGGCTGGGCGCGCCGGGGGCGCCCGGGTACACGATGCGCGCCGGGGCCGACGCCGGGCGTGCGCCGCGGGAGAGCACCTGCGTCGGCGCGCCGGGAGCGCCGGGCTGCACGATGCGGATGGGGGGCGGCTGGTGCTCCTGCAGCACCTGCGTGGGCTCGCCCGGCGCACCGGGCTGCACGATGCGCACCGCGGAGGTGTCTGGGGCCACGGCTACAGCTGCCGCGGGCGTGGCCCGCGTAGGAGACGTGGTAGCAAAAACGGGCGCACTAAAGCAGACGGTAGCAACGGCAAGAAGCAACACCAGCGGAAGGGCCGCGGGGCGCCTGCCGGCAGGCGACAGGCCCTGGCCTGCCGAACGAACATCGTGGGGCATGAAGAAGTGCGGAAACGGGCGGGGTACGAGCGGCCTGTATGATAGGCAATTCAGCCGCCCTTCACAAGATCCCCTGACCGGCCCGCCAGCCAGCGGGAAGGCACAGCGCACCCAGCACCGCACGGCCTGTGGCTCCGGTGGCCGACGGCACGTTGGTGGGCACGCCGTTGGCCATCTCGTGGGCCAGCACCGCAAACGCGAGCGCTTCCTTTGCATCCGGATCGATGCCCAGCACCGCCACCGACCGCACCGGGACCGGCGCGAACGCATCGGCCAGTTTTTGCAGCAGGAAGGCGTTGTGCACCCCTCCACCCGACACCCACAGCGTCGCGATGGGCTGGGTGGGCCGTACGAAGCGGACGTACGCCTGGTACACAGAGGCGGCGGTGAGGGCGGTGGCGGTGGCCAGCAGGTCGGCCGGGGCCGTGACGCCAGTGGCTGTGGCCTGCTCCAGGACGTCGTCCAGGAAGGCCGTGCCAAAGGCTTCACGCCCCGTGGAGCGGGGCGGCGGCTGCGCGAAGAAAGGCGTGTTCAGCAGGTCGGCCAGCAGCCCGTTGGCGATGGTGCCCGACGCGGCGGTGGTGCCGCCTGCATCAAACGGCTGGCCCAGCAGGCGCTCGGCCAGCGCATCGATGACCATGTTGCCCGGGCCGGTGTCAAACGCCTGCACGTCGCGCAGGGCGGCGCCCGCGGGCAATACAGTAAGGTTGGCGATGCCGCCCAGGTTGAGCAGGCCGCGCGGCTCGTCGGCAGAAGTGCACAGCGCCCAGTCCACGTACGGCACGAGCGGAGCGCCCTGCCCGCCCAACGCCATATCGGCCTGGCGAAAGTGCCCCACCACCGGCACCTGCAGCAGGGTGGCCAGCGTTGATGGATCGATGGATCGCCCAGCTGCAGGGTAGACGCCACGGCCTGGCCCGCGCAGTCGGCGGGGGTGGGATGGTGGCAGACGGTCTGCCCGTGCAGGCCGATCAGGTCCAGCGCGTCCACCGGCTGGCCGGCGGTGTCCATGAGCGCACGCACGGCCGCGGCGTAGGCGTGGGCCAGGCGCACGTTAAGCTGGGAGAGGGCGGCCACCGATGAGTGCTCCGGGGTCGACTGCGCCGCAATGAGGGTGCGGAGCGCGGCGGGGTACGGCTGGTGCACAAACGCGTGGGACGTCACCGAGAGCCGGCGCCCGGTGCCCTCCACCTGGGCCAGCACCGCGTCCACGCCATCCAGTGACGTGCCGCTCATGAGTCCGGCAACAAGGCGAGGCGGCGCTGCGGGCGATGCGGGCATAACGTTTCGGGAGGAAGGCGGGCGTGAGGTAAAAACGGAATCGGCCGTTCTATGCGCATCGATCGC
>JAAAOI010000026.1 GCA_009908945.1 Bacteroidota bacterium
CAGCGGTGAAGCGGGCCAGCTCGATGGGCGTCACCAGCATGTCGCCCTGGCCAATGCCCAAGATGATGGAGTACCCCGGGGTCCATCCGCGGGGGTACACCCGGTTGTAGTACGAGGAATCTGGAATGAGCCCTGTGGTCTGCTGCCCGATATCAAGTGAGGCCTGGACCCCAAAGCCCGCGCTTCGCGCATACGATGCAAACGTATTCACGTCCGTCCGCATCATCAGGTCATAGAAAAAGGTGTTGCACGACTCCTGGATGGCCTCTTTCACGTTGATGGCGCCGTGGGCCGTGCCGTTGTGGTCGCGGAAAACGCGCCCGCCGAGCCGGTACCCGCCGCCACAGCGCGTGGTGCTGTGCGGCGTGATGAGGCCTTCTTGCAGCCCCAGCAGGGCCATGAACGGCTTCCAGGTAGAGCCCGGCACCATCCGCATCATGGTGGCGCGGTTGAAGAGGGGGCGGTCTGCACCCGTCGTGAGGGCCTCCCAGGTCTCAGGGTCCACCGCACCGGAAAAAAGGGCCGGATCGTAGTCGGGCATGCTCACCAGTGCGAGGATATCGCCGTTGGCCGGATCCAGCGCGACGGCAGCTCCTCGTTTGTTCACGAAAAGGGATTCCGCAAGCGCCTGCATGCCGGCGTCCAGGCTGACGTGCAGATCGTATCCGGCCTCCGGCTGCAAGTCCTGTGTGCCATCCTGGTAAGCACTGACCTCCATCCCGTGCACATTGACCAGCGTAAACTCGCGGCCCAGTTCGCCGCGCAGCAGGTCTTCATACTGATGCTCCACGCCAGCCTTTCCCACGAGGTCTCCCGGGCGATAGCCCTCCGGGCGCAGGTGCTCCAGCTCGGGCTGGGTAATCTCGCGGACGTACCCCAGCGCATGAGCAGCCCGGGCGTTTGTGTGGTATCGCCGGCGCTGTTCCACCTCATAGGTGACGCCCGGCAGGCGATACAGGTTTTCCTGAATGCGGCTAAACTGCTCGTAGGAAACCCCCCGAAACGACCGGCTGGCCCGAAAAGCGCTCCAACTGCGGGCATCCTGCAGCCGCGCCGTCACCACCGAGTCGGGGACCGCGAGCAGGTCAGCCAGCAGGCCAGCGCGCTCCGCGTTGAAGTAGCGCGGGGTCAGAAGGATGCTGTACGTGGGTTCATTATCAACCATCAGCTCCCCATTCCGGTCGAAGATGAGCCCGCGTGCCGGCTGTAGCGGCGCACTCCGCACCGCGTTCATCTGTGATTCTCCGGTGTAGGCCGAGTGATCCACCAGCTGCAATTGCACAAGGCGGAGGCCCAACACGAGCAGCACCACCAGGATAGTGCCAATGAACAGTCGAATGCGAAGGTGATCGGTTTCCATACAATCCGTCGGGTTACAGGGCGCGCAGGGCGGCGGTGCGCAAGCTAATAAACAGCGGCTAAAAACAACAGGGATAGGGGGCTACAGCCTGCCGCGTGTACACACGTTACCCCCGAGCAGCGCGGGTGCCGGCGACCGCGGCGGGAAGCACCCCCGGAGGTTGGTAGCCTCACGCAGTGGCCTGTAGCGATAGCTGTACACCCGAGCAAGGCCATACCCGCTGTAGGGCACCCCCTCTCGGAGCGCCTTTCATCCATGGGGTACAACGAAGGAAGGTGCAACGAAGGAAGGTGCAACGAGGGGTAGTGTTCACCGTGCAATGGGGGAAGGGATCCATGCATGAGCACAGCAAATACGGTACCTGGTCTCGGGCAGCCAGGTGGTGGCCCCTGTATCGCTTGCCGGACAGGCCCCGTTCCCTCGACATCGCCGGTCGCCCGTTGTTGTAGGGCTCCGCTGAAGGCGCTGGCGCCACAGCCCGTCGGAGCATCCGCTATTGTAACATCCCAGCCGCGCAATACACCGAACAGGTGATTTGAAGGTGCGTTGAAATAGACAAAGTATCATTTTATTATGGAAGTTTTTTCTCACGGCCGCACGCACATCATGCACAGGTCCTGGCTTCTCACGCCCGTCGTTGCACTCCTCCTTTGGTCCTTGGGGATGGCCTTGCCCACGTCGGCGCAGTACTTTGGGCGCAATAAAGTCCAATACGATGATTTCGATTTCCGCTCGTTCCAAACCGAGCACTTCGAGATCTTCTACTACCCCGAACTGGAGCAGGCCGCCCGCGACGCAGGGCGTATGGCGGAGCGGTGGTACCGCCGCCACTCGCGGACCTTCCTGCGGGACTTCCGCGAGCGGAAGCCCCTCATCTTTTACGCCAACGATACCGACTTTCAGCAGACGAACGTCATTCGTGGAAATGTTGGGCAGGGCGTAGGCGGGGTGACCGAAGCGCTCAAAGAACGCGTGGTGATGCCCATGACGGGCGTGTACGGAGACACCGACCACGTGCTGGGCCACGAGCTTGTGCATTCCTTTCAGTTCGACATCGCACTGGCACGGGCTGATACCGGCCGCTTCGCCATGAACCAGCTAAGCCTGTGGATGATCGAGGGCATGGCCGAGTACCTGACCCTGGGGCGCGAGGACCCCCACACCGCCATGTGGCTGCGGGACGCCACGCTGCGCGATGACCTCCCCACCATGTCAGATCTCGATTCAGGGCGCTACTTCCCGTACCGTTTTGGGCAGGCGTACATGGCCTACATCGGTGGGAAGTATGGCGATACAGCCGTCACAAATCTGTACAAGCTGGCGGGTCGTGCCGGGATGGAAGGTGCCATGGCCTTTACCCTGGGCATCAGTCGGGATTCCCTCTCCAACGAGTGGATCGATGCAGTGAAGACGGGCTATGAGCCCCTCATGGAAGGCCGCACCCACCCCGATAGTGCGGGCACCCGTGTGCTGGCCGGGGACATGGACTCGGGCGACATGAACCTATCGCCGGCGGTCAGCCCCGATGGGCGTTACGTGGCCTATCTCTCCGAGCGTGATCTCTTTAGCATTGACCTGTTCGTTGCAGATGCGGAAACAGGCGAAGTGCTGCACCAGCTGCAGACGCAGCAGAAGGACCCGCACACCGATGCCATCCGCTTCATTGACTCGTCCGGTTCGTGGTCGCCCGATGCCGAACGCTTCGCTTTTGTGACGTACCGCGACGGGCGTAACCAGATCACCATCTGGGAACTGAGCAGCAATAGCATCCGCGAGCGTATCGCAGTGGACGGGGTGTCGGCCATCAAGAACCCCGTGTGGTCGCCAGATGGCCGCCGGATCGCCTTCTCAGGGATGGATGGCGGGCTCAGCAACCTCTACGTGATGGACGTGCAGACGAAGGAGGTGCGGCAGCTGACCAACGACCGCCATGCCGATCTCCAACCTACGTGGTCGCCGGATGGCCGCCGCCTTGCCTTCACCACCGATCGCGGTCCGGAGGGTACCGACTTCGAACGGCTCCGCTACGCTAAGGAGCGCATCGGCTTTATCGACGTCGAGACGCGGGACATCGAAGTCATCCGGCCGTTCAGCCAAGGGCTGCACCACAACCCCCAGTTTGCGCCAGATGGACAGAATCTCTACTTCATCTCTGACCATGACGGCTTCAAGGACATCTACCGGATGAACCTTGACACGGAGGCCCTCTTTCAGGTGACGGAAATTAAGACGGGGGTGAGCGGCATCACGGCGAAGTCGCCCGCCATGACGGTGGCCCGGCAGAGCGGCAAGATGATGTTCTCCACCTTCTACAATACCAACTACACCGTCTTCTCGCTGACGCCGGAGCAGGCCCAGGGGGAACGGATGCCTGAGCGGTTTGCCTACTCCGTGTCCAGCCGGCTCTTGCCCGGCAGCGCGCCCACTGGGCAGGCGCAGGACGTGACCGGTGACGGCCCGGGCTACGAGCAGGCGTCGGATGCGATGAGCGACGCGGCCCTGCACGATGCGATCTTCTCCGCCTCCGCCCACGCTGCCTCGTCTGCCTCGGCGTACGCTGCCTCGGCCGATGCTGCGGCCACGCGCGGCGAGCGCCTCGTACTGGCCGGCCATGCACGGCCCAACCAGGATCAGCGCCCTGCCAACACGAGCTCATCAGTCACTGCATCCGGTGCCCTGTCCGCACCGGTAGGGGTGGCGACGACCGCAGACCGCGGCGCGACGCGCTACCGCCCGGCTACCCTATCCACCACTGCACAGGCCGCATTCCGGCCGACCCAGAGATCCGGGCCGCGTGGGTTCGCCGGGGGCGCTACCGCGCTTGCGGATACCACCGATCAACAGGATGCCGAGACGCAGGAACGCCTGCGGCGGCGCACGGCCATGCTGCCGGGGGATCCGGACGACGAACGGCCCCGTGCGGGGATTCTGCCCCCGTTTGTAAGCTCGGGCGAAGGCATCGTTGAGGATTACCTTGCCGACGCCGATACGGGGCTGCCGCCGGACGTGGGCAGCGAGTCGCAGCGCTACCGGCCGCGCCTGACGCTGGATGCGGTAGCGCCCCCCTCGGTAGGCGTGCAGGTGGGCGGGCCGTTTGGTGGCGGCGTAGCCGGCGGCGTCGGCTTCTTCTTCAGCGATATGCTGGGCAACCACAGCCTGAACTTGGCTGTGCAGGCCAACGGAAGCTTTCGTGACATTGGCGGGCAGGCGACCTACCAAAACCGGGGCAACCGCGTTAACTACGGGGCCACAGCGGGGCACATTCCCATTGCCTTTGGCCAGGTGTTTCAGGGCGTGGATCGGACCGGCCAAAACATCGTCGTAGAGGAGCGCATCCAGCGCATTTTCATCCAGCAGTTTGCCGGGCTGGTATCCTACCCGGTTTCCCAAACGCGGCGCTGGGACATCACGGCGGGCGTGCAGCGCTACGCCTTCGAAGCGGACGTCCGGCGGTTCTTTGTGCAGGGGCCGCGTGCGGGGCAGTTTGAGGAGGAACGCTCCTCACTACGCGACCCCATCTACTTTTTCCAGAGCAGCTTCGCCTACGTGGGCGATACGTCCTTCTTCGGCTTCACCTCGCCGGTCTCGGGCGAGCGGTTTCGCGTGGAGGCGTCCCCGCGCCTCGGCACGCGGAGCTTTGTTACCGGCGTGCTGGACTACCGACGCTACCTGTTCTTCAACCCGCTGACAATAGCCTTCCGCGGGCTTCACCGCGGCAATTACGGCCTCAGCTTGGAGCAGTCCATCGACGGCACGCGCATCGGGCAGGAATTCCTGGGCTTTGCCTACAACCCTGGCTTCCTGCGCGGCTACAGCTTCAACACCTTCAACTTCACCGAGGAGTGCCAGACCAGCGACGACCAAGAGTTTGACTGCGTAGCGCCGCTTCAAGGTACCCGCCTGGCCCTTGGCAGCGTTGAGGCCCGGATTCCTCTGCTGGGGGTGGAGGACCTGGGCCTCCTGAACTTTCCCTTCCTGCCGACGGAGCTGGCCTTCTTTGCGGATGCCGGGCTGACCTGGGACCGGGGCGATAACCCGCTCGACTTTGTACGCTTTAACGACGACCTGACCGAGCGCGGCATCTTGTCCAGTGTAGGGGCTTCTGCCCGCGTCAATATGCTTGGGGCCCTGGTTTTTGAGTTGTACTACGCCTACCCCTTCCAACGCCCACAGCGCGGCGGCCACTTTGGGCTGGTGCTTACCCCGGGCTGGTAGTGCAGGGTCCGTCGGCGCAGGGGCTCCGCCGTGGGGCTGCGATCATACCAGCAGTGTAGCTTTCAGCACAGCTACGGCCTGACCGCCCAGCCGCACGCGGTCGCCGGCGTGGCGCATGTGCACGATCCCCCCTCGCGCAGAGGCCTGGTAGCCGGTAAGGGCGCTGCG
>JAAAOI010000204.1 GCA_009908945.1 Bacteroidota bacterium
GGCGAGCAGAGGTCGACATGGCCCACCGTCTATAGTACGGACCCGGCAAACTGTTTTCCAGGATAGGTTCGTTTCCAGCGGCACCGCTCCGCTGCCGCGTTGAAAGGAGGAAAGCGCTATGCTTCGTCTTCGGGCGCGGGGCGCCCTGCGCTCAGCATGACGTGGGGCAGGGCAGCGGGTAGTTTCGGGGGTGTATGTGCCAAATAACGAGCGATGTCCGTATCTTCCGCCCCGCCGGTCGGTGGGGCAAGCCCCTGGTGTCGAAAACATGCCCTTACCGTCAACCAGCCGGTCGACGGTACCTGATGGCCAGTGTCCGTCCGCGCCAGGGCAGGATGGATGCAATCCCTGTAGCGACGCACCGTGCTGCGTCGGGCCGAGACGGCCGTGTGGGTGCGTTCCACCCGGGACGGATGGAACGAGGAGGAGTTGTCAACAGCCGCGATCTCGCCAGACTGCTGAATCATTTTGCTGAAGCGGGATCGTCCCCCACCGGTCATCCTCGACCCCAAACGAGGCCGCAGACCGACTCACGGAACGCAGCGGAGTAATCCCTACGGAGCTTGGGGCCGGCTCCGTCGCTTCCTTGAGTAGGGCCACATTCGGACGGTGGCTTCTCCCGCTGTTCGTGCCGATGCCGGAGCATTGACAAGAGAGAGTCATGCACCTGGTAAAGAGATTCTTCGCTCGCTGGCGCTCACTCAGAATGACGCGCGTGGGTGTCGACGTGCCCTACCTCACCATCTGAATTAGGTATGGGAATGGCGGCGGAAAACAAGCCTACTATGTCACCCCCGGACAAACGTCCGCATCGGCCCCGTCTTCGCCTCGGTGGGGAGGAAGGTGACGCCGTCAAACCGCGCGCTGAGGTAGCGGGCGAGGAGCTGCTCGGTGAGCGCCTCGGTTTCGTAGTGACCGGCGTCGATGAAAGCCATGCGGGGGGTGCCGCTGGTGTCAAGGACGGTGAAGTAGTCGTGGTACTTGACGTCGGAGGTGACGTACGCGTCGGCGCCGGTGGCCAGGGCCTGCTGCACAAAGCCCGCGCCCGCGCCGCCGCACACCGCCACGCGCTGTACCGTGGTCGCGGGATCGCCGGCATACCGCAGACTGTCGGCCTCCAGGCGCGTGCTCACCTGCTGGAGGAAATCTGACAGCGGCATCGGCTCCTCTAATTCGCCTACGGCTCCAAGTCCGGCGGTGGACGTGGGCTGCTCTACGGGGAAAATGTCGTGCGCGACTTCCTCGTACGGATGGGCGTCCACCATCGCCTTACGTACCGCGCTCAGGTGCCAGCGGGGGACCTCCATCTCCAGCCGCACTTCCTGCGCTGACTCCAGACCGCCACCGGCTTCGCCAATAAACGGATTCGCTCCGGCGCCCGGCTTGAAGTAGCCGGTGCCTTCTGCCGTGAACGCACACGCGTCGTAGTCGCCAATGGTGCCGGCGCCGGCTTCAGCCATCGCTTCGTGCACGGCCCGGGCGTGGTCGCGCGGCACAAACACCGCCAGCTTTTTAGTGGCGTCGGGCATGCCCTGCATGAACTGCACCTCGGTGAGGCCGAGGGTTTCGGCCAGCGCAAACGACACGCCCCCCGGCGCGGCATCCAGGTTGGTGTGGATGCTGTAGAGCGCGATGCCCGCCTCGGCCAGCTTCAGCGCCAGGTTGCTTGCGTAGCGGTCGGTGGTGAGCGCTTTTAGTGGTTGGAAGAGGAGTGGATGGTGCGTGATGATAAGCTGTGCACCGGTCGCCTTTGCCTCGTTCAATACGGCAGGCGTCATATCCAGCGCGATGAGCGCCTGCTGCACCGCCTGCTGGCGATCGCCCACCTGCAGGCCGACGTTGTCGTACGACTGTGCGGAGCCCGGCGGCGCCCAGGCGTCAAGAGCGGCGATAATGGACTGTACGGTAGCTGGCATGGGAGAAATCAGGCTGGGGGATGAAGCTGCGAGGTACGATTCAAATGGTGCATGGCTGGTGGGTTCATGCGGGGGGTATCAGACGGGGCCGTCAGGTGTCCTCGGCGGGGATGACGGGGTCGGCGGCGCGGGCGTTAGCAATGCCCTCGGCCTCGTCCACCTTCATGAGGAGCACCGCGCCAATCACAAAAAAGATGATGATGGTGGCCACCCCCACCCGCTGGCTTCCGGCCAGGCTCGTCACCCAGCCGAGGACGATGGGCCCGGCGAAGGCAGTCAGCTTGCCCGAAAAGGCGAAGAAGCCGAAGAACTCGTTTGCTTTGCCCTGAGGCGTGAACCGCCCCAGGAGTGAGCGGCTGCTGGCCTGGTTGGGGCCCACGAGGAGCCCCAGCAGGATCCCGGCCACCCAGAACCACACCACGCTGGTGGCCAACGTGGCGAGGGCGACGGCCACCATCAGCCCGGCCAAGGTGATCATAATCGTGCGCTTCCCCCCGATGCGGTCATCCACGAACCCGAACAGGAACGCGCCAAGGCCGGCCGCCACGTTCAGGACGATTCCGAAGATGAGGATGCCCTGCTGGTCGAAGCCAAACGTACCGGCGGCGTAGATGCCGCCGAAGGCAAAGACCGTCACGATCCCATCGTTGTAGAAAAACCGGGCCGCCAGCAGGTAAAACGCATGCTTAAACTGCCGAATCTCGCGAAAAGTGGTGCGGAGCTGGGCGTTCGTGGAGCGGATCAGGCCCCCGACGTTGGGCAGGACGGTGCGCTTGCGCTCCTTCACAAAGAGAAAGAGCGGGATGGCGAAGAGGGCATACCACACGGCCACCATCAGGTTGGTGGCGCGGATGTTGGCGCCGGTGTCGGGGTTGAGGCCAAAGAGGGGCGGCTCGGGAAAGACGAAGATGAGCAGCGCCGCGACGAGGCTCAGCAGTCCGCCCAGGTACCCCACGGCCCACCCGTACCCAGAGATGCGGCCGATCTTGTCGGGTGGGGCGATTTCGGGGAGGAAGGCATTGTAGAAGACATAGGATAGCTCAAAGGCTACGTTGGCAATCACGAGGGCCGTGAGCGCAAACAGCACCTCCCCCTCGGTGGGAAAGAAGAGCAGTACAGAGCCGAAGATGCAGGCGACGACGGTGATAAACAGAAAGCGCTTGCGGTGCCCGCCGCGGTCGGCCAGCGCGCCCAGGTAGGGGGAGGTGATGGCGACGATGAGCGCGGTGATGGCGATGCCCCACGACCATTGCGTGGTGCCCGTCACCTCATCGGCTGCGATGACCTGCGTGAAAAACGTCGCGTAGACAAACGTCACCACCAGCGTAGTGAACGGCTGATTGGCAAAGTCGAACAGCAGCCAGGCAAGGATGCTGCGCTTTTCGTCCGGATCGGATACAGGCACGGGCGTCGGGAGCGATGGGCGGCGGGAAAGCGGTGCGTTGGTAATCTACGCAGCGCCGCTGCCGTTGTACAGGGGCCGCGCGCCACACCGGATTACGATTCCGTTCCGGCTGGCAGCGCGTGGATCGCGGCGAGGTCCAGCCGAAACGCGCCGGCCTGCTGGTCGCCGATGAGGAAGCTGAGGCCCCGCACGGCAGCAGGATCGAACGGATCAGCCTCCGGCACGGCCCGCCCACGAAACCGCGGCTGCAGCGCGTGGAAGGGCACGGCGATGGACGTCCAGGCGGGGGGCGCCTCAAACAGATACCGATAGGCGATGCGGCGCGGGCGGGGGGCGTTGTACAGGTTGAAGGCATAGCGCTGCCCATCCCCGCGGACGCGCAACTGAAGGCCGGCGTGGGCGCTCCAGTCCGCCTCCAGCGCGCACTGCACGGAGGCAAATCCGCCGCCCTGCGCCAGCGAAACGGTTCCTTGAAAGGAGGCGTGGCTCGCGTGGGCGTGCAGTTGGCTTTGCGACTGCCCCCCCATCACCACGTCATCGACGGGGGTAAACGGCGCTACCTGCGCTTCATCTGAAAAATCAAGAAGGAGCTTCATGGCGAAGGCGTAGTCGGCGAGGAGGGCGAGGCGCCATGTAGGGCAGCGCCTATGTGGTTAGCGAGAGCAGCGCCTGCTGCAGCACATCCAGCTCGTCGGTGGTGTTGTAGTAATGCACGGAGGCGCGGACAAGCGGGGGAAGCGACCGGCGGGTGGCGTCGAGCAGGGTGGAGGAGGGCGGCGACACTGACACGTTGATATGCTGCGCGCGGAGCGCCTGCTGCACCTCGGCGGCCGGCTGCCCATCGACGGTGAACGTCACGATGCCTGATTGCACCGCGCCGGTGTCCTGCACCGTGACGGCAGGTACGTCGCCCAGCAGCCCGCGTAGCCGTGCCGCCCGCGCCTGCACCGCCTCCTGGATGGCGTCCAGCCCCAGATCCAGCGCGTACCGGACGGCGGCTCGCAGGCCCAGCTGCGCCGCGTAGTTTTTCTCCCACGTCTCAAACCGCCGCGCGTCGGCGCGCAGCGTGTAGGAATCCGGGCCCGTCCACGTGGCTGCGTGCAGGTCGATGATGGGCGGCTCCATCGTCTCGATCAGGGCGCGCCGGACGTAGAGGAAGCCCATGCCCCGCGGCCCGCGGAGGTACTTGCGGCTCGTGGCGGAAAGCATGTCGCACCCGATGGCGTCTACATCCAGCGGCCGCTGTCCGGCCGACTGGCAGGCGTCCAGCAGAAACGGCACACCGGCTGCGCGCGCCAGCCGGCCGACCTCCGCCGCCGGGTTCACCAGGCCGTTGTTCGTCGGCACGTGGGTGAGGGCGATAAGTGCCGTCCGATCATCAATCGCGGCTTCCAGCGCATCGAGATCAATCTGGCCGTGGTCGTCACGTGGGATGGTGACAATCTCCACCCCTGTGCGGCGGCGCTGCTGCAGGAAGGCGAGGTAGTTGCTGGCATAGGAGGCCTCAGACGTCAGGATGCGATCGCCCTCGTCAAACGACAGGCTGTAGAACGCCATATCCCAGGCCCGGGTGGCGTTCTCCATGAGGGCCACCTCGTCGCGGTGGCACTGCAGGAGCGCCGCGACCGCGTCGTAGGTGTCCTCCAGCGCCGTTTTCGCCTCAGCCGCCGCCTCGTACCCGCCGTGGGTAGCTTCCTGCGTGAGATGGTCTCGGCAGGCCTTCAGTACGGGCTCCGGCATCAGGGCCGCCCCGGCGTTGTTCAGGTGAACGCGATGGGCGCAACCGGGGGTGTCGGCGCGCAGGGCGTCAATGTCAAGGGTGTCAACTACGGGCATCTGGTCAGGACGAGGCGTTCATGAAAGACTCGATAGCTGCGGTGAGTGCTGGCAGGCGGTCCCACTGCGGCATCAGGCCGGCCTGGATGGCGTGTACGCGCAGATAGTCGGCGTTGCGCGCACGGGTGTGGGCCAGCCGCTCAAACCGCTGCACCGTCGACCCGGGGAGGTCGGGGATGACCATGAGGGTGGGGACCTGCAGCTTGGCGTAGGCTGTGCGGGCGGCTTCGCTCAAAAACAGGTCGCCGGCCACAAAATACCGCGGGGCATGATGTGCGCCCTTCACGTTGGCCGTGAGGTAAGCATAGTCCACGAGCGCGTCGTCGACGTCGGCGGCGTCCTGAAACACTTGCCGCTCGTAGTAGGAGCGAATGGATGCCCGCCGGGCCAGCCGGTAGAAGAACAGCTCAAACGCTCCGGTAGCGGCCAGGCTGTGGATCAGGGCCTTCCGCGTCGGCTTGACGTTGGAGCGCGTGCCGAGGGAGGTAGGGGAAATGAGCACGAGGGAGCGCACGAGGAACGGCGAGGTGAGCGCCACGCTGGCCGCATACTCGCCCCCGAGAGAGAGCGCGATGACATCGGCCGCGGTGGGCACGCGCTCGCTCAAAAAGCGCCGCAGCTGCCGCTGGAAAAGGGCGGGGCGGTAGGCAATGTCGGGCCGGTCGGAGAGGCCGAACCCGAGCCAGTCAAGTGCAAACAGGGGGCGGTCTGTGGTTCTGGCATAGTGCTCGAACAGCGGCTTCATCTCGTAGCTGGAGGCCGCCGCATTAAAGCTGTGCAGCAAGACGAGCGGGGTGCCGGTGCCGGGACGGTGATAGCACCGGGCGGTGCCTTCCATCAGCGCAACCGGCTCCACGGTTGCCTCGAGGGCTGGTGGCGAAAGCGGGCCTACGGGCAATGCCTGCTGCCGCGCCCAGCGCAGGGCTTTGCCGGTAGCTGCTACACCGGCCACCAGGCCCCCCGCGGCGGCGAGGAGGTTCCAGGGCGACGAAGCGGCGGGATCGGCAGCATCCGAGGGGTCGGACGAGAAGAGGGACATCGGCAAAAAAACGGGTGAGAAAACAGGCATGCGCACTGCGCTTGCCGTACGCGTGCGGTACGCGGCACCGAAAGAAAGGGTTGCCCGGGCCCCTTCACCCGAGAAAGAAGTAGGCGTAGACGAACAATGCACAGAACGCGCACAAAAAGACCAGTCCGGCGACGCTGAGCGTCCGCAGGGCGCGGCCGGGCCGGGCGTCTGTCGGCATCGCCTCGCTGCATACGAGCCGGTAGTTCATGTACGCGAGCAGGGGAGCCGAGAGGAACGACAGGACCGTCGCCAGGTCCACGAGCGCGGTGAGGTTATCCGCAAAAAACGTGATGACAACCAGCGCACCGGCCGGTACCAGGAGCAAGCCCGCCCGGTAGCCGCCGGGGCCGGCGAGCGTTGCGCGGAAGCGCGCGCTGCTGACCTGCGCAAACCGCTGCACGACCCGCGGGTAGGCATCGGTTACGGCCAGCGTGGTGCTAAACATCGTCGTGAGCGCGATCACGCCGATAATAGGACCGCTCCATGCGCCAAGGGTGGCGGTATACAGCTCGATGAGGCGCGTGGCAAAAGGTACCGCGCCGCTCGGAAAGCGCTCGCCGGTGCCGTACATCACCACGGCCCCGAGCAGCAGAAACAGGAGTGCGATACCAAACGAGAGGGCATACCCCAAGTTAAAGTCGGTCTGCACATCTTTCAGCAGTGGCGTGTGCCCACTCTCGTCGCGCCGCTCCAGGGTCCAGAGCGAGTGCCACACGGCCACGTCCAGCGGGATCGGCATCCAGCCCATCAGCGCGAGCGCGAAGGTGAGGCTGCCGGCGGTGAACAGGGCCGGGGCTTCGGTGACGCCAGGCGCGGTTGGCTCGAAGGCGACCATGGCTACGCCCGCTGCCCCCACGGTCGCCACGGCCAGCGCGGCCATTATGATCTTCATGGTGCGGTCGAGGAGGCGGTACCGGCCGGCCAGGAGCAGCGTCACGCAGGCCAGCAGCACCGCGAGGCTCCAGATGCGGATGTCGGGCGTCAGGCCAAACACGTAGCCGGCCAGCCCTGCCGTCACGGCGGTTACACTGGCCTGCACCGCAAACATGGTCCCGAGCGTGACGACCCCAAACAGCACCAGCGCCCAGGTGCCCAGCCGCCGGTAGCCATCCAGCAGGCTTTCGCCCATGGCGGCGGCATAGCGGGGGCCGTACGCCAGAAACGGGTACTTGAAGAGGCAGGCGGCGGCCACCAGCCAGACCATCACGTAGCCGTATTCCGCGCCAGCCCGCGTGGCCTGTACCAGGTGGGATACGCCAATCGCTGCACCGGCCATGATGAGGCCCGGCCCGATCGTGTTGCGCAAGGTCTGGGCAGGGCGGGGGAGAATCGGCATCGGTCGGCGCGGAGGAAATCAGCAGCACCCGCAAGAAACAATGCGACGCTGTCGGACGCAAGTCCGGGCCTGGCGTCAGGGGCATCGGCTCTCGGGACCCTTCCGCCCGAAAAACGTACGATGGGCCGCTGAGCAGGCACATGTACGTGCCCTCACTATCTCATGCCCACGTAGCTCAGTCGGATAGAGCGCCGGTTTCCTAAACCGTAGGTCGCAGGTTCGATTCCTGCCGTGGGTACAGGCCCCAGTGGGCCAATAGCGCTAAAAATCGCCCCTGGCCTCTGTCAGCCTTGCCCATCCAGCAAGCGTGTCAAGAACGTCCGCGCCTGGGTTCGGGTGAGCGAGAAGTACACCACCTCCTGTTTCCGTATGCGGACGGTATCGCCGCGGTCCTCGTAACCATCGATCAGGTCACGTTTTTGGCAGGTGTCGAGCAGGGTATCAAGAGAAAAATCGCCCAAAGCAGCGTGCAAAGGTCAGTAGGAGATCGGCCGGTGGGGTACACCGTGCAAAAGACACATAATTGAGCGGCGCATAACGTATACGATTGTAACGATCGTTGCACCGGCAGGTGCTATGTATGGATCTATTGCATCATGCTGTCCTTTCGCTGACTGCTATCTGCAAACGGCCCCCGCGGTGCGTTCCGTGCGTGTTGCAAGACCTTTACCTCTCCCTACCCTATGACCAACGGTATTTTTCTGGCCTTAGGCTCGAACGCGGGCGACCGCCGGGCGCATCTCGAAGCGGCCTGCGCCGGGCTTCGCCGGCACGCGCTTTCGGTATCGGCCACCTCGCCGGTGTACGAGACCCCAGCCCATACCTGGAGGCCGGAGGAAACGCAGCCTCCGTACCTCAACCTGGTGCTGACGATCGAGACCGCGCTCACCCCGCTGGCGCTGCTGGAGGTGTGCCAGGCGGTCGAACACGCCGGAGGGCGGTCTCGGCCGGCCGGGCAGCCCTGGGCACCGCGCACCATTGATGTGGATGTGCTGGCTTACCACCAGCAGACGCGCGGCAGCGACCGGCTGACGCTCCCGCATCCGCGGCTGGCCGGGCGCCGCTTCGTGCTGGAGCCGTGGGCGCAGGTGGCCCCGCAGTTCCATGTGCCGGCCCCCTTCGATGCGTCCGTTCACGCCTTGCTCTCGGCCTGTGCGGACACAAGCCGCCTCACCCGCGTAGCGTCTCTCTCCTAATTTGCCGCCGCCATCCCGCGGCCTCGTTTACTGATCGCCTTCTGTGCTGCATGTCCGACTCTGTTGCCGCTGCTGTTGCGTCGCTTCCTGACCCGCCTCCTCTGCCTGCAGACTTGCAATACGTCGTCGTAGAAGGCGTCATCGGTGCAGGGAAGACGACGCTGGCCCGGCGCCTGGCTGCCTGGCTGGATGGGCAGGTGGTGCTGGAGCAGTTTGAGGAGAATCCGTTCCTGGATCGCTTCTATGAGGACCGCCAGCGCTGGGGCTTCCAGACCCAGCTGGCGTTTCTGGCCAGCCGCTTCAAGCAGCAAAAAGAGCTGCACCATCCCGACCTATTTCACCAGACGCTCGTCAGCGACTACGCCTTCGACAAAGACCGCATCTTCGCCCACATCAACCTGTCCGGCGACGAGCTACAGTTGTACGACTCGCTCTACAGCCTGATGGAGCCGAACACGCGGCGGCCCGACCTGGTCGTCTACCTGCAGTCCACCCCCGAGCGCCTCATGCGCAACATCCGGCAGCGGGGCCGATCGTACGAAACGGACATGGACCCGGCGTACATCGAGGAGCTGAACGATGCTTATAACTACTACTTTCGGCGGTACGACAAGAGCCCACTGTTGGTGGTGAAGGCGGCCGCCATCGACTTCGTAGAACACGACGAAGAGTTGGCTGCCGTCTTGCAGAAGATCGTGGCCGCCTCCTACGAGGGGACGACCCACTGGACGCCGGTTCCTGTGAGCGACGCGGAGGCGTAAATGCTGCTGGACCTCGTGCTCTTTGGTGTGTTTGGCTTTTTTGTGCTGCGGTACACGCTGCGCATTCGTGATGCGATACAGGAAGATCTGGCAGAGCAGCGCCGGCGGCAGATGGGAACGCACACAGAGACCACGATCGAGTGGGAAGGGGAGCCTCGCCCGCGCGCTGCTCATCAGGAGGCGCCCCAGGAGTGGCCGCGCCCTGATGACGTCGTGGACGTGCGCTGGCGGGAGAAGCAGGCAGCCTGAGGAGCGTTGGCGTGTAGGACGAGAGGCTGATCCTGCACAGCCGGGGCCGCGCCCGTCTACACACCGCCGTTACGAGTTGCTTCCGATGGTCAGGGTGACGGTGGTGCGCTCGGTCACCTCACGGCCTTCGCGCATCGCCGGGCGATAGAGGAGCCGCTGGGCCGCGTCCAGCGCGGCCTCTTCCAGCCCGTAGCCCAGGGTGGCAACCCGCTGCTCATCCCCGGATGCATCGATCAGGTAGCGCGCCATGATGGTCGCTTCTTCCACCGCACCCTGGGGCGTCACCACAATTTCCAGCTCTACGCGGGCCGTCAGGTCGCGCTCGCGAGCGGCCCTCGGAACCGCCGGCTCCGACACCCGCAACAGCCGGGCCCGCCGGGTCCCCCCGGTCGCGACCGGCTCGTCGGCGCCGTCCACGCGCACCGCATCCTCGCCGGGCTCGTCTGGCACCGCGAAGGCGTCTGTGAAGGTTAATGCTACGTCATCAAGCACGATGTCATCCGGGACTTCGATGGGCAGCGGCGGCACGGGCGGGGGCGGCCGCTGCTCTTCCTGCTGCGTCTGTTGCACCTCTTCAATCTGAATCACCTCCTGCCCGTCCCCCTCAGGAAACAGGGGCGTGCTGTCCCCGCCCGGCAGCACGGGCCAGAGCTGCACCAGCAGGATCGCCCCAGCCAACGTCCCGATCAGCGACCAGGCCAGGCGGCGCATATAGGCCAGGCGGCGCGTGGATGTGGAGCGGGCGGCAGGCACAGACGGTCAGGGCAAAGATACAAAAGATAAGTCACGCTACTCAGATTAGGCTACAAAACCATCACGCCCGGGCCTTTGTGCCCTGGCGGCAGTCAGCATCGCGAGGTGAAGGGGGCTGGAGGGCTGCTGTTAGCGGAAAGATCAAAAAATAAATTAGGGGTGCCTTTGACAAAGCCGCCGAAGACCTCTATCTTTGTGTTCCAGATGACATGACCACCGGCTGCTTTACCGCATGGCGTTCCCGCCTGCCTTTGTCTTCTGGAGCATGGATCCGTTGGAGGCGTTGCCTCCTGACGCGACACGCGATTCGTTGGTTGCTGCCTTCCCCGTCGGGAAGGCTTTTTTTTGGACCTGCCGTATGCTCGGAGTCCCGAAGGCGGCCGTTGGCGGTCCCCTCCCTTCTTCTCACCTGCACGTGTGACACCATGTCCTTCCTTTTCTCAGACGCCCCACCCTGCACGCTCGCGCTGTCCGACGGCACGGTGGTTACCGGTACTGCCATCGGCCACCAGGGGGAGACCGGCGGCGAGCTTTGCTTCAACACCAGCATGACGGGCTACCAGGAAATCATGACGGACCCGTCGTACTACGGGCAGCTTATGATGATGACGTACCCGCACATTGGCAACTACGGCGCCATGGACATCGACATGGAAGCCGACCGCCCGATGATTGCCGGGCTGGTCGTCCGCTCGTTTACGCATCGCTATTCGAACCGCATGGCCGACGAGTCGCTGCAGTCGTTCATGGAGCGGCATGAGCTGGTCGGCATCAGCGGGGTGGACACCCGCCGGCTCGTGCGCCACATCCGATCGGAGGGCGTGATGAACGCGATCATCTCCTCGGTGGAGCAGGACCCCGACGTATTGGTGGAGAAGGCCCGGGCTTGGCCGTCGATGGAAGGGCTGGAATTGGCCTCGCGCGTGGGTACCAACGAAGCGTACGATGCCAACGTGCAGGAGGGCGGGCCGCGGATCGCGGTGTTCGATTTCGGGGTCAAGCACAACATCCTCCGCTCGTTTGCCGACCGGGGCTGCAGCGTGCGCGTCTACCCCGGCAGCACCCCACTGGCCGAGGTGTTGGCCTGGGACCCGGACGGCCTGTTCTTCTCTAACGGTCCGGGCGACCCGCGAGCGATGCCGGACGCGATCGGCCGGGTAGCCGACGCGATTGCTACCGGCCGGCCCATCTTTGGCATCTGCCTCGGCCATCAGCTGATGGCCCTCGCCGAGGGCCTCGACGTGTACAAGATGCGCGTCGGCCATCGGGGCGCCAACCACCCGGTGCAGGACCTGCGCTCCGGCACGGTGGAGGTCACCACCCAGAACCACGGCTTTGCGGTGGCGGGCGCGAGCCTCGACCCCGACGTGGCCACCCTCTCGCACCAAAACCTGAACGATGACTCCGTGGAAGGCCTCCGCTTTACCCGCTTTCCGGGGATGAGCCAGCAGTACCATCCGGAAGCCTCGCCGGGGCCGCACGATAGCCGCTACCTGTTCGATGAGTTTCTGGAGATGATCTACCAGCACCGCGCCATCGACGCCCCCATCTCTGCAACTTCCTCCTGAGGGAACCGCCCTCAGCACAACGCCCTCAGCACAACGCCCTACTTTCTTCCTGACGTCTCTGCACCGCCATGCCCAAGCGCACCGACATCGACACCATCCTCCTCATCGGGTCCGGCCCCATCATCATCGGGCAGGCCTGCGAATTTGACTACTCCGGCACGCAAGCCTGCCGCGCCCTGCGGGAGGAAGGGTACCGGGTGGTGCTGGTGAACTCCAATCCGGCCACCATCATGACCGACCCCATGACGGCCGACAAAGTCTACCTCAAAGACCTGACGCCGGCGTCTATCAAGGAGATCGTCGAAAAGGAACGCCCCGACGCGGTGTTGCCCACGATGGGGGGACAGACAGCGCTCAATCTGGCGGATGAGCTGCAGCAGGAAAACTACTGGACGGAGCAGGACATCGAGGTTATCGGGGTCGATATCGACGCCATCCGGATCACCGAGGATCGCCAGCGCTTCCGTGACCTGATGGAAGACATTGGCGTGGACCAGGGGCGCAGCCGGGTGGCGAAAAGCTTGCTCGAAGCCAAAGAAATCACCCAGGAGCTCGGGGGCCTGCCCGTTGTCATTCGGCCGTCGTTTACGCTCGGGGGCGCCGGAGGCGGTATCGTGTGGAACGCCGATGAGTTCGACGCCAAGGTGACCCGCGGGCTGGAGCTCTCGCCCGTGCACCAGGTGCTGATTGAGGAGTGCCTCTTTGGGTGGAAGGAGTTCGAGCTGGAGCTGCTGCGCGATAAGAACGACAACGTGATCATCATCTGCGCCATCGAGAACGTAGACCCGATGGGCGTCCACACCGGCGACTCGCTGACGGTGGCGCCCTCCCAGACGCTGACCGACAAGCAGTACCAGCACATGCGCGATCAGGCCATCAAGATGATGCGCTCCATCGGCACCTTTGCCGGCGGCTGCAACGTGCAGTTTGGCGTGGATCCGGCGACGGGGCGGATGGTCGCCATCGAGATCAACCCGCGCGTTTCGCGGTCCTCGGCGCTGGCCTCGAAAGCCACGGGATACCCCATCGCCAAGGTGGCCTCGCGGCTGGCGGTGGGCTACACGCTGGATGAGCTGCCGAACGAAGTCACGGGCACGACCAGCGCTTGCTTCGAGCCGGCTATCGACTACGTGGTGACCAAGATCCCCCGCTTCAACTTTGAGAAGTTTGAGGGGGTCGACGAGAACCTCTCCACGCAGATGAAGGCCGTCGGCGAGGTGATGAGCATCGGTCGCACCTTCCCCGAGAGCCTCCAGAAAGCCTGGCAGAGCCTGGAGCTGGGCTACGCCGGGCTGGGTGCGGATCGCCCGGTGGAAGACCGCGCCACGGTGCGCGAGCGGCTGCAGCAGCCCCGCTGGGACCGGACGCTGCACATCCGCCAGGCCTTTATCCACGGGGCGTCGGTGGATGAGGTGTACGACATCACCAAGATCGATCCGTGGTTTCTCCACCAGATCCAGGACCTCGTCCGGGTGGAAGAGGCCATCGCCGAGCTGCACCTGGCGGACCTCTCCGAAGCCCTGCTTCACGAAATCAAGCGGTTCGGCTTCTCCGATCAGCAAATCGCCCACCTGCTGGCTGAGGATGCGGTAACAGAAGAGGACGTCCGTGCCCACCGCAAAGCGCTCGACGTGAAGCCCTCATTTCAGGTGGTGGACACCTGCGCCGGGGAGTTTCCGGCGGAGACGCCCTTCTTTTACTCCACGTACGAGACGGCCATGGAGAGCCCCGTCACCGACCGAGAGAAGGTGATTGTGCTGGGCAGCGGGCCGAACCGCATCGGGCAGGGGGTGGAGTTTGACTACTGCTGTGTGCATGCGGTGCAGGCGGCGCGGGAGCAAGGGTACGAGGCCATCATGATTAACTGCAACCCCGAAACGGTGTCCACCGACGCCGACATGGCCGACAAGCTCTACTTTGAGCCGCTCTTCTGGGAGCGGGTGCAGGACATCATCGATCATGAGAACGATGGGCGCGATCTGGTGAAGGGCGTCATCGTGCAGATGGGCGGCCAGACGGCCCTCAAGTTGGCGCCGGGCCTCACCACGTCGGACGTCTCCATACTCGGCACGCCGACCGAGATGATGGACCTGGCCGAGGACCGCGGCAAGTTTTCCCGCTTGCTGAAGCAGCTGGAGATCCCGTTTGCGCCGTACGGCCTGGCGCGCACCGCAGGGGAGGCCGTTGAGGTCGCCGAGGGCATTGGCTACCCCATCCTCATCCGTCCCAGCTATGTGCTGGGCGGACAGGGCATGCGCATCGCGATCAACAAAGAGGAGGTCCACCGCTACGTGTCCAACATCCTCGCGCTGCTGCCGGGCAATGAAATCCTGCTGGATCGCTTCATCGACGGCGGGACGGAGGTGGACGTGGATGCCATCAGCGATGGGGACGAGGTCTGGATCGCTGGCGTGATGCAGCACATCGAGCCGGCCGGGGTGCACTCCGGCGACTCCACCGCGGTGCTGCCGCCGTACAGCCTGTCGGACGAGGTGATCGCCACGATGTGCTCCTACGCCCGCAGCATCGCCGAGCACATGCAGATCCGCGGCCTGCTGAACGTGCAGTTTGTGGTGAAGGACGAGGTGGTGTACGTCATTGAAGCCAACCCCCGCGCCTCACGGACGGTGCCTTTCGTGGCGAAGGCCAAGGACATCTCGGTGGCCGGCATCGCCGCACACACGATGCTGGGGGGCACGCTGGCCGCATTCCGGGAGCAGGGCGCGCTGGAGTCGTCGCTGACGGGCTATGCGATCAAGGAGCCGGTCTTCTCGTGGGATAAATTCCCCGAGGTGCCCAAAGAGCTTGGCCCTGAAATGAAAAGTACCGGCGAAGCGATTGCCTTCGTGGATACCCTGACCGACAAGCACTTCGAGCGGCCTTACGAGATGCGGAATCTGTACCTGTCGAAGTAGCGGTAGGGTAGCCCAACGTGTAGGCAGGCAGCATCCTGCAAAAATAAAACAGCGCGCGAACAACCTAATGGCCTCCCGCGCGCTGCTACGCATTTGGTACAAACCTGCCTCGCGGCTGCTACAGCGAAGCTACAGGATGTACTGACTGAGGTCGCGGTCGGCCACGATGTCGGCGAGCTTGGCCTCCACCATGTCCTTGTCGATGACCACGTGGTCCGAGGCAACGGTGTCAGGGATGTCGAAGAGGATGTCCTCCAGCAGCGTCGTCAGGATGGTATGGAGCCGGCGGGCGCCGATGTTTTCCACCTCGGCATTTACTTCGGCGGCCGTGCGGGCGACCTCCCGGATCGCATCTTCCGTAAACTCAATTTCTACGCCCTCCGACTGCATCAGCGCGCGGTACTGCTTGATGAGCGCGTTCCGCGGCTCGGTGAGGATGCGGAAGAAGTCATCGGCATCCAGGTTGTTGAGCTCCACGCGGATCGGGAAGCGCCCCTGCAACTCGGGGATCAGGTCGCTGGGCTTGGCCACATGAAACGCGCCGCTGGCGATGAACAGGATGTGATCCGTCTTCACCATGCCGTGCTTGGTCGTCACGTTGGCGCCTTCCACCACCGGCAGCAGGTCGCGCTGTACGCCCTGGCGGGAGACGTCCTGCCCGCCGCCGTTGCCGCCGCGGGAGGAGGAGCGGACCGTCACTTTGTCGATCTCGTCGATAAACACGATCCCGGACTGCTGCACGCGATCCAGCGCCTCCGACTTCACCTTCTCCATGTCGATAAGCTTCTGCGCTTCCTCCTGCTGCAGCGGGTCCCAGGCGTTTTGCACCTCTACGCGCCGCTTCTTCTTTTTGCCGCCGCCCAGGTTGCCAAACAGCTCCTGCAGGTTCATGCCCATTTCCTCCATCCCCATCGGGCCGAAGACCTGTAGCATGGAAGACTGATCGCTCCCGGAGACCTCGATCTCGATCTCGCGGTCGTCCATGTCGCCCGCGCGCAGCATGGTGCGGAAGCGTTCGCGCGTGCGTGAGGCCGGAGTAGATTCCTCTTCTGAATCGTCGCCATTGACGTCACTCGAAATCACAAAGCCGGGGCCAGAAACGCCCGACGACTTCTTCGAGGGCTTCGTTTGCGGAGAAGAGGGCAGCAGGGCATCCAGGATGCGTTCTTCCGCCAGTTCGCGGGCGCGCTCCTGCACCTCCTCCTCGTGCTCTTCGCGCACGATGTTGATCGCGATGTCGGTAAGGTCGCGGATCATGCTGTCCACGTCGCGGCCCACGTAGCCGACTTCGGTAAACTTAGACGCCTCCACCTTGATGAACGGCGCCCCGGAGAGCTTCGCCAGCCGCCGGGCGATCTCCGTTTTCCCGACCCCGGTAGGGCCGATCATGATGATGTTATTGGGCATGATCTCGTCGCGCATGTCCTCCGGTGCGTGGCGGCGGCGCCACCGGTTGCGCAGCGCAATGGCTACATTCTTCTTTGCGTCCTCTTGCCCGATGATGTAGCGATCGAGCGCATCGACGATTTGCCGCGGGGTGAGTTCGTTGGTCATGTGATCCGGTAGATCAATAGGTAAAACGTTGGGGGGGACGGGGCGGGGCCACGGTTGCTTACGGTGCCTGGGGCTCGTCGGTGGATACGTCGGAGTCGGTCGGTGATGAGGACGCGTCGGAGGGTAGCGCCCCGGACGGATCCTCCTGGGCGCCATCGCCCGCAAAGAAAGACGCGTCCCCGTCGGCGGCCCGGTCCGGCTCCTCGGTGTAGGGTTCGTCGGCGTAAGATTCGTCAGCGTAAGATTCGTCAGCAAAAGACTCGTCAGGGTAGCCCTCGTCGGCCACCGCGCGGTCGGTGCCGAGGGCGTCATGCGACTCCCCGGCCACTGCAGCCTGCACCTCCTGCACGTCCGGGTGCGTCACATCCACAAGGAGCACGGTATAGTCGTGCGGACTGCCGCGCCGTTTCTCCAGCCATACGGCGCCCGCTTCTTCCAGCGTGTTGATGAGCGCCTTTGGGTCGAAGCGGTCGTCGTTCATCACCTCCGACAGCTTGCGCAGGAGGGGGGTGAGGTAGACTTCGTCGTATTGCCCGAAGTGCTCCTCGATGATTTCCAGGGCCCAGCGGGCCCCGCCATCCGTGATGGGGTGATGTTGAACCGAGCGTACCAGCGCGTTGTCGTCTCCGCTGTCCGTCTGCCCGACCCGCAGCGCGCGGGGGAGCAGCGTCCGCATATCGATGGAGCGAAACCCCGGATCCCCGCTGGCCACATCCTCGGCTGCCGAGGCCAGCGTGACGAGCGCCACGTCGCGCCCGTACCGGCGCAGCTGGCTCACCAGGGGCAGGTAGAGGCGGTTGCCCGTGACAAAAATGAAGGTGCCCACGTCGGCGCGCTGATGCAGCAGGTCCATCGCGTCCACGCAGAGCTGCACCTCGGTGGCATTGCGTTGCCGGGCGCGCGATACGAAGCGCGGCTCGAAGCCCTGAATATCAAGCGCTTCCTGAATGTCCATCCCTTCCGGGCCAATCATGCCATAATCGGCATAGGCGCGGACGAGCACGATCTCTACGTTGTCTGAGATGTCGTATTCACGCCGCAGGCTGTCTACCACTTCAAAGATAAGCTCATGCGGGGCGTCGTGGTGCTGGCGCAGCAGGGCGTGGGCTCCTTCGTAGTCAATAAAAATACCGCCCAGCGTCTGTTGATTGCGGTTAGTTGAACGGGGCATAGGATCCGTAAGATACAATCGAAAAGAGGTCTACAATACTAAGGGGCCTGCGCGCTATGGTGAGGGGCACGGCGAATGTAGCGCGGCGATCCGGCGCTTACGTCGACTTGGTCTGATCCAGGTCCAGAATGGTCGCGTGTTTGTTCGTATAGATGCAGATATCACCGGCAATGGACAGTGCTTCCGTCGTGATCTCGTGCGCGGTGAGGTCGTCCGAGCCATGCGACAAGAGGGCGCGGGCTGCGGCGAGGGCGTACGGGCCGCCCGAGCCGATCGCGACGATGTCGTCGTCGGGCTCAATGACGTCCCCATTACCGCTGATAACCAGCAGCTGGTCGGCCGAACCGACGGCCAGCAGCGCCTCCAGTCGGCGCAGGTAGCGGTCGGTGCGCCAGTCCTTAGCCAGCTCAACCGCCGACCGGGTGAGGTTGCCGCCGTACTGTTGCAGCTTCTCCTCAAACCGCTCGAAAAGCGTAAACGCATCGGCGGTAGCGCCTGCAAAGCCTGCCAGGATCTTTTCGTCGTAGAGGTACCGCACCTTATGTGCATGATGCTTCATCACCGTTTCGCCCATGGTGGCCTGCCCATCGGAGCCCATGGACAGCTCGCCGTTGTGGCGAACGCCAACAACAGTGGTTGCGTGAATCGTATGGCCGGTGGATGTGCTCATGCGCTAAAGATGTCGGTTGGAAGAAAGCGAGGGATGCGTCGTAGCCGGTGGCAACGTAGGTAGACGTGCGCCCGCCCGGTGGGTTCGACCTGGCGGGGGTGGGGCAATGACATACCCGTAATTTTAATGTCGCCTTCCCCGCTTCCGGCACAGATCCATGGGGCAGCCCGTCCGCCATCGGCTAAGGCATCGTGTAGCGGGCCAGGTGCTCGACGAGCGCGTCTTGCGCCTGCCGGACGCGGCGCGCCGGCACGGTGTGGTGGTTGGCCATCAGGGCAAAGGCCAGCGGGCGGCCGTCGGCGGTACTCACGTAGCCGCTGAGGGCCGAGGCGTGGGAGAGGGTGCCGGTTTTGCCCCGCGCGTTTCCGCGGGCACGGCCCCGGGTCATCCGGTACTCCAGGGTCCCCTCCTGACCAGCCCGCGGCAAGGAGGCCGCAAAGGCGGCGCGCACGGCAGGGTCCTCGATCTGGTGCATCACACGCAACAGGGAGGTGAGCGCGGCCGGAGGCGCGAGATTGCGCCGCGAGAGGCCAGAGCCGTCCACCAGGCGGACCGCAGCGGTATCCACCTGCAGGGCGGCCAGCGTATCCAGCACCGCTGCGGCGCCAGCGGCTGCGCTCGACCGGGGGGTGCCATCCTCTGCACTGGGGAACGCCGCGCCCACAGAGCGCAGCAGGGCCTCGGCGTACAGGTTCTGGCTGTCTTTCATCAGTTCCTGCACGATGTCTTGGACCGGTGGAGAGTGATGCACGGCGATGGGCGGCGTGGCGGCCAGGGCGGTGGCGAGGCCGGCCGGCAGGACGCCCTCAGCCGGGCCTGCTACGGAAAGGCCACGCCCGCGGAGGTGCTCCCGGAAGGCCCAGGTAAAGAAGGCCGCCGGGTCGTGGATGCTCACGGGCCGCGTCACGGATCGGCCGGCAGGAATACGGCTGGCTACCGTGAACGTGTTGCCATTTGGGGCACGCCGAACGTCGTGCTCCACCGACGAGTCAGCAGGTACCGTCGTGGTGTTGTTCTGGACCCGGAGGTAGGACGTCGCAGGATTCCAGGCCAGCCGGGCGGGCTGGCCGGGGCGGGTGCCTTCGAACTGCAGCTCCACCATGTTCTCGTGAAACGAGAGCGGCCCCACCTCGGCGCTGTAACGCGCCGGGGGGTCGTCCCAGCTCCACCCCCGGCCCAGTGGGGTGGGGTCGAAGTAGCTGACGTCGGCTGCGATACCTCCTGTCACCCGCGCGATCCCGTTGGCGCGCAGGGCGCCGTGCCAGGCGTCAAACACATGAAACGGCAGGTGCTCGAACAGGCGCCCGCCGATCGTTGCGTCACCGCCGCCCTGTACCACAAGCGACCCCTGCAGGGTGTCGCCCTCCCGGGGGCCTACGGCGTGCAGGGTGGTGCGAAACTGATGGTCGGGGCCCAACAGGAGCAGCGCGCCCGCCCCGGTGAACAGTTTCACGTTCGACGCCGGCATGAAGGCCCGCTCGGCGTTGTGCGCCACGAGCGGTGTGCCGGTGGTCAGATCGACCACGTGAATCCCCCACCAGGCCGACCGAAAGTCGTCGTGTGCGATGACCTCCATCAGGGCATCGTGCAGTGTGGCGTGTGGCTGCTGCGCGTGCGCAGGGGCCGGAGTTAGCAGCCACCCGCTGAACAGAACAAGGAGGAGCGCAACGAGGGAGGACTGCCCGGGCGGCCAGTCCTGGGCATGCGCATGCGTTGGCGCTTTACCGGATGGGTTCATTGCGCAGGGCTTGCAGTTCGGGATCCGGGAGGTGGTTAACGACGAACACATGGTGTGTTTGCTGAAGATGAGCGGCGGGGCGTACGTGGATGAGCAGTTGATTCCGACCGGGCTGCTGCCCGATCTCCTCGATGTGTCCGATCAGATAGCCTGGGGGGAAAACCTCGCTCTCGTGCCCCGTCACGATCCGGTCGCCCACGTCCACCGTCTCCGTCCGGACGACGTACTCCATCAGGAGGCGTTCGGGGTCTACTCCGGGCCAGCGCACGAGGCCGGCGGCATCGGAGGGCTGCACGCGGGCGGGCACGCGAAAATCTGTATGAAGCAGCGGCATGACGCGGGCAAACCGCGTGCTCACCAGCACCACGCGCCCGATGATGCCCTGCACGCTCACCACGCCCATGCCTTCCTCCACCCCGTGGCGCGCGCCTTTGTTGAGGGTCAGCAGGTTCTGCTGCTCGGTGATGTCCCGCTGTACGATACGCGCCGGCAGGAGGCGCAGGTCGGTGGTATCCTGCAGTGCCATCTGCTCGCGGAGGCGGCGGTTTTCGATCAGGGCATCGCGGGAGCGGGCCACCTCACTGGAGAGTGTGATGTTTTCCTGCCGCAACGCCTCGTTCTCGTCGACGGCACGCAAAAAGTTACCCACCCACGCAAACTGGGCCTCAACCTCCGCCGTAACGTCCAGCGCCACCGCGCGCAGGCCCTTCACCAACCCCTCGTTCTGGCCAAACAGCACAAGCACGGACACCGACAGCAAGAGCGCCAAGATAAACCAGTCACGGAGCCGTTCCCAGAGCTGATACATGCGGATTACATCAGGACGCGTTCGTAGCGTTCAACGTGCTCCAGCACCTTCCCCGTGCCGCGGACGACGGCGGTTAGGGGGTCCTCGGCCACATACACGGGGAGCTCCACGCGGGTGCGGATGAGCTCATCCAGCCCTTTCAGCATGGCGCCCCCGCCCGTCAGCATGATGCCGCGGTCGAGGATGTCGGAGCCCAGCTCGGGCGGCGTGCGCTCCAGGCAGCGCAGCACGGCGGCATTGATCTGCGCCACCGGGTCGCGGAGGGCTTCCCGCACGTCTTCCGACGAAATGGTGCGCACCTTTGGGATGCCGCTTACCAGATCGCGGCCTTTCACGGAGATCTCCAGCTCCGGGTCCAGGTCGATCGCGCTTCCGACTTCCCGCTTGATGCGCTCGGCCGTGCGGTTGCCAATCAGCAGGTTGTGGTTGCGCTTAAAGAACTGCAGGATGGCCTTGTCGAGCTCGTCGCCGCCGGTGCGGATCGACTCGTCAATCACGATCCCCGCGAGCGCGATCACCGCGATTTCCGTGGTGCCCCCGCCGATGTCGACAATCATGTTGCCCACCGGCTCCTCCACCTCCAGCCCGATTCCGATGGCCGCGGCCATGGGCTCGGCGATGAGGTGCACCTGCTTGGCGCCCGCGTGCTCGGCGCTGTCGCGGACGGCGCGCTTCTCCACTTCGGTGATGCCGCTGGGAATGCAGACCACCATGCGCCGGATGGTCGTGTACCAGCTGCGCTGGACTTTCTGGATCAGCCGCCGGATCAGTTCCTCCGCCACCTCAAAGTCGGCAATCACGCCATCCTGCAGCGGGCGGATGGTTTCGATGTCCTTGTGCGTCCGCTCGTGCATCAGCAGGGCCTCTTGCCCGATGGCCAGCACCTTCCGGTTGTTGCGGTGCAGGGCCACGATACTCGGCTCGTTGAGCACGATGCCTTTCTCGCGAATGTAGATGAGGGTGTTGGCCGTGCCCAGGTCAATGGCGACGTCCGTCGAGAAGTTGAAAAAGCCCATCAGGTTCGCGTGCTAAAGAGGTGAGGAGACGAGGGCCGTCTCGCAACGAGGGGGAGTGAGGCCAGAGCCGCTGGCTTAGTGGCGAAAGTGGCGCGTCCCGGTGCACACCATGGCCATGCCGCGGTCGTTCGCGGCAGCGATGACTTCGTCGTCGCGGATGGAGCCTCCGGGCTGGATGGCGGCGGTGATGCCACGATCGGCCGCGGCCAGCAGCCCGTCCGCAAACGGGAAGAATGCATCGGACGCTACCACGGCTCCTGTAAGGGCAAGTTCCGACTTCGCGGCCTTCTGCGCGGCCACTTCGGCCGCATCGATGCGGCTCATCTGGCCCGCGCCCACCCCTACCGTGGCGTGGTTCAGCGCATACACGATGGCGTTGCTCTTCACGTGCTTTGCCACGCGCCACGCCAGGTCCAGGTCGTTCCACTCCTGCGCGGTCGGGACCCGGTCGGTGACCACCTCCCACGCCGATCGCATCTCGTCCAGCGGCGGCAGGGCCGGATCCGATGCCTGCAGGAGGTAGCCGCCGCGTACGGTGCGGATGGCCCGGGTCGGCGTGGTCCCGTCGAAGGTGGCTACCTCAATCAAGCGCCGCCGCGCGTTTTCTTCCAGAAAAGCCCGGACGTCGGGAGGGAAGGCCGGCGCGAGGATGATCTCGGTGAACACCTCGTCGATCGCCTCAGCTGTAGTCATATCGAGCGGCTCATTGACCGCCACAATGCCCCCAAACGGCGACTGCCGGTCGGTCGCGAAGGCGTTGGCATAGGCTTCCGAGAGGGTGTCTGCGGTCGCCACGCCGCAGGGGTTGGTGTGCTTGAAGATGGCGCAGGTTGGCCGGGCGCGGGCAAACTCGCCCATCAGGGCCAGCGCCGCGTCGAGGTCCAGCAGGTTGTTATACGACAGCGGCTTGCCGTGCAGCTGCCGGTAGTGCGGCGTGGCATCGCCGTAGAACCCGGCCACCTGATGGGGATTCTCACCGTAGCGCAAGGCCTGGGCCTGGGGCGCATCGACCCGCAGGCGTGGTGGCAGCGCCTTTTCGTCCTCTGCCGTTGCGGCTTCCATGTAGCCGGCGATGGCTGTGTCGTACGCCGCCGTATGTTGAAAGGCGGTGGTGGCCAGGCGGCGACGCGTGGCGGCCGTTAGGGCGCCGTCGTGTGCCATCATCTCTTCCTGAATGGCCTCGTAGGCGCTGGGCTGGCAGACCGTCGCGACGAACGCGTGGTTTTTGGCGGACGCCCGCAGCAGCGCCGATCCCCCAATGTCAATATTTTCGACGGCCTCGGGCAGCGTCACCTCCGATCGCGCGACCACATCCTCAAACGGATACAGGTTTACCACCACCAGGTCGATCGGCGGAATGCCGAGGGCGTCCAATTCGTCCATATCGGCCGGATCGGTGCGCATGGCCAGCAGGCCGCCGTGGATCGCCGGGTGAAGGGTTTTCACACGGCCGTGCAGGATCTCCGGAAAGTTGGTCGCGGCCGCCACGGTAGTGACCTCCAGCCCTGCGTTCCGCAGGCGTCGCGCCGTGCCGCCCGAGGAGATAAGCTCCACGCCCCGGTCCGCCAAAAAGCGGGCAAACGGGACGATGCCGGTTTTGTCGTACACGGAGAGCAGGGCACGCCGGATGACGTACCGGTCGTCGGGGGCGGGTAAGTCGCGCGTCTCAATCATGGGTTGGCTCAGGTGAAGATGGAGCGTGGGGTGGGGTGAAGCGAACGTGGCGGCCGTCGATGCGGACCTCGCCGGCGGCAAAGCGTTGCAGGGCGTGCGGATAGAGGCGGTGCTCCACCGGATGGATGCGGCGGGCCAGCGTATCTGGGGTGTCATCGGGGTAGACGGGTACCGGTTCCTGCAGCACCACCGGGCCGTGGTCGTACTGCTCGTCGACCACATGAATGGTGACGCCCGACCACCGGCTTCCGTACGCCAGCACCGCTTCGTGCACATGGCGGCCGTACATGCCCTGCCCGCCAAACGCCGGCAACAGCGCCGGGTGCACGTTGAGCATGCGATGCGTGAACGCATCGACCACCACGGGCGGAATCTTCGAGAGGTACCCGGCCAGCGCCACAAACGTCGCGTCATGGCCGTCCAGCGTCTCCAGCAGCGCCTGGCCAAAGGCTGGGGCATCGGCGTAGCTACCCGGGGCAATCACGTGGGAGGGCAGTCCGGCGGCGTCAGCGCGCTGGAGCGCTCCGCAGCCCGCGCGGTCGGCAATCAGGCAGACGGCCGTGGCGTCCAGCGTGCCCTCCGCGATGGCATCGAGAATAGCCTGACAGTTGGTGCCGCCGCCGGAAGCAAAGAGGGCAAGGCGCATGGGTAGAGGAGCGGCAGGCGGTGACTGGTGAACGTGATACGTGCAGTGTACGATTTCGCGAGCGGCATCCCTTTAAAGAGCACACGAAAAAAGGCGCTGATCGGGCGTTCCCGCACGTTTTATGCCGTTATTGCAACAAGAGCATCCCGTACGTAAAAGGCGGCAGGGTAGACCTCACAGCCCCCCGGGATGCCCACCATACACGGCTACCCCACCAGTCCCTCACGGAAAGCGAGCCGGGTTTCCGTGGCGCTCACGGTGAGGCGAACGGACGTTCCGACGGGCAGCACGTGCGAGGTTTCCTCATGCCCAAATGGAAAGTCGAGTGCCACAGGATAGGGCGCATCCTGGAACGCTTCATGCAAAACAGAGGGAACGGTAGGGCGGGGCTGGTCAGCTGGCGCGTGACAGCCCGTGAACTGCCCGCCGATAACCCCGGCGACATCGTTCAGCGCGCCAGACAGACGCAGGTGGCACAGCATCCGGTCGATGCGGTAGGGGGCTTCGCCGACATCTTCGATTACCAGGATGGCATTGGTCAGGTCAGGCAAGTACGGCGTGCCCAGGAGGCGCGTCAGCACGGACAGGTTAACGGGCAACAGCCAGCCCTCGGCGGTGCCCTCGACGAGCGGCGTTCCGGCCATTGCCGGGCTGGGCGCGTCCGCGTCCTGCGTCCATGCCGCAAAAGCTGCGGCGCGCTGTGGGGACAGCGTGGGCCAGTCGGGCGCCACCATCGGGCCTGCCAGGCCCGGCCATCCGCACTGGCGGTACAGCGCCAGATGGAGCGCGGTGACGTCGCTGTAGCCAACGATAAGCCTGGGTCGGGAAAGCTCCTCGTATGGAAGCCGAGGCAACAGCCGCATCGTTCCGTAGCCGCCGCGTGCACAGACGATGGCCGCGATGGTCGGATCGGTTAGGGCATCCCGCAGCGCCGCCGCGCGGTCCGCATCGGGCGCTGCGAGGTAGCCGGACGGCGTCAGTGGCGATACGTAATCGACCGGCACATAGCCCGCCGATCGCAGGGCGGCGAGCCCAGCGCTGAGGTCCTCAGGCGCCGGAGCGCTGCCGGGCGCCACGACGGCTACGCGGCTGCCGGGGCGAAGGCGCATGGGGCGGCTGGAGCGGTTGGGCACGGTCACGCGTTGGGCTCC
>JAAAOI010000082.1 GCA_009908945.1 Bacteroidota bacterium
CCGATGTGCGCTGGCGGGATACCGCAGCGCCTACCCTACAGCGCCAGCGGTACCGCACCACCCGGTTGCACTACTTCACCACCGCGCGCCTCTCCGCCGGCTGGGCCCAGCAGCTTGGCCTGAGCCTCAGCGAAACCAACGGCACCGTAGGTCTCGCGGCCTTCACGTCTGCGCGGCTGCGCCCGGAAGGCCGGCACCAGACCCTCCTCACCGTTAGCCTGGAGCACCGCCCACCCGCCGCCTCTCCCGACCTCCCTGGGTTGCTGCGCGATGGCCTTGCAGTCGATGGTCCCACGGACCGGTTCGACCCTGGCCGTGTCGTGGCTGATGCCTCACCGTCCCGCACCACACGCGCTGTTGCTGACCTGCATCATACCGTGCAGGTATCCGGTCGCCTGCGGCTAAAGGGCACGGCCGGGTGGCGGTTTTTTGACGGGGTGCCGCTTACGCGCACGGCAGCCGAACCGCAGCCAGCAAACCCAGGGCTGCGGACCGCCCTGACGGTCACGGATGGGCACGGGCAGGTTCTCCGTGGGGCTCTTCGGGCCGAGGGTGCCGGTACCCGGCGCGTGCAGCCGCGCCTCTTCGGGCGGTACCAGCGCACGCTCTCTGCAGATGAGGCCTTCGCCGAAGCCTGGGAATCCCAGCCGGCGTGGCAGCTGGGCGCGGCGCTCCGGGTGATGCCCGTCGCGCGGCTGACCCTGTTTGGCCGTGTGCTGTATGAGAGCGAGACGACGTGGCCGGGCTATGCGGAGGCCGCGGCCGGTGCGCCGGAGCGGTACACGGATACGCTGCCGCCGCGCTGGCGTGTGCATCTGACGGCGCAGAAGCAGTTCTTTCGCGACCATTTCCGGCTCAGCGTATCGCTGCGCGACATGGCGCAGAAACCCCTGCGCTATCATCCAGCCGGCGCGCCGATCGACATGGGTTTCGTTGTGAGCCTGCAAGCCCAGTGGTAAGGCAGGAGTGGCGCAGGTCCTTACTCGGGCCGGTACCGAAAGGTAACCACACCGCGCTGGTTCTCCTGGGGCGCATTCGGCGGCAGCCGGTCAAAGCGCCAGCGCAGCAAGGCACTGGTGGCCGCCCGCTCCAGGTCGGGGTCGCCGCGCATCAGCGGAAACGCGCGAACTACGTCCCCCTGCGGATCAACAGTGATCTGTATGCGAATCGTGACGTTCCGTTGACCGCGCTGGTAGTCGGGCAGCTCGTTGTAGACCATGGTGCGGTCCAGCCCTTCGATGTCGAAGGGCGCGCTGGCCTCCTCCTTCACGCCCTCCCCGTCTTCCCCTTCCTCTTCCCCGGTGTCGCCCTCGGGATCGCCCTGCGCCGTGCCGGCCGCCACCACCTCCTCGTCCGCCTGTGGCTGCTGGCCCGTTTCCTCCGCTTCATCAACCGGGATTTGCTCGAGCTCTGGCGTCTGTACCTGATCGGGCAGATCCACCGGCGAGGTGTCGTCCAAGTCGGGCTGCGGGCGAGGCTCCAGCTCCTGCGGCTCGGGCTCCGGGCGCGGCTGCGGGTCGGGCACTTCGGGCTCTTCCACCACGTCTGGGTCGGTCGCTTCCTGGACGGGCCGCCCCTCGGCGAGTGGGCCAAACTCGACCTCTACATAGCCAAGCTGATCCCGGGGCGTACTGTAATCCACGTTGGTAAACACAAAGAAAAGCAGCAGCAGGGCATGCAGCCCGACGCTGGTACCTAACCCGATCCAATCGTTGGTCGTCATGGGCGGAGGGAAGTAACGGGCAGTTAACACAACAGGGGGTCGTACGATCTGCCTGCAGCGTCAGTTGCACACACCCTGACGGACCCGTCCATTCTCGTTTAACGACAAACCTTTGGCGCCGGACAGTCGTTTGGGCTGCGCTATTGTATTTTGCTTTTTTCGTAGGCTACCGTATCCCTTATGTCACAGGCCACTGTTCATCTTCGCCCAGGTAAGGCATCCGGGCTCCGGGATGGCTATCCATGGGTTTTCCAAAATCAGTTGGCTTCCATCGAAGGGCGGCCAGCGGCAGGCGCGGTTGTACATATCGAGGGCGCCGACGGCACGCTTTACGGCCAGGGGTTGTACCATCCCGACGCTCAGATTGCCGTGCGCTTTTTGACGAGCGACCCCGCCGTTGTGATCGACGACGCCTTCTTTTACCGGCGGGTAGAGCAGGCCATCGCACGGCGCCGGACGATGCTGGCCGACCTGCAGGTCTGCCGCCTCATCTTCAGTGAGAGCGACGGGCTGCCCGGCACGGTCGTCGAAAAGTATGGCCCGGTGCTTACATGGTCTACCCACAGCTACGGCATGGCCCAGCGGCGCGACCCTGTCCTGTCGGCGCTGGATGACCTTCTCAAGCCGACGGCCATCGTCGAGCGGAACGACCACTGGCTCCGCACGAAAGAAGGGTTGGAGGAGCAGCGCAGCGTGTTGCGGGGGCGCTATGGCGGCGAGGTCCTGATCAAAGAAGCCGGCCTCACCTTTGCCGTGGATGCGCTGCGCGATCCGATGACGGGCCTGGCGCTGGACCAGCGGCAGCACCGGGCGGTGGTGCGGCAATGCGCTACCGGGCGGCGGGTGCTGGATGCGTACGCGGCGCACGGCGCCTACGGGCTGCAGGCCGCGGCGGGAGGCGCCGCGGAGGTGCACATGCTGGAGATCTCAACCCCGGCGCGTGAGCGGGCGGCAGCGAACGCCGAACGGAACGGGCTGCGCGACCGGATCCGGCTGGAGGCGGTCGATGCGCTGCAGCACCTGGGCGGGCTCGTCCGCGCGGGCGCCCAGTACGATCTCGTGCTGCTCCACCCGCCGGCCTTCGCCCGGAGCCGCCGTCAAGTCGCCAGCGCTACGCGAGCCTACGAAGCGCTCAACACCGCTGCGTTTGACCTGCTGGCCCCTGGCGGGCTGCTGGCCACCACCTCGGCCTCGCCGGCGATTGACGAAGAGGCCTTCGTCGCCATCCTCCGGGCGAGCGCGCAGCAGGCCGGGACGGGCCTCCGCGTGCTGCACCGCGGCCATCAGCCCCCCGACTTCCCGACCTTGGAGGCCATGGACGAGACGCGCTACCTTTCGTTCTTCCTCCTCGAAAAGACGGACGACGCGGTACCCGGCGTGCGGCGATCGGCGCCGCGGGCAGCGTAGCGCGTATAGACGAGCTCCTGCGCGGCTGGCGATAGGAGCAGGGGCTGCGCGGCAGGGCAAGAGCCTCTTCCCCGTCAGCGGCGGCCGCGTCTCGGAAGTCGCCGGCCTCCACTGGCGCGGCCTCCACCTGGGATGTCCTCATTGCCCTTCGCCACGCGGAAGCCCTCGAAGGGTTCGGCGCAGCCGGCGATACAGTGTTTCGTTCGCAGAGGACAGAGGGCCGGCTCAGCCGCAGCCAGCTTTGGCGCATCGTCCGAGGGGCCGCCCGGGCGACGCGTGTCAAAAAAGACGTCTCCCCACTGATTCCGTCGCGCCCACGCCTCCCGCGCCCACGCCACCACGCGCCCGACCGCCGCGTGCAGCACCCCCTCGGCCACCAGAGCCTGGCCACCACCAGCCGCTACACCCACGCCCGGCCGGACAGCTCTTAGGGGCCGTATCTGGGGATGTGGTCTGGTTATCTGGAAGGAACAAGTGCTTGCGTGTCCCTGCAACAACGCGTATACTTGTAAAAGACACCGCAGGCCCGCCGCTTCATATCGTCCTATGCCGCTTGTGTCCACACAGGACGCAGGCCCCTTACATTTGATCATGGCAAGCCCTGATAATTCAATGGGTTGTGCAGTCCCCGCGTGTGCGTGCTATGTGGACGGTGTCCAGATAATTATAGGTTATGTGGCATTGCCGCAACTACTGATTCCTTTCTGGTTGTACCTTCGATTCATTCTCAACCCGGTCCCTTCACCGCTATGCTCACGAATACGCTCGAGTCCATCCGTGCCAGGCTCCCGAGTAGTCGTATGAAGAAACCTTCGATTCCGACGATGAGGCAGCGCATAAGTCGGGGTAGTGTGGTTTTTAGCGTCGTTCTGATCAGCTTCGGGTTAGTAGCATCTGTCATTGCCGGGCCATCGGCGTATGCTCAGAGTCCGAGCCCCGGATCGACTGTAGAGGTCGGCTTTGCGGCAGGCGCTGCCTTTCCACAGGTCAACAGGTTGGGCAATGTGGACGTAGCGGGGGGAACGAACACCGGCTTTACGGTAGCCGGTTCGATGCAGGCCAGACTACTTGACTTGCCCTTGCGTTTTCGGTTGGAGGCGCAGTACACTCGCCTCGGTCTCGGTGATGAGAGACGGGTTCAGGTAGGAGGGTCTGCCCCCGTCGTCGCCGACGGGACTGCAAACATGCTCAACGGCACCGGGAACTTCGTACTCGCCGCGCCCACCGGTAGTCGCCTACGTCCATATCTGATCGGCGGGTTGGGCATCTACCGGTTGTCGAGTACCATTAACATCACGACTCCTGACGGGAGAGCAGTTGCCAGCGGAGCACCTTCAGAGAGCGAGACGCGATTCGGCCTCAACGGAGGCGCCGGGCTTGAGCTCCCTACCGGCTCGATGCGCACTTTTGTTGAGGCCCGGTTTCACGGCGTACTCACCGAAGACGACAGGGCCAACTTCATTCCGGTTGTCATAGGCGTGAGGTTCTGACGTTTGGACTTGGACGAGAATGCATGCCACATAACCCCGCGTTGCACCTGACCTGCCGGGTAGGCGACTTTGTTCGCTCGCGCTTCCCACCCACATTTTGCCGGTCTGAAAAGCGTCCAAGCTACAGGTAGGCAGGTGAACTCGACCGTTATGCGTTGCGCGGTTGCCATCTTCACGGCAGGCAAGTAACTTCGAGGTATGCTTGTTTACCTCGATACGTGCTCCATTCAGCGCCCCTTCGACGATCAGTCGCAGCTTCGCGTCGCCCTTGAGGCCGAAGCCGTATTGCAGCTGATCCAACTCGCCGAGCAACAGCAACTCGAACTGCTTGGCTCTGAGATGCTTCTGGTTGAAACCGAGCAGAACCCTCATGCGAGGCGACGGCGCTTTGCTCTCGAGGTGATCGCGCTTGCAGTCTACACCGTTGAAACAAGCGAAGAGATCGAACGCCGAGCTCGCGCGTATGACAAAGTAGGTATCCAACCGGCTGACGCTGTTCATCTCGCCTCAGCCGTCGAAGCAGAAGCCGACGCATTTTGTACAACGGACGACCAGCTATTGCGGCGCGGCCGAGAGATCGATACTGGATCGACGCAGGTGCTCTCTCCTATTGAACTGATCGAACGCATCGAGTCATGAGTTTAAAGATCAAGCCGCTCGACGAAGTCAACGAAGAGGCGCTGCGCGTGCTGACGCGCGAGCTCGGCGTGGCAAACACGGCACGCTTCATTCGGCAGTTCACAACCGGCGCAGGCAACTATACCGAAGAGCGCCGGGAACTCTTCAAGGACCAGTCGCTCGACGACATTCTGGAGTTGATCCGCGAGCGTCGCAAGCAGCGCAACGCATAACGCAACGCGGCTGCCGACGAAGGGCTGAAGCCAGATTCAGGCAGTAGCGCCTCTAATGCCTCCTTCAGACCTCTGCGTTTCCCTTCGCGGCAGAGCTAAATCGTTATACCAACCCGGAGCTTGGCCAGGCTGATTTCGTATTACGAAGTGCTGCACTCCACGTAAAAGCAATGACTTCCATGGCAAACTCTCGGTTTACGCTTG
>JAAAOI010000155.1 GCA_009908945.1 Bacteroidota bacterium
CACCCGAGCGCAGGTGCCGTCGGGGCAGGGTCAGGTCGTAGCCTTCTCCACAAGCACAGCCGTGGCCGTTACCCGCAGTTCGGGGCGGGGCGCGGCCTCAGAGGTCGTATCGGGGGTTGCCTCCAGGGCGCCCTCCGCCTCCGCATCTTCAGCGTAATGGGCCTGCTCGTCTGCTGAAAGCTCATGCTCAAATAGATGGCCCTGCACGATGACCCGCTGCCCTACAACGGCTTCCGGGAGGGTAAAGCGGTAGTCGCCTTCGGCGTCGCGGTCGACGTGTACGCGGACGTGCTGCCCCTCGCCTGCCTCCAGCATCAGCCAGCAGCCCATCCGCTGGCAGACGGACGTAGCCATGCCTTCGAGCTTTACGGGCTGATCCACGTACTGCGCGCGCTCAGCCACCACAGCCTGCACCGGCATAGCGCCTTCGGGCGTAGCGTCTGATGCGCCGTACGTATCGTACAGCGCGTCAGTGGAAATGTCGCGGGGAGTATCCGTTTGGCAGGCCACCAGCAGCAGTCCGGCCAGCAGGAGCAGAGGAAGTGCGCGGAATACAGTCATGGGGAAGGTCAAGTCAGGCGCTGATGGTGACACCGCCGGTATCGAACACGGCGGGCTTGCATTTCGCTTCGAAGTCTTCGCGGAAGCGCTCGATGGTGTAGCGGACCGGCCAGGCGGCGGCATCGGCAAAGGCGCAGATCGTGCGGCCTTCCATCTGGTCGCACAGGTCGATGAGCAGGTCCAGGTCGCGCAGGTTGCCCTCGCCTTCGTCAATACGCGTGACGATGGCTTCGAGCCACCCCGTGCCTTCGCGGCAGGGCGTGCACTGCCCGCAGCTCTCATGCTGATAGAAGTGGTTGACGCGGCGCAGGTAGGTGACCATGTCGGTGTCTTCGTTCAACACCAGCATGCCTCCGGTGCCCATCATGGAGCCGGCCTCACGGAGGGAGTCAGCATCCATCGTCACACCGTCAACCATGTCCACATGCAGCGGCGGGACGGAACTCCCCCCGGGGACCACCGCCTTTAGCTTTTTACCATCGCGCATGCCCCCGCACACCTTCTCAATGAGGTCGGTGATGAGCATGCCCGTGGGGTACTCGTACGCCCCGGGGCGATTCACGTGGCCGGAGATGCCATAGATGGTGGAGCCGGGATGCGTGGGCGCGCCGATGGCGCTAAACCAGTCGGCCCCATGGCGCATCACGAGGGTGACGTGGGCGAGCGTCTCCACGTTGTTGATGGTTGTGGGGCTGTCCCACAGCCCTTTCTGTGCAGGAAAGGGCGGCTTGATGCGAGGATAGCCGCGCTTGCCCTCCAGGCTGTTCATGAGGCTGGTTTCCTCGCCGCAGATGTAGGCACCAGCGCCCTTGTGCAGAATGATGTCGGTGGAAAAGTCGCTGCCAAAGATGTTCTCGCCCACATAGCCTTTTTGGTAGAGCTTCTCCAGTTCGCGTTCCATGTGGGTGATCCAGTCGGCGTACTCGCCCCGGACGTACACGTAGCAGGCATCCATCTCCATGGCGTAGTTGGCCAGCAGGATGCCTTCGAACATGAGGTGCGGGTTGTACTCCATGAGCTGCCGGTCCTTGTAGGTGCCGGGCTCACTCTCGTCGGCGTTGCAGGCGAGGTAACGGGGCCGGTCGCCCTTGGGGGGCATGAAGCTCCATTTGAGGCCGGCGTTAAACGCCGCCCCGCCGCGTCCGCGGATGTTGGCCTGCTTCACTTCGTTGATAACCTCACCCGGCTCCCATTCCTTCAGCACCTTCTGGATGGCCTGGTAGCCGTCGTATTCGGCTTCGTAGACGTCCAGCGTGTGCAGGTCGCGAATGGGAGGCAGCAGAATACGCTCAAAGTTCTGCCAGTCGCCGGCTTTGGTTTGTCCGTTGGTTGCTTCCATGAGGCGGTCGGCCTTCGTGGGAATGTGGTGGAGGCGAGGGGGCAGGTCGCGTTAGATCCAGCGCTCAGGCGCTGGCGGGGTGCGGTAGGTATCGGTGTGCTCGACGTCCGAACGGCGGTTGCCGCCCATCTCGTCTTCGTCCTGCGGCAGGGTCACCGACGTAAACGGCGGCATCTTGTCGTTGCGCAGATCCGTGATAAGCTCGTCCAGCTTTTCCTTCGTCAGGTTGTGGACGTACGGCCCGTTGGTTACCTGGAGCATGGGCGCCGTACCGCAGGAGCCGAGGCATTCTACTTCTTGAATGGTGAAGCGCCCGTCCTCGGTGGTCTCGCCCGCATGGATGCCCAGCTTTTCCTCGAGGTAGTCGAGCACGTCGTATGAGCCGCACGCCTGACACGAGAAGGAGCAGCACACATCGAGCACGTACGTGCCCATCTGCTTCTTGTAGTACTGCGTGTAGAAGGTGGCGGCGCCGTAGACCTGCGCATACGGCATGTCCAGCGCCTCGGCCACCAGCTTCATCACCTCAGGGGGCAGGAAGCCAAACTTCTCCTGTGCCAGCCACAGGGCCGGCATCACCGCCGAGCGGTTGGTCGGGTACTTCTCCGTGAAGCCCGCAATCCGCTCGAGCTCCTCTTCGGTGAAGAAGAGCTCCTCTTCGGGGATCTGCGGCTCCGGATCCATATCCGGCAGGGCCACTACTGGTTTTTTGATGTCAAACTCGGACATGATGCAGGGTGGTATTGAAAAGTCGAGAGAGGGGCGCGGGCAGCCCCATCAGCACAAATACGCTACTTGTCGGCTTCGCCCATGACCGGATCGATGGAGCCGATGAGCACGACCACGTCGGCCACCGCCTCCCCTTCCATCATGTATTCGAGCGCCTGCAGGTTGCTAAACGACGGCGAATTGATGTGAACGCGGCTGGGGCGTCCGGTGCCGTCGGATTCGAGGTAGAAGCCCAGCTCGCCTTTTGGCGCTTCGATGGCGTGATAGGCCCGGGCGCCCTTTGGCGGGGCCACACCGGTATCGGTATACATGAAGTCGTGAATCATGCCCTCCATGGAGTAATAGACTTCCTCCTTGGACGGGTAGGCCGACTTGGCGTCGTCTGCGCGAATCTTGCCTTCCGGCAGGCGTTCGAGGCACTGTTCGATGATCTTAAGGCTTTCCAGCATCTCCTCCATGCGCACAAAGTAGCGTGCCAGGCAGTCGCCTTCGGTGCGGATCGGGATGTTGAAATCCACATCGTCGTACTTGAGGTACGGCTCGAAGCGGCGTACGTCATACGGTACGCCACTGCCGCGCAGGTTGGCCCCCGTGAGCCCCAGCTCCTTGGCCTCTTCAGCCGTGATGGTGCCGACGCCCTTATTCCGGTCGATCCAGATGCGGTTGCGGTTGAGCAGATCCTGCCAATCCTTGATGACCTTCGGGTAGCGGGCCACGAAGTCCTTAATCATGGCCAGCGACGAGGGGGTGAGATCGGAGGCGATGCCCCCGATGCGGCTATGCGACACCGTAAAGCGGGCGCCGGCCACCTCATCAAAAATCTTGTAGATGTCCTCCCGGCCCTGGAACGTCCAGAGGAAGACGGATACCGCCCCGGCGTCCATCAGGCCAACCCCCAGCCACAACAGGTGGGACGAGATGCGCGCCAGCTCGGACATCATCATGCGGATCCATTGCGCGCGCTCAGGCACTTCGATGCTGGCCAGCTTCTCCACCGCCAGGCACCACGCCACGTTATTGGAATAGGGCGAGAGGTAATCCATGCGGTCGGTGTACGGCATGAATTCCTGGTACGTCTTGGACTCGGCCAGCTTTTCGATGCCCCGGTGGAGGTAGCCGATGTCCAGCACGGCCCGCTCAATCAGCTCGCCGTCCATCTTCACCACGCAGCGGAGCACTCCGTGGGTGGCCGGGTGCTGCGGGCCCATGTTGAGAATCATCTCGTTCTCAAGCGGGTCGTCCTCAAAAACTGGAGCCCCGCCGTCGCCTACGTGCTGGTCTTCCAGCCAGGCGTGCTTGCTTTCGAGGCGCTTGTAAATGGCTTCGTTGTGGCGCGGCCAGAAGCGAAAGGCCTGCCCGAGGTCGGCCCCGATAAATGGTGAGGTGATGCTCATGGATCGATCAGGTCAGATACAAAAAAGGGGCCACAGGAGGCCAGGACTACAGCGATTGCTCAAAGTCGGACTTGGGCTCGTCGAAGCTCTCGCGGGGCTTGCTGCCGTGGGCTGCGGCAAAGGGGTCCAGCGTGAGGTCGCCCTCCGGCGTCTGTGGCGGCAGCGGCAACGACCCGGGCACGCCCAGCAGCGGAAATTCCTTGCGCTGCGGGTAGTATTCGAAGTCCTCAGGCATGAACATGCGGCGGAGGTCGGGGTGGCCGTCGAAGCGGATGCCCAGCATGTCGTACACCTCGCGCTCGTTCCACGTGGCGCCACGAAACACACTTGAAATGGACGGCACGGTCAGGTCTTCCTCGTCTACACGGACGCGGACGCGGATGCGCTTCACGTCGTCCAGCGAGATCAGGTTGTAGAACACCTCAAACCGGTCGCCCTCCACGAAGCGGTCGACCCCGCCCAGATCGGACAGGTAATCGAAGCCTTGTTCTTCCTTCAGGTAGCGGCACACCTCGATAATGCGGAAGCGGTCGACTATCACCTCGTGTTCGCCGGCGTACACGCGCATCTCCCCGATGGTCGGCTCGCCAAACGCTTCGCGCAGCGCGTCGATGGCGTCGGCCACCTGCGTGGAGGCTTTGGCGTGGGGGTTGTCGGAAGCGTCGCCTGGCGGATCGGTGGGCGTAAAGTAGAACTTCAGCGCTTCATCTTCATGGTGAGGCGCGGTCTTGTCGGCTACGTTTTTGGCGTCGTCGCGCATGGCAGGGCGAAAGGTAGAAGGGCAAAGGCGGCAGGGCAGGAGGGCCTACGCGTCGTCTTGCTGGTAGAGGGCGTCCGGCGAGATAGCCTGCTGCCCGCTGCCGGTCAGCACCTTGGGCCGATTGGCCGGTACCGGGGGCGCATCTTCGCCGATGCTGTAGTCGTTGGCCAGCGTGTAGTCGTTGCGGATCTTCTCCTGGATGTCCAGCAGCGCATGCGAGATGGCCTCAGGGCGCGGCGGGCAGCCGGGGACGTAGACGTCCACGGGCAGGAAGTTGTCGATGCCCTGCACCACGCCATAGCAGCGGTGCATGCCCCCGGTGGAAGCGCAGGCGCCAATGGCGATGCACCACTTCGGATCGGGCATCTGATCCCATACGCGCCGGACGGCATGCGCCATCTTGTAGGAGCACCACCCGGCCACGAGCATCAGGTCCGCCTGTCGTGGCGAGAAGCGCATGGCCTCGCTGCCGTAGCGCGCCGAGTCGTACTTCGGCCCGGCAAAGGCCATCATCTCGATGGCACAGCACGCCAACCCCATGGGCATGGGCATGAGCGAGTTGGAGCGTGCCCAATTCATGACGGCATCGACCCGCGTCGTAAAAAATCCCTGATTAGCATCCATAAGCTGTTGTGACGTCTGTAGATAGGATCATGCAGCCGACGGCCCCGGCTATGGGTGTACTGACACGGCGCGCTGCCCGTCTGTTTCCCTGCACCGTGTATCTACGTTGCAATTTTGAGCGCCCCGGCATCCTCCGTGGCCGGGCCCGCCGGCGCGCGGCCGCACGCGGACGGCGCGAGCGCAAGTATCGACGGCTATAGTATCGGGCACGCGACCATTCACGTAAACTCGAGGCCGCCCTTCTTGATGTCGTAAA
>JAAAOI010000090.1 GCA_009908945.1 Bacteroidota bacterium
AATTCCCGGGCGAGGCCGTCGTGGTGACGGCGCACCTGGAGCCGGACGGGCACGCCTCCGCCCATCCTGCGGGCCATATGGAGCCCCCCGATCCGCTGCAGGAGGTGGGGGCCTCCCGGTAAGGACGCCTCCCGGTAAGGACGCCTCTCGGTAAGGACGCCTCTCGGTAAGGACGCCTCCCGGTAAGGACGCCTCCCGGTAAGGACGCCTCCCGGTAAGGACGCCTCTCGATAAGGACGCCTCCCGGTAGGAACGCCTCGCAGGAGAGACAACACCGCCGGGCAAGCGCCCCGGCCGGTGAACGTGGGCATCGCAGGGGCGTACAGGGCACCGCTCCCTCATTTTCGGTATCAGCCCTCTTTCGTCCATGGCTTCTCCTTCCTCCCGTCGTGCGGTCAGCGCCCGCCGCATCGCGCACCGCCACCTCCTGCGCGTGGAGGCCGACGACGCCTACGTGGGTCGCCTGGCTGACGACCAGGCCGACGCCCGCGAGGTGCGGCAGGCCAAAGACTATGTGGCCGGCATCACACGCTGGAAGCGCTGGCTCGACTTCCTGCTGGCTACCTACTACGATGGCGAGTACGACGACATGGAGCCGGAGCTCCAGCAGGTACTGCGGATCGGCGCGTATGACCTGCTGTTTCTGTCAACCCCTGTGCACGCTACGGTCCACGAGGCGGTGGAGCTCGCCAAGCGGGAGGTGCGCCCCGGGGCCGGGGGGCTCACCAATGCCGTCCTCCGGGCGATGGTGCGCGACAAAGACGACCTGCCAGCGCCAGAGACAGGCGATTTTGCGGAGGACCTGGCCATCTTGCACTCGCACCCCACCTGGATGGTGCGGCGCTGGCTGGAGCGCTACGGAGAAGAGGAGACGCAGGACCTGCTCCTCTGGAATAACCAGCGCCCCACCTACAGCCTGCGGATCAATAGCCTACGCCGGCGGCAGCCCTCCTGGGAGGAAAAGCTGGCGCAGGCCGAGGCGGCCTACGAGCCCGGGCAGTACCTGGAGGACTTCATCCGGGTGGCGCAGCTGCAGCCCATTATCCGCGCCGGTGTGCTGGATGGCGGCGCGCTGGCCGTACAGGACGAGGCGGCAGGCCTGGTGGTGCGCGTGCTGGATCCGCAGCCGGGGGAAACGATTGCTGACCTCTGCGCCGCGCCGGGGGGCAAAACGCTGTACGCCGCCGCGCTCATGAACAACCGTGGTTTTGTCTATGCGTACGATAATCACCGGGGCCGACTGCAACTCGTAGACCAGAATGCGCGGGCTCAGGGTGCTCGCATCATCCAGACCGAAAAGATGGACGCGCGCCTGCTCTCCAGCACTGACGCCAAGCCCGTCGCCGACCGGGTGCTCGTGGATGCACCGTGCACCGGCCTTGGTGTCCTCAGCAAGCGTGCCGATCTGCGCTGGCAGCGCACCAGCGATGACCTGGAAGACCTGACCACGCTGCAGGACGAGCTGTTGGATGCGGCCGCTACGATGGTGCGGCCGGGCGGCGTGCTGGTCTACAGCACCTGCACCATCGAGCCGGAGGAGAACGAGGAGCGGGTCACGGCTTTTCTACAGCGCCACCGCGGCTGGGCCCGGGAGCCGGTAGGGGACCGCGTGCCGGACGAACTGAAAACCGAAGCGGGCGATTTTGCGTCGCTGCCTCATCGCCACCAGATCGACGGTGCCTACGCCGCGCGCTTACGGCGCGGGTCGCGGTAAACGGATCGCAGGAGCCCGATAGACCCCGTGGCCTCCGCGCACGGGCAGCGGGCTGCCTCCGGATGCTTCGGGCGGGGTCGATGGTTCAGCAGAGGCCATCCGCTCAAATTTGGGGCTGTGGAACGGGAGAGCGCCGGCGCGAAGGGCAGGAAAACGTATGGAAATAGCGATTTAGACTCCATCGCGCGCCATTTGGCTGCAGCCCCTCGTCAGCAGCAGCGTGGGGTTATGCCGCCTTTTCTGGGGAATTGCCTTGCGACGGCGTGTCCTCAAGCGGTACGCGTTTGCGAATGTATTCCTTTTCTTCTTCGCAGCTCATCCCGTCCCTCTCTCGGCTGAGCTTCTCACGGAGGTTGCGCATCAACTGCACCGCGTCAAACCGTTTCTCCCTTCGCTTCTTCTCATCGGTCATAGGAGAGCACCACCCGGGGCGATCTGATTTCCAGCAACGGATAGCCTTGGCGTAGATTCGAATTGTCCCCTGAATCCGGTCAAGGTTGACCACATGCTTGAAATTCCAACTGACCGGCACGTTCGCCCGGTGCACCGTGGCCGTTGCGATGTGCTGAGCGTCGAGGCGGCTGGCCCGGCCGACCACCGCGGCCTGGAGGTATCGATCGGCCAAATGAGAAGCGGCTTCGGTAAATGCTGCGTCTTCCCGATAGGACGCTGGAACGCCTTCCGGCACATCGCGCACCTCGCGGGGCGCCCCTTCAGGTTCAGGGAGCGTAAGCTCAGAGACGACGACAACGTCTTGGCCAGAGCGAAACCGGTTAAATAGCTGTTGGGACGGCGCTTTGAATTCTTCGTCGAGGCAGCGCCGATGACCGACGTGTCCGTGTAGATGCGTCGTCTCATACGTTAACGGTAGAAAGCCCAACGCAGAAATGCGACCCAAGCGGCATAACAGACTGGCGCTCACCGGCCCAGGGCCTGTGGGCAGCATGCCTCAGCTTCGGCCAAACCTTCGGTGGTAGCAACGCCCGTCGCAGAAACGCCGAGTGGCCCTGGGCCCGTGTGCAGCGCCTGGTTATGCGGCGTGCTCCCATGCCTCAGCATAGTTGATAGCCACGGCCCATCCAGTAGTGCCAGTCACCAATGGCTTCTTCCGTGACTTCATCTACTTCCACCCCGACAAGCTGCACCAGCGGTACGCCCAGCCTGCGGCCCGTCCACGCCAGCACGACGAACATCTCGCTCTCGCAGTCATCCTCATCGGCCATGCTAACAACCTCTACTTCTTCACCTTCACGTAGAGGGGAGACGAGGCGCTCTTCCACACAGCGCGCTTTGAAGGGAAAGCTCAGTCGATCTTCGAGGTAGTAGTACCAGCCCATAGCCTGCTCTGCAGGGCCATAGCAATCGACAATGGCTTCCATAGTGATGCGATACTCGCGCTCTTCATCTTTATCGACGCGATCCATAGTGGAAGCACCTTGTAAGGGAGGGGAGATTCCAGCCGCATAACGGTGAGATTCTGCCGCGTGCGCGGCGCGTCGGCAGCAGTGACGGGTTATACGGCCACGCGGATCACGCGCCCCGGAGCTGCCTCCTGCAACACCGCGTTGATCGAGGGCACCAGCGGGAGGAGGTCGTCGATGTCATTGCTCACGGCTGAGAGCACGATCAGGCATAGCTCGATCCCCGTCAGGTTCTGCTGGTACTCGATCCCCCGGTCTATCGTGAGCAGCACGTCGAACTCCGAGGCCGCCAAGCGGAGCAGCGGACCGTTCTTGATCCCGCCCCATCCCCGTCCGGCACCGTCAGCGCCTCGGCCTCCAGCGACCACTTCAGCTTGCGTGGCAGGTTCTCGTCAAGCAGGACTCGGATCACGTCTCAGCCACCAACTCCTGCTCCGCCAACTCAAGGAGGGCCTCGGCCTGCTCTCGACTCACCGTGGGGAAGTCGTCGCGGAAGTCCTCGATCCGCTTCCCCTTGCGGAGGTAGACGAGGAGGGTGTCGATGGGGACGCGGGTGCCGGTGAAGACCGGCGTGCCGCCGAGGATGTCGGGGTCGGAGTGATATACGTCGGCTCGGTCCACCGCTTCAGCGCAATCTTTTCGGAAGGTTCGTTCGAGTTCGAACGCCTCTGCACCCGTTCGGATTCAGCACGGCGGGAATGGCCCTATAACGGAATAGCTCACCGGCGGTGATGGCGCCACGTCTCGCAGTGAGTGGTCGAAACGCGGCGGTCGTTCAAGGCGCACACGGACACCGCCCGGTGCAGCGCGTTGTTATACGAACTTCTGCTCTCACGGAAGGTGCTCCAAGTCATCCAGGTCCTTGTGCCTCCCACTCGCGCGCTTGTTCGTTTTGAGGCTTTCCAGGTCAATCAGGCATGTTTTCACATCGTCCAGTCGATCCTGCGCTCGCCTCGGGTAGCATGTTTCGAAATCCACGCCACTGATGCTCGTCAGAATCTCGACGCGAAGCGGGGGATGGCCCATGCGCACGACCTGGTCGGGTTTGACGAATAGGTCTGGTTGTAGCGCTGGGACACGGAACCCGAATGCTCGCAGCGTCGCGACAATGCGTTGACCGTTTTCCTTCGTAGACTGGATCCAGATGTCAATGTCGCCTGTGGTCCGGGGTAGCCATGGTAGGCGACCGCATAGCCTCCAACGATGAGGTGCCTGACCTCATGAGCGTTGAACAACTTCAATAACTCGCTGAATTCGGTCGGAAGCTGGATCGTAGCCATAGTTGATCTGCCGCATCTGTTCGAGGGCCGCGATCCGAGTGCGCGGGTCGACCGATAACCAGTAATCACGGTCCTCGTCTTCTGCTTCATCAAACGACGTCACTGAAAACGACGACGTGTCAAGCGTAAACCGAGAGTTTGCCATGGAAGTCATTGCTTTTACGTGGAGTGCAGCACTTCGTAATACGAAATCAGCCTGGCCAAGCTCCGGGTTGGTATAACGAGAGAATTCAGCCGCCGGGCGCCCCGGCGGACGGTCGGCTACAATGCGGTGTTATGCTTCCTTGCCAGTTTGCCGAGAGGCGATGCGGTGGTGCGGTTGGATTGGCGAATGTACTTTTAGGGACGGTAGTTGTTGTTCAGCCGATGAATAGACAAACCAGCATATGGCACTCACTACGACCAGTTCACCCCCGTCTTCAAGTACCACTAACGCTGTCTCAGTCCAAGGAAACCGACTTCCTAACAATTGATGAGCCATGTCCGCACCAACACCAAATATTGCCAGCGCAAATACGCTCGCCAGTAAGTACAAACCGATCCTGCGCGCGAGCGAACCGCTGTAGCGATAGGCCAACCATCCTGCTACTAAAAAGAGAATGCCCGCTAAAGCAGATACACCTAATTCTCCGTAATCCTGCCCACGTAAACCAAAGGCTGGTTGTATGTCGAGTAAGTCGACAATAGACCCTCCAACCGTCTCGTGTATTTCGAGTGAGTCGTCAAGCAAGAAATAGAAAAAAAGTAGCGCTCCGATGAAATAGAGGCCCTCACGTTTCTTAAAGGTAAACAGGCTCAATATGGATGCAATCCAGAAGAACTTGACATATTGATATACTTCAGCGTAGCCCCGTTCAGCGCCGAGTGAAAATTTGGGGTCTCCTGCGTATCCCCAAGAGTGTAGAATCTCTAAGCTAATGAAACAGAGGTCAGCTGCTATGAGAAGTAGTAAAAGGGAGATTGACCAGTGACTGCCGGATGCGTCTTTCATGTACGGGTCGAACTTTAGATGTGCTGTACAGAGATTGCCACCGAATAATTCCCTGAATAAGTTTTACTTGGGGCAGAGGGACTTGGAGGTCATAACGAATAAACTTACCGGCGCACCGGGGGCACTTAGTCTCAATGTACCACAACCCTTCCTCACAGGCAAAGCTGGTCGGCGTGGCCAACCCTGGTGCGTCCGGTAGAGTGAGGGGTTATACTGCCCTTTGCTAC
>JAAAOI010000053.1 GCA_009908945.1 Bacteroidota bacterium
GCGATGGCGGTATATGGTTTTATCGCCTATATCGTTTGCCGGGCGGAGGGCATGGCAGCGTGGCAGCGCTTTGAGGTGGCCTATTGGACCGCTGTGCTCATCAGCGTGATCGGCTTTAGCAGAATGTTTTTGGGTGTGCACTATGCCAGCGATGTTGCGGCGGGGCTGCTCGTTGGGGGCTTTTGGTTGCTGGTTGGGTTTGCCTTCGCAGAGCACAGGCACCACAAGCATGCAGCGGCTACCAGACGCTGACGACTGTCAGCCGCCAACCATTCGCGCGACATAGGTGTTACGGTTCGACGGGCGCGTGCATGGTGTCAGCAGGTAAAACACCTATCGCTACCGCCTTTTCGAACCCGCCTGTCCGACCAATAGCTCTTGTAAAGAGGACGCGATGCCGTCATCTCCACAATACCCTGCGGGACGCCGCGACACTGGGCTGGTGCCCCAAGCGATAGAGGCGCTGCAGGCCGGCGTGCACCTTCTCAGCGTCACAGTCGGGGTGATCGTGGTGGCCGTTTTCGTGGGGTGCGATAGTCATACGGCGTGGGAGCCGGCCCCTTTCACCTTTACCCCCGAGGCGTACGATTACGCCATAGACACGCTTGAGCTTGGCATTGCCTTTCCGCCAAACGGAAGTCAGGCGCAGCGCGCGTTCACGACCCAGCAGCTCGCTATGCTGTCGATCGATCGCGTGCGCATTGCGCAGCGGTGGGGACTGCGGGAGCCTGAGCGCGACACCTTCAACTGGGCTCCTTTGGAAAGCCGGGTGAACGATTTCTCGGCTGCAGGCCTCGAGCTGTTCATTACCCTTGAGATGAAAGGGATGCCGGACTGGCTCGCCGGCCTGGACGCGGCGGAGCGCACGAACGAATTCCGAGCGTACGCTGCGGCGCTTCTTTCACGCTACGGCCGCGACATCGCCTTCATCCAGTTTGGCAACGAATGGAACTGGGAGATCGCTACCTACTTCGGCGGAAACGATGACGAGTTTGTCCGCTTTGCAAACGTGCTATACGACGAGGTGATGAAACTGCCGGCCCACGCGCGGCCGACCGTCGTACTGGGATCGGTTGCCATCGGCGGCCTGAGAGGTCTCGCGATTGCTCAGGGGCGACGTAGCAACGTGTACTTCGACGGAGCCCCTCTCTACACGGAGGATGAACTGGACGAGGCCCGCGCGGCGATGCCGGAGGCACTCCTGCGCTATCAGCGTATCGTCGAAGGCGTGCGCTTCGAAGCGGTCGACCTGCACCTCTACGACGACTTCTGGAACTGGGAGGTCTACCGCGATTCCTTCGCCGCGCTCCTTTCGGAGGCCGGCAAGGACCTCACGGACTACCGCATCTTGGCAAGCGAGTTTGGCGGACCGCACCCCGACATGGAGCCCGCGGAGGAGGGCTACAAGGCCGACCGTCTCGTCTCTTATGTGCAGACCCTTGACGATATCGGCATTGAACATGCCTACTACTTTAAGCTCGTGGAAGAACCCGGCTCTGAAATCGCCCATCCCAACTCGTTTCTTATCGACAGAAATCTTGACCTGACGCCTGCATTCGAGGTGATGAAGCGGTTCGGACAGCAATGACCCGGCGCTGTATCCCCTGCTCTTCGGTGGCCTCTTTAACTGCGGTGCTTCCGTGCGCTCCGCCTTGTCCCATGGCCCGCGCACCCCAGCCCGGTCTACTCGAATGATCCCAGAGGGCTTACCCGCCTGTGCCGCAGCTATCGATGGGTGGGAACCCGATCTGATGGACGAGGTCTCGGGTCTACGTTCCGGTTTAGATAGCCTTCATCGCGGGTGCGTGTTCTCGGTGTGTAGCCACGGCCCCAGCCTTGTTTTCCATCTCCAAGAGCTGCCATGCGTCCCTTCATTCCCATCGTCCTCACCCTCTTGTTTGTGCTCGGCAACACGCGCGTCTTCGCCCAGCATCAAACATACCCCGAGTACCGGGATCCTGTGGTTGCTACCGCCCTTAGTCTGCTCGTGCCCGGCGGCGGGCATTTTTACGCTGGTGAAACAGCCACGGGTGTGACCCTTGTGGCCACAGGCTTCGGCGCGCCCCTTCTGGGCCTTGCCCTTACCATGCGCTCAGAAAAGCGGATCTGTGACGGCTATGGGTGCCGGACGGAGGTGAACCTCACCCCCTTGCTTGTGGGCAGCGGGGTAATGCTGGGGGCTTTCGTGTACGGCGTTGCTGACGCAGGGCGGGCAGCCGACCGAGCGAACCGACGGCGCGGGGTGATGGAGGGCGTAAGTGTCTATCCGACGGCGGAGGTGCGGGAGGGCCGTATAGAGCCGGGTTTTGCGTTGCGGCTCGTATGGTGATCGTAGCGGCGCTGGTAGTCAACAACGGCGCTTCGCTGGGGCAGGCCGTCCCCAGGAGCAGTTACGCGCCCCGGTGGAACCCTGAAAGCGATAGAACAGGCGATTTGCGCGGGGAAGCCGAAGCCAACAAGACCTTCGTCTCACGGCAGTAGCGTCTCACAGGCCATGTCCGTATGTTGACGCTACCTGTCATCGACGCGTTCATCTGTTGAGGGGTAGATGGTCAAGTAGCAGACGCTTGTGAGCCCTCCGGTTCTGTTCGTAATGGCGAAAGCAGCACACACCACCGTCGGGGCCAGCCTCCGCGAGCACGGATGGGGCCGCACGGGCGCCGGTGTGGCGGCTGCGCTATTTCTGGCATGGCAGTCGGTCGCGCTGTTCCGTGCGTTGACCGATGTCCAGCCCTCGTCGTGGATCCTTATTGCCTTCACGGCTGGGGCGATCAACATGATGGTCACCGGTACCTTTGCATTCGTTGGATTTGTGCTTCCCACCTACCGGCTGCTGCCGTCGGGGTATTACCGGGTCCGCCATCCCAAACGACTGCAGAGGGCCTGCCACATGCTGCGGGTGGAGTGCTTCCGTCGCGTGCTGCTCGCGACGCTGTGGAAGGACCGCACCAAACGCCACCGCTTCTTCGACGGGTCTGCCTCCGGCCTTGCCCGCCTCTCGAGAACCTCGCAAGCAGCCGAGTTTGGACACACGATCCCGTTTGTGCTTCTCACGGCAGCGGGGCTGTGGTGGGCACTGGGTGGGGCCATTCGGCTGGGCCTGCTGACGATGGCGTTCAATGTCCTCGGCAACCTGTATCCGATGCTCCTCCAGCGGCACCACCGGATGCGCATCCAGCGGCTACGGCGCTATCACACGTAGGGCGCACCGCACGTAGAGCAGACCGCACGTAGAGCGTCCGCACTCTACGGTGCGGCCCACCTCCATTGGCTACGACGCCCGCACGTTCAGCTTTAACGAAGCGGACTGGACGATCTGTCTCTCCACCGTTGAGGGCAGACAAAAACCGGTGGTCCTTGATATTGGCGACTACCAGCGGCGCCTGCGTGAAGGGAGGAAGCCGAAAAGCGCGTCTTGAGACGGTTTCGTGGGCGAGAGAAGCGTTTTCAAAAGGGCATTAACCACCGCCTCAGCAAGCGCATCGCCCAGAAAGCGAAATCCGCGGCAAAGGGTATTCGCGTCGCGGACCTTTTCGGTATCCGTGATGGCACGCGATGCCGGCGCCCGCAGCGCTATCGGCACCACAGTTGGGCATTCCATCAGCTTCGCCAGTTGTTAGCGACACGTGCGCTCTCGTTGGCGTCCCGTTTGAGGTTGTGGATGCTGCCTGCACCTTCGGCACGTGCCCCATCTGCGAGCACGAAGGGCAATCGCACGAGCCGGAGGTGACTTGTGTGCCAGTCGTGTGGGCATGAAGAGAATGCAGATGTAGCCGGTGCCAAGAATGTAGCACGTGGGGGCGTCTGTCAACCGCCCCAACAGCAACTCCACGGCCTGAGAAAAGCAGCGCACCGGGCAAGCTATGGCAACGCGCCGGCCGTCGTGTCCACCGCAATGCCCTCCGCATGGAGGCGGCGCAGCAGCTGGCCGAAGCCGCGGTGGAGGCCGCGCTCGTTGCGCACCAGGTCGCTGAGCGATTGGTTCATACTGGTGAAGGCATTGAACGACTGTCCGATGGCAGCTTCAGTGGCGGGCGTGTTCTGCTGCTCCGACTGGACGAGGGCGTAGTAGTTTACATTAGAGATCTCAACGCGCATCGCATCCTCGAGCGAGCGGTTGATCCGTATGATCTCGTGTAGGCGGGCCATCGCTGAAGCCAGTTCTAAGTCGAGCAGTGGGATAACCTGGGCGGACCGTGCCGTCTCGTATGCTGCCGTGTTCAGCGGAATGATGCCGATGTTGAGCTGTTTGAGGCTGTCGGGGAACGAGGTCTGCCCCTGCATGAGCAGCTGTGAACTTGCCCTGAGGTCGTCCTGGAGCGCGTCGTGCAGCTCGATGCGCCGCGCCAGAACGCGGCGGTTTTCCATGGCCTCCACGCCAATCATGCTCAGCGTCCGTTGCTCCAGATCTTGCTCATTGGCGTGCTTGCGCCACTCGTTAGCGCCGAGGGCCAACAGCACGCCAAGGACGATGGAGAAGACTTCGAGGGCGAGCGTGGCAAGCGGAAATTCCTCACGGAGGCGGCGAAGGGCAAAACCCATGGAATCGGCAAAAGGATGGAAGAAACTACAGGGCAGAGGCGTCCAGCGAGGAGGGCGCCTGTCAGTACCGCAGGCATGTTGGAGCGCGGCACGTCAGGCGGGCGTGGGGGCCTGTCAAGGGGCCGGCGTTGCACCGCCGGATAGGACCGTTCCGGCCGACCTAATGGCCGGGCAGGCTTACTATCAATTAGACGGTTCCCCTGGAGTGAATGTTACGGTGCTCGCACACGGGCTTCGAGTGTCGGGAGGTGCGGAAGGGGAGAGGGGTCAAGGCGATGCGGCGGTGGGCTTCCTCCCGTGGACCACCTCCGAGGGAAACGCCCACTGGCTGACGAACCGGCGCTGCACGTCGACGAAGCCTGCCGCCCGCAGGAATGGCGCCGTCTGCACGCCACGGCAGCCGCCCAGCAGGGCTGGGTGCAGGCGGTACAGGGCCTCCCAGGCGTGCTGGTACCAGCGCTCGGGGTGCGTCATGCTTATCAGTACGAGCCGCCCGCCAGGACGCAGCACCCGCTTGAACTCGTGGAGCACGGGAGCGAAGTCAGCCACCGGAAGCAGCCCAAACATGTAGCTGTTGAGCACGCCATCGAAGGTAGCCTCGGGATACGCCAGCGCGTAGGCAGTGCCTCGGCAGAGGCGGTAGCGGTCGGTCCCCGCCCGGGCCGCCCGGCGGCGGGTCTGGCGCAGCATGGCCGGGGATAGGTCGATGCCCTCCGTCCAGCCGGTCGGGTTGGCACAGAGCAGCCGCTGAAACGAGAGCCCTGTGCCTACGGCCACTTCCAACAGCTGCTCGCCATCGCGCGGGTTCAACCAGGCGAGCCCGCACTGCCGGGCCCGGGCTGCCACGAGGCGGGCGAGCGCATCGTAGCAGGGGGCAATCCACCGGTAGGTGCGCGGCACCGCCGGTTGCGGGAGGCGGGCGGGAAGCATGGTGGAAAGGGGATCGGGCATAGCAACAGGGGCGCATCAGGGGCGCGAGAGGGGCGCACGGGAGGCGAGCGCGGTCACCGCGGAATCCAGCCTGGGCTGGGCCCCGGGTCACCCTTCCAGCAGCGGCAGCCCCGTTGCCGGATCCACGGTGCGG
>JAAAOI010000008.1 GCA_009908945.1 Bacteroidota bacterium
CAGCCTCCTCAGCCCTCACCTTCGTAAAGATGCAGCCCCAAACCAAATTGCGCCACAGCTTGGCGACACGAGGCGAAGCCGACTGACGGAGCGTAGCAGAATAAACGCCATCGACGCAGCGTTCGACTGCAGGTCACCGTAGTTGTTCACCTTGAGCCGCTCCCGGCCGGTGCCGTCGCGGTGGGAGGCGCCCTCCTTGCACGTGGTGTCACGGGCAGAACGTCAGCATCGGGGCGCCCTTCACATTGGAAGCCAACTTCTCCCGCAGGAACTGCTTCAGGATCGGCTGTAAATCTCCTGGTCGCGCTTCGAGTCGTCGGACGGCGGCATCAGCAGGCCCACCAACGACGCTCGGATCATCACGAGGGGCTTGCGGCCCCCCCACTTGCCGAGCCCGGTGACCGCCTGGCTATAGTTGGACGTCCGCTCCTTGTAGCTCTCCTTCGGGACATTTGAGACGGGAACCTGCGCTTTGATGAAAGAGCGCGTGTCCGTCAGCGTTGCGGTGGCCATGGAGTAGCTTGGGTTCACACAGGTGACGAAAGGCGTGCACTCCGTCGGTTTGCCACTTCCGTCGGCGTTTTTGAACAGGACTGGCCGGGAGTCGGCTTCCCTGGTCGATCATCGCATTGAGGGCCGCCCGTGCACGAGCTTTGGTGATGATCTCCCCTTCGACGAGCTGATCGAGCACCCACAGCACCCCGTGGACGGTTTGCCCTTCGGCCTCTGCGGTCTTCCGAAGCGGCCCATCGCCCGTGACGACCATGCCGTCGTCAACGTCGGCAACGACGAGGACGGCCAGGTCCCTGGGCGAGGGGTTGGGGTACCGCACATTCAGCTTCAGAATCCGGTTCAATTCCAGTCCCGAGAGCATCCGCTCCTCCAGCCCCAACTCAACGAGTAGCGCCCGGTCGACGGTTCGCACTTCGTTGCGAAGGACGATGTCAGGCGTTCGCCACGTAAACGGAAGGGCGGAGACCGCGTCGAGCAGGTCGGCGTTGTGAACGTCGATCCAAATGTTGGCATCCGTCACACAGACCACGACAGGGCCAACGGTTCGTTAGGCGAGCACGGGTTCGGAGAGGCGATCTACGTCGCGATCCAGGAGCTCTGCGGCTCGTCGCTTCGAGATGAACTCCTCGGCGAGGGCATGTTCTACCATACGCTCGAAACGCTGGGGGCGTTCACGGGGCACTGGATCGCCAGATTCTTCTCTCGTGTGCTCGGCGTCCTCAAGCCAGTCGAAGAGACGCCCTGCGTAGTGCTTGTTGAGAATACCGAGGTCGCGCATGCGGTAGGTCAGCGCCCGCATACTCATCCCGTATTTCTCTTTCAGAAGCTCCAGCTCGCGAAGAGAAATCCTCTTCCGGTGCGCTCCGACATCCTGAAGAAAGATGGTTTGGGGCGCAATAAAGGCTCCAGCGAACCGGTGGCAGGCTTTCCCCTCATCCAAGCCGCCGCGGATATCCAGGACCAGATGCCCCAACTCGCGAGCAATCTTGAACCGCTGGCGGTCTTCAGGCCGATCCTTGTTGAAGACGATTATGGGGATTCCTCCGTTCACGGCCGCTTCGAACGCGCCAGCGTCGAACGCTTTGGGCGCTTCCAAACATCCAACGCGAAGCGATTTTTCTTCCAGGCGTTCGGTGAGGTTCTCGATCGGGTCGTGGCCGATATTCCATGAATCCCGGAGCGCGAGGGCTGCCGCCTCAACGTCGCCCATAGAGGCGACGTCGTAGGGAACGCCGCTGGGCCATGCGAAAGACAAGTCATCGATACTAAGGATCGCCTCGACCTCCAGGTAGCGCTCCAGCCAATCGCGGATGCGCTCGATGAGGGCGTCTGTCTCCTTTACCTTCATCGAACTCATGCGCTTAGTGCGGTAGGCCGGTTTGATGGTGACAACACGCGGAGCCCGAAGAAAGTACGAGAGGTCAATGTCCAGGGCGTCGGCAATTTCCATCAGCCGAGTTGAATCCGGGAGCGATTCTTCCCGCTCGTACTTCGATACCGTCTGATCGCTCACCGGAAGCCGCTCCGCCAGATCGCGCTGGCTGAGACCTCGAAGTTTGCGAGCCTGTTTAATTTTTGCACCGATCGCCATGACGAGCCCCATTTTTAGTTGCAGGAGGTATTGGGTTGGCAAAACGTATGATAATAACTAACTTGCAAACCTACACAACACGCGTTTGATTCGGTGGCCTTCAACTGTTGCCTGCAAACTGCATCTTCCCACACTGCCATAACGGGGGGCACAAACCTCGTTTCGTGCGGGCGCAACCGAGAAGGATCGAATCAGGCGTTCTGGAACGGTCCAAAATCAGGGCTCTCTCTCGATTTCATGTCTGAGGACGAGACCGGATTTCCCGTCAGCGCCTATCGGACCGCCTTTCGCCATCCCTTACCCCGGCCGCTTGTGGCATGCCCAGTGGCCGCGTTGGTCATCGTGAAAAGCCACCACTGTTCCTCAGAAGAAAGGCCCAGCCAATTCCGAATGTCTACCGGGATCAGCGCCGGGACTGCATCTTCGATCGCCCAAGCCAACGACACAAGCTCTCTGCCGGGGAGTCGGGAAACGGGAGTTCGGCCCGTCGACCAGGTACAGGTGGGCTTGTCCTGCTTTCGAAGGCGATGATAGAACCTGGCCTTCGTCGCCTTGGCAATCCCTTCCCACTTCACGCGCGGAAGCACAACGTGCATTTTCGAGTCGTTCGCGCTAAGGGCAAAATGGAGCTCGCGTCGCTCCTGGCTTTCGTCCCACGCGAAATGCTCCGAGGTGTAGATCGCATCATCGTCTCGCTTCTTTGGGAGCATGACGAGGGAATGGTGCTCGGCTTGGGCGAGGCCAAATCCAAATCCCACTACGGTTGCGTTGCGTTAAGAGTCGCGCGTGACCCGTCACTATCGCAATCATGTGGTGCGCCCCCTACCATCGCCTACGTGTGGACAAACATTCCTTGATTCGACCGACGGGAGAAGCGATCGAATGCCTCTCGGGGCAGCGTGCGCATTACATCGGTCACATGGTCCGTTTCGAAGAAGTGATGGGCGTTGATCCGATCCTCGATAAGATCCGTAAGGTCCGAGACCGTCCTACGAAGGCTGGAGCCGAAGACCTCATCCCAGACACTGCAGGGCCGTTGAAGAGACTCCATGGACGGCCGAGGAGTGAGAAATGCGGATAGAAACGAACAGTTGCCTGTGGGGCATGGTTGGGCCATATACGGTGTCAATGCTCAACGCACAAAATGTAAACCGGCCGGGGTGCAGATGGCAGCTTCAGTAGCCATTCAACATGGGGGTTTCGCGGTCCAAGAACAAGGAGAGGGTTTCGTCGCCCCCATTTCATTTTCACCCGTAGTAGCTCGGCAGGCCCCGCCACTGTTTCGACCCGAATGCAAGGACCCAGTGGCTTTGCATACCGGGTGGGTTTCAGGCACAGCAATGCCACCCGAACAGCAGTTCACCGCCCCCACACACGCCATAGCGGACCGCTTCGCTCCGCCTTCTTGCAAGCGCCGGGGGCGCGATGGCGCCCCCTCATAAACACCGATGGGCGCACCCCTGCCGAAACCTCAACGCTTTCCGTGAGATACACGGTGTATGAAGGACTTGTGAGTGGGGGTAGCCCGCTGTCCACACCGCCTGTCGCGGGCAGCGGGCGCCCCCCGCTCGGTTTTATCTTTATGTATTACCTGAGGTTTTATGCTGCGTCCCTTGCGTTGGATGGTGCTGCTGGGCTTCGTTTGGATAACTGGGATGACGGTACCGGGACCGGTGCACGCGCAGCAGATCGAGCAGTCGCTGGTGCCCACCTTTCAGGAAGCTGAGGCGCTGTTGCGGGACGGGCAATACGAGGCGGCCGCGGACCTCCTGGAGCCCCTGGTGGAGCAGCAGCCCGAGACGTACGTCTTCTTCGACCGGCTCCTGCGGGCGTACGACAACCTGAAGCGCTACGACGCCGCCGTCGCCCTCATCGAAGACCGGCGTGCCGCGTTTGGCGCCTCACCAAGCCTGCTGGCCGAGCAAGCCCGAATCCTGTACCTGAGCGGCGCCGAGTCAGATGCTTTCTCTGCCTGGCAAGCGGCCATCGAGGCGGCCCCGGCCGAGGCGCAGACGTACCGCACCGTCTATCGCTCCATGACGGAAGTCCGGCTGCTGACCGATGCGGTGGAGGTGCTGGAGCAGGGCCGGGAGCGGCTCGGCGACGCCTCCGCCTTCCGGTTTGAGCTGGCCAACCTGTACGGGGCCACCGGGCAGTTTGCCGCGGCCACGACCGAGTACCTCGCCGTACTGGCTGATGACGACCGGCGGGTGAGCTTCGTACGCAACCGCATGGCACGCTTGTTTGAACAGGACGGCGCCCTGGAGGCGGCCCTGCCCGTGGTGGAAGCGGTGGTCCGCGACGAACCACTGTACCATCCGTACCGGGCCTTGCTGGCGTGGTTGTATTTGGAAGATGCGCAGTATGCGGCCGCGCTGGATGCCCACCGCGCGCTGGATCGCCTGGAGGATACCGAGGGACGCGAGTTGCTGGGCTTTGCAGAGGCCGCCATCGACGGAGACGCCTACGCCGATGCTATCGTCGCGTACGAGGAAGTGCTGGAGCGCTACCCCGACAGCCGCTCCGCGCTCCGTGCGCGCCTCGGGCTGGCGGCCACCTATGAGCACTGGGGCGACCACCTGACGACGGTAGCCGCCACCCGCCCACGGACCGGGCCGCCGCGCGACCTCCCGCTGCCCGCCTCGCCCACACCGGACACGGCCGACGCACCGGCCCCTCCGGAAACAGCTCCAGCGACAGATGCGGCGGTACCGGATACCACCACCGCTCAGCTGGCTTACCAGAAGGCCCTCACCGCCTACCAACGCTTTCTGGCGCTGCACGAAAACACCGCGCAGGCCCGCCGTGTGCTGCAGCGCCTGGGACGGCTCCACTTGGAGGTAACCCGCGACTACGATGCCGCCACGGACGCGCTGGAAACCCTGCTTGAGGCTCACGCTGGCACCGAAGAAGCGGAGCAGGCCCTGTTCGACCGCGCCCGGGTGGCCCTACGCCGTGACAACCTCGACCAGGCCCGGCTCTACTTCTCGCGTGTGGTGGATACAGTCCGCACCGGCGAACTGGCCAATGAGGCGCGCCTGGAGCTGGCGCGGCTGCATTTCTACCGCGGCGCATTTGACGCCAGCAAAACCATCCTGGCTACCGTCCGCACGAACACCTCCTCCGACGTCGCTAACGATGCCGTCGAGCTTCGGCTGCTGCTTATCGACGGGGAGGGACCGGACTCCCTCAACACCCCCCTCCGTACGCTCGCCTCGGCCCGCCTCCTCGCCCGGCAGCACCACCCGGCAAAGGCCCTCGTGCGGCTGGACAGCATGCTGGCTTCACATGCGGGCCATCCCGTCGCGGACGAGGCGCAGCTGACCCGCGGGCGCACCCTCATGGCCCTGAAGCGTTATGCAGACGCCCGCGACGCCCTGCACGCCCTCGCCGATACGTACCCTCGAAGCCCCCAGGCCGACCGCGCCCTCTTCGAAGCTGCGACAATCGAAGAACGGCAACTGGGCATGCCCGAGGCGGCCCTCACAACGTATCTTGACCTGCTGGACCGCTTCCCAGGCTCCCTCCTCGCCGCCGATGCCCGCGAGCGGATCCGCGCCCTTCAGGGCCGCGGTGTAGAGCAAGAAACCTAATGCCCAACCGCCAGCTCATCTTTTCGACTGCTCTTCTGTGCGAGCGCTTGTCGCTCCGCCCGCTCTTCCTTCCGTATGCCTTTCCGTGATGCCATGCGCTCCTCGTCTTCCACGCTTCTCCTCGTCATAACTTTGCTGTGTACGGGTGTATTTGCACACGCGTCCACGCCACCAACCGCTCATGCCCAGGAAATCCTGGTGCCGATGGATACCGGCCAAACCGATCACCTGAAAGCCTACGGCGTGGCCTACTGGGCGATCGACCAGGGCATGGAGGTGGACTGGCTGCTGAACTACCGTGGCGGTTCCTTCTTGCTGCCGGCTTCGTCGAGCCTCACGCGCGAGCTCAACACCCGGGGGGTGCGCTACGAGCAGGTCAGCGGCTCCGAAACCGCCCGGCTCCTGTCTGACGTCGAAAGCCCCTCCAGCAACCAGGCGGTGGTTCGGCTGGAGAAGGCACCCAGCATCGCGATCTACGCTCCCGCGCAAACCCTCCCCTGGGACGACGCGGTGCTGCTGGCGCTTGAGTATGCCGAGGTGCCCTACGACATGATCTACGACGAAGAGATCTTGAGTGGAGAACTGGAGCAGTACGACTGGCTGCACCTGCACCATGAAGACTTCACCGGGCAGTATGGAAAGTTCTATCAGTACCGCAACACCTCCTGGTATCAGGAACAGCAACGCCTCCTGGAGGGCATTGCGCTGGCGCAGGGCTTTCGGAAGGTGAGCGAGCTAAAACTGGCGGTAAGTGAGACCATCCGAGACTACGTGGCCGGTGGCGGCTTCCTGTTTGCCATGTGCTCCGGCACCGAGACGCTGGATGTTGCCCTCGCGGCGCGCACGGCCGACATCGTCCCGACAGCGTACGATGGCGACCCGGTGGATCCCAACTTCATGGAGCGGCTCGACTACGACCACTCGTTCGCCTTCCACAACTTTACACCGAACGTGAACGCTACCGAATATGAGCACTCCAACATCGACGTGGGCGCACCGCCTCCTGCCCTGCGCGACCCGGCGCGCGACTACTTCACCTTGTTCGACTTCAGCGCCAAGTGGGACCCCGTGCCTTCCATGCTCACCCAAAACCATGTGGCGACCATTCGGGGGTTTCTGGGGCAATCGACAAGCTTTCGAAAGGACCTGGTGAAACCAGGCGTGACCCTCCTGGCCGAAGCCCCCGAGCGTGACGAAGTAAAGTACCTGCACGGCGCGCTGGGCCAAGGCACGTTTACGTTCTTTGCCGGCCATGACCCCGAGGATTACCAGCACTTTGTAGGGGACCCGCCTACCGACCTGAACCTTCACAAAAACTCGCCGGGCTACCGCCTTATCCTGAATAACATCCTCTTTCCAGCCGCCGAGCCCAAGGAGCGCAAGACCTAATGCCGAGGTCATGTGCTTTTCATCCCCTTGCCGGATCTCCTGACCGGGCCGCCGGGTCTTGTTTGCCGAGTGCTGTACCTGCCTTTCCCGTTGTCTCCCGCTCTCTATGCCTCCTGCCGCGCCCCACGAAACCCACGACCCTCAGGGTCAGAACACGGTCAGCCGCTCGCGCTGCGTGATGACGGAGATTGTGCTCCCCAACGATACCAACGGGCTCGGCAACCTGATGGGCGGCCGCCTGCTGCATATGATGGACAAGTGTGCGGCCATCTCAACGCAGCGCCACGCCAACCGCGTATGCGTGACGGCGGCTGTCGACTCGGTAGAGTTTAGCGCGCCGATCTACCAGAACGAAATCATCATCGCCGAGAGTCAGGTGAACCGTGTCTTTCGCACGTCGATGGAGGTGGAGCTGAACGTGTGGGCGGAAAACCCGCGCAAGCAAACGCGCCGGCGGTGCAACCGGGCCTTCTTCACCTTTGTGGCGCTCGATGACGACGGCCGCCCGACCGAAGCCCCACCAATCCATCCGCAGACGGCGGAGGAAGAAAGCCGCTACGAGGCGGCTGCCAAACGGCGCGAGATGCGCCTGCTGCTCGCCGGACGCCTGGACCTGAGCGACGCCCAGCACATCAAAGCCGACGTTCGGGCGGCGCTGGCCGAACAACAAACAGACGAGTAACCTGCCCCAGCGCCGTTGGACTTCACCAGCGGACCATGCCCTGGGGGCATACCGTAGGTCGTTTGCGAGTATTCGTGGTGCCTCTGGCACCAGACTGCCGGCTTCAATCCGCAGCTTCCAACCAGCGCATACCCTATATTGTGCGGCCCCATGCGGCCCCATGCGGCCCCCTGCGGCGGCCTCTTCCACGACTGATGTACAGGACCCATGTTGTTTCACCGCGTACTTATCACCGGCGCCAATGGCCTCCTGGGCCAGCAGCTCGTCCACCAGATGAGTGCGCATCCGGAGTATGATCTGCTGGCGACTGGGCGGGATCCGCAGCCGCGCTTTCCGGCAGCCTCCTGCGGCTATGCGCCGCTTGACATTACCGACCATGAGGCCGTCAAGCGACTGTTCGATGACTTTACGCCCACGGTCGTCATCAATTGCGCCGCCCTGACGCAGGTGGACCAATGCGAGAACCAGCGCAAGGCCTGCTGGAGCGTCAATGCCGACGCCGTGGGGCACCTGGCCCGGACGTGCCGAACGCACGGCGCGCGGCTGGTGCAGGTCTCTACCGACTTCGTCTTTGACGGCACGGACGGCCCCTACCGCGAAGACGCCCGCCCCAACCCGGTCAACTTTTACGGCCGCTCCAAGCTGGCCGGGGAAAACGCGGTGCGGGAGGCCTCAGCCGGCAACTGGACGATCGCCCGGACGGTCCTCGTCTACGGCACCGCTCACGCCCTCAGCCGCACTAACATTGCGCTCTGGGTGATCGAGAACTTGCGCCGCAGCACCCCCATCCACGTCGTCACCGACCAGTGGCGCACCCCCACCTACGCCCCGGATCTGGCCGCCGGCATCGAGAAGCTGGTGCGGCATAACAAGACCGGCGTCTATCACCTCTCCGGCACCGACTTTCTCACCGTACACGACTTCGCTCTGCAGGTGGCGCGCGTCTTCGATCTGGATGCGTCGCTGATCAACCCCATCACGTCAGCCGAGTTGGGCCAGGATGCCGACCGGCCGGCCCGTACCGGCTTCATTGTGCTGAAGGCGGCGAGCGAAGTCGGCTACAAGCCGCGTTCGGTGGAGCAGGCGCTGCGTGCCCTCGGCCAGCACCTGGGGCTCCCCGTAAGTACGCCCTCGCCGTAACCGCCCCGCGGCCGTAGCCCGTTTCCTCCCTCCACTTCTCTTCTTTCCATCCGTATGCTTGACCTGCAGCTCCTGCGCGAGTCCCCCGACCGCATCCGCACCGCCATTGACCACAAGGGCATGGGCACCCCCGACGACGTGGACACCGCCCGCGCCCTCGACGCGCAGCACCGCAAGCTCCTCACCGAGCTGCAACAGGCGCAGGCCCGCTCCAACACGCTGTCGAAGCACATTGGAGAGAAGATGCGCGCGGGAAAGCGCGACGAGGCGCAGCCGCTCATCGACGAGTCGGGCACGCTGAAGCAGCGTATTCAGGAACTGGAGGACGACGTGAAGGCGAAGGCTGAAGCGCTGCACCGCCTTCTGCTGAGCCTGCCCAACGTGCCCCACGCCAGCGTGCCCGTGGGCCGCACGCCGGAGGACAACGAGGTGGTGTTTACCTCCGGTGAAAAGCCCACGTTTTCATTCGAGGCGCAGCCGCACTGGGCGCTGCTGGAGCGCCACGGCCTGGCCGACTTTGAGCGGGGCGCCAAGGTCACCGGCGCCGGTTTTCCCTTCTACGCCGGCAAGGGCGCGCGGCTGCAACGCGCGCTCATCCACTTCTTTCTGGACCTGGCCACCGACCGCGGCTACCGCGAGATGCAGCCGCCGCTGTTTGTGAACGAAGCCAGCGCTACCGGCACGGGGCAACTGCCCGACAAGGAAGACATCATGTACGAGATCGACCGGGATGGCCTCTTCCCCATTCCTACCGCCGAAGTGCCGGTCACCAATTACTTTCGGGACGAGATCCTGCCGGAAGACGACCTGCCCGTGCGGTTCTGCGCCTACACCCCGTGCTTTCGGCGCGAGGCCGGCTCGCACGGAAAGGACGTCCGCGCGCTCAACCGCCTGCATCAGTTCGACAAGGTGGAGCTGGTGCAGTTTGTACAGCCCACCGAGAGCTACGAAGCGCTGGAAGCCATGCGCGCCGACGCCGAGCTTCCACTGAAGCTTCTGGGGCTGCCGTACCGCCGCCTGCTCATGTGCACCGGCGATATGGGCTTTACGCAGACCAAGAAGTACGACCTGGAGGTGTGGAGCGCCGGGCAGGAGCGCTGGCTCGAGGTGTCCTCCATCTCGAACTTCGAGGCCTTTCAGGCGCGGCGCACGCAGGTGCGCTACCGCGACGAGGCCAGCGGCAGCAACGCGCATGTGCACACGCTCAACGGCAGCGCCCTCGCCCTGCCACGCGTGGTGGCTGCGCTGCTGGAGCACTACCAGCAACCGGACGGCAGCATCGCTCTCCCCGAGGTGCTGCACACGTACACCGGGTTTGAGACCATAGGGTAGCCTGGCTCCAGATGAAGCAGCGGGTGACCGGAGCTGCTCATCTTCTGCGCGTATACAGAGGACGGTCGCTTACCACTCCTTCTGTATATGCTTACGGTGTCGCCTGCTGTTGTGCTGCCACGCCCTACCCCGCCGCGGTTGCTGATACGTATGGGGCTGCTGCGCGGGGTCGCTGCCCTACTGTTGATCATTTCTGTCCCGGGTGACGTCGCATCAGCGGCGGCTCCGGTGCCGGCGTCTGCGGTGCCAGCAGCCGCACCAGAGCAAGCCCCCCCTCCGCAGGCAGCCCCTCCGCAGGCAGCCCCAGACGCTGCCTTCTCTCCTCCGTCCGTCCCGGGCCTCGACGGTGGTCCGCGCCTGGATCGTCACCCGAAGCCGTGGTATGAGCAGGTGGTAGAGGTGTTGATCTTCGCGCTGTTTCTCACGCTGCCGGCCGCCTTTCCTGTGGGATTTGCAGCCGTGGCGCTGTTCATGGATAGTGGATGCCTGCGGGCTGTCGTTGCCGGGCTGGGCTGGCTTTCTGCTGTACTGCATGGGCTGATGATCGCCCTCATACTTATCGACATGGCTGGGTGGCCTGCTGGGCTCCTCGGGCTCGCCTTTTGGGGCAGCACGCTGACGTTTGGGCTCCTGTACTTTTGGGGCAGACGGCGCGTCGGACGTCTTTCGGAAGCAGAGCGCCTCACGTGGAAACGCACGCTCACCGGAGGGGCCTTCATCGGCACCGGCGTCGGGTCGATGCTGAACGCGGCCCGATCAGCGGGGGCGCTGTTTCGCGGTGGGGGTGGGAGTTTTGGTGGCGGAGGCGCCGGTGCGTCGTTTGGGAGCGCGCCGGCAGCTACCGCGCCCATCGCCTCTCCCGGCGTCGCCAGTCCGGGCGCGGTGGCGCAGGGCACGGCCGTGCTTGGCCACGCGAGCACCTCCTCTACCACGGCTGCTGCAGGGATTGCGGCAGGATCGGCAGGGATCCTTCAGCAGATACGGAGCTGGAGCAGGTCGTGGCTACGCGCAACCATGGAGCAACTACAGCGGCTGCGGTGGTACCATGGCATAGGGTTTCTTTTTACGCTCCTCATTTTCGTACCCGTGGGGCTGGGCCTGACGGCCATCCTTGAGCGGCCGCGCGTGTTGCTGGGCATCGTGGGCGCTGTAGCAATGCTTCGCCTGTTCTATCTCGGTGTGCGGCTGATGGATGCGTTTGGCATGTTCTCCGCGATGAGCCAATCGGTGAATACCGGATCGAGCGCACAGCGGGTGCTCCCGCCGGTCCTGCTGATGCTACTGCTCGTGGGTCTGATCGCCACGCCCATGCTCGCCGCCGAATCGCAGGCGCCGCAGTGGCATCTGGCTATCGCCTGCGCCGTGTTCATCGCCGTTGAAGGCGCGCTCTTTTTCCTCCCGGATACGAACCCCGCCGTCGACAATGCGCCCCCCTTCGGCGGCGGCAGCACCTCCGCGCGCTGGTAGCGGAGACATCGATATCTGCGTTTATCACCCGCAACCATCTTTAGTCGCATGGACCCGCTGTTCTCAACGGACGACCGCCGCCGCATTGCCGCAGCCATCGAAGCGGCCGAAACGGGCCACAGGGGCGAGATTGTGCCCTATGTGGTACTCCGCAGCGCGCCCTATGCAGCAGTGCCGTGGCGTGGGGGCGCGTTGGGCTTCGGGCTGGCCGGTCTGCTCGTCGGGCTAACGCGGGGGGTGCTGCCGGATACCTTCCCATTGCTGGCTCAGGATGGCCTTGCGCTGCTGCTTATGGTAGGGGCCGCCGTAGCCGCTGCATGGCTCTCGTCCGCGTTGGCTCCGGTAACGCGCAGGTTGATCCCCCAAGACCATATCAACCGCGCCGTAGGTCAGCGGGCGAAGGTCGCCTTTGTGGAGGAGGAGGTCTTTGCCACGCGCCATCGCACGGGTATCCTGCTCTTTGTATCACTGCTGGAGCACCGGATTGAGGTCCTTGCCGATGCGGGCATCTACGCGCGCGTCGCGGATGAGGCCTGGCAGGCCGTCGCTGATCACATTCGCAGCGGCATGGAAAGCGGCTCGCTAACCGAGGGGCTGATCGCGGGCATTGCGGCGTGCGATAAGATCCTACAGGCACACGGCTTCGAGACGGCCGCCGACAACCCCGACGAGTTGCCCAGCCAGCTGCGCACCAGCGAGGAATAGGGAATGCTCACTGCGCCTGCCGGCTCAGCTCCTCTCTCTGCTCGTTCTGCACCTCAAGGCAGCCCGGGTACACACCGTCTACCGACGCAGTGGCCACCGTCGTCTCTCCTGCCCGGACGGTAAGCTCCACGACGAGCCGGTCTCCCTCGGTAACCGATACCCGGCTGGTGGCCAGGGTGTCTACCTGGCCTGGCGTGGAGGTAAATGATCCACCTTGCGTCGAAGCACTGCTGCCCGCTGCTCCCTCCCGGTGCACCTTCAGCGTGTAGTCGCGCATGACCTCTTCCTCACCATGGTGCGTGAACAGGGCTTGTACCGTTACGGTGGTGCCCTCTGCGGTCAAGTGAACAGAGGCATCCTCTTCCAGCGCCTCCGACGGCACCGCCATCAGGATGAAGAGTGTGACGATCCCACAGGTGAACCACTGCATAGAAGCAGGTACCGTAAACGCGAAGACAGACGTATAGCTGCATTAACATACGCTTGTTATGCTGTACCGCTCCGCCCCACCCACCACGAGAGCCCTACGTACGCCGCCGGATAGCTGAGCGATGCCCAGAAGAGCCAGGCGGGGGCTTCAGGGAAAAACGGCAGGGAGGCCAGCAGGACGGCCATCCATATCCACCCGCCCCACAGGATGACCCGGCGGTAGGGCCGGGGCGTGCGGTTGGGATAGAGGAAACGCACGGGCAGCAGCGTGAGCAATGCCAGCCCCAGCATAAGCACGGCGGGCAGCCATACGCCATAAAGCGCCCCCCACCACCCGACATAGAAGGCCACGAGGTTCCAGTAGGAGGGGAACCCCACAAAGAAGCCGTCCTCTTCCTGCTTGATGCCGACGCGGGCGAACGCGATTACGCTGGTCAACAGGGCCGGCAGCACAAAGAGCAACGCCGGATCCGGCACCCAGCCCATCCGCCAGATGAGCAGCAGCGGGATGAACGTGAAGGTCAGGTAGTCCACGATATCGTCGATGACCCGGCCCTGCACATGGGCAGCGTACGTCTTGACGTCCCACCGCCGCGCCAGCGGGCCATCGGTGGCGTCGATGATGCCGGCCACGGCCAGCCACAGGAAGACCCATCGGGGATCCGGGACGTCCGCCATGAGGGCCACCACCGCCAGAAACGCCGCCACCACGCCGGAGGCTGTATAGCCGTGCACCGCGTAGGCACGGAGCGTCTTCCATCGGGGCGGCGCGGCTTCTGCCATAAGGGCTTGTAGAACGGGCACGGAGCTACGAAAAAAGCCGAGCCCCTACGAGGGACTCGGCAGATGCGGAGAGGGAGGGATTCGAACCCTCGAAACGGCTATAAACCGTTTACTCCCTTAGCAGGGGAGCGCCTTCAGCCACTCGGCCACCTCTCCAGAGGTAGTATCGTATGTACACGGGATGCGGTAGTCCGCCGTGCTTCAGCCTCTTGAGACGTCGCGTGCGGCCCTGCGTTCCGCCAGTCCTTCTCACGGAACCGCCCCGATCATCCTTGCTCCATCGCCTCAGCGCCACTGGTGATCTCGATGATCTCCGTCGTAATCGCACTCTGCCGGGCCCGGTTGTAATCCAGCCGCAGGTCGCGCAGGAGGTCGTCCGCATTCGACGTGGCATTGTCCATCGCCACCATACGGGCGCCCTGCTCGGCCGCATTCGACTCCAGCACGATGCGCCATAGTTGATAGTAGAGGTACCGCGGCACCAGTACCTCCAGGATCCCCTCGGCGTCTGGTTCGAAGATATACTCAACAGCGAACGCATCACTTTCTACGTCCAGGCTGGCCAGCTTGTCCTCGTCTTCCATGACGGGCGTCAGAAAGCGGTCCTTCGGGATCGGCAGGAACGGCTCGACGATGCGGTTCTGCGAAATGGTGTTTTTGAACTCGTTGTAGACGACCTTTACCTCATCCCAGTCGCCATCGAGAAAACCATCGTTGATGCGGTCCACGAGGTCGCGCGTGGTTTCCAGCTTCAGTTCCTCAAAGAAGCCGCGGTAGTCGCCCACGATCTCGATGTCGCGCCGCTTGAAGTACTCGTGGCCCTTGCGCCCGATGCAGAGCAGGCGCACCTTGCCCGCCTCGTGCAGGTCGCGGTAGGGGCCCTCAAGGGTATCTTCTGCCTTGCGAATGACATTGGCATTGAAAGCGCCGGCCAGCCCGCGGTCGGCGGTAACCACGACCAGAAGGACCGACTGCACCTCCTCCGCTGTCTGGAACAGCGGGTGGGCGCCGGGGTCCAGCTCACGTTTCAGGTGAGTGATGATTTCGCGGATCTTGAAGGCGTAGGGACGCGCGGTGAAGATGCGTTCCTGCGCCCGCCGCAGCTTGGCAGCCGCGACCATCTTCATCGCACGCGTTACCTGCTGCGTGTTTTCGACGGAGTCGATGCGGTTGCGGATGTCACGCAAGTTGGCCATGGGGGCGTAGCTTGTCAGGAAAAGGACAGGGCACGGCGGGGTTACGCCTCGTCAGAGGTGTAAATCTCGACCAGCTCTTTCACTTCGTTCTCCAACATTTCTTTGACCTCGTCACTCAGCTTGCCCGTCTCGGTGATCGACTGCATAGCCTCCTTATGCCGAAGGTTAACGCGCTCAAGAAACTCGGCCTCGAACTCCTGAATCTTCTCGACCGGCACGTCATCCAGCATGCCCTCCGTCGCCACATAAATAATGGCGACCTGGTTGCGGACGCTCATGGGGTCGAATTGGCCTTGCTTCAGCACCTCGATCAGGCGCTCACCCCGGCGGAGTTGCCGCTGCGTGGCAGCGTCAAGGTCGGAGCCAAACTTGGCGAAGGCCTCCAGCTCGCGGTACTGCGCAAGGTCAATGCGCAGCGTACCAGCCACACTCTTCATCGCCTTGATCTGCGCGTTTCCTCCAACCCGGCTCACCGAGATCCCAACGTCGATGGCGGGCAGCACACCAGCGTTGAAGAGGTCGGCGTCCAGGTAAATCTGGCCATCGGTAATAGAGATCACGTTCGTGGGGATGTAGGCCGAGACGTCGCCGGCCTGCGTCTCGATCACCGGCAGCGCCGTGAGGGAGCCACCGCCTTGCACCTTCCCCTGCAGCGACTCGGGCACGTTGTTCATCTGCTCCGCTACCTCCTGGTTGTCAATAATCTTCGCGGCGCGTTCCAGGAGCCGGCTGTGCAGGTAGAATACGTCCCCGGGATAGGCTTCGCGACCGGGCGGACGGCGCAGGAGCAGGGAGACTTCACGGTAGGCGACCGCCTGCTTGGAGAGGTCGTCGTAGCAGACCAGCACATGACGGCCCGTATCGCGAAAGAATTCGCCGATGGCCGCGCCCGCAAACGGGGCAATGAAGCGCAGTGGGGCCGTAGCCGACGCTGGCGCGTTCACGATCACGGTGTAGTCCATCGCGCCGTTTTCCTCCAGGGCGCGCTCGACCTGCGCCACGGTAGAGGCCTTCTGGCCCACCGCGACGTAGACGCAATACACCGGCTTATCGGTCTCGTGCGTGCTTTTCTGGTTGATGATAGTGTCGACGAGCACCGCCGTCTTTCCTGTTTGGCGGTCCCCAATCACGAGCTCACGCTGCCCCCGCCCGATTGGTATCATGGCATCGATGGGCTTGAGGCCGGTCTGCAGCGGCTCGGTCACGGGCTCGCGGTAGACGACGCCCGGGGCTTTACGCTCCAGCGGCATTTCGAGCGTATCCCCCGTGATGGCCCCCCGCCCATCCATCGGTTCGCCCAGCGGGTTGATGACGCGCCCCAAGAGTTCTTCGGACACATCGATGGAGGCGATGCGCTGCGTGCGGCGCGCCTCGTCCCCTTCGCGCACCGCCGACACGTCGCTAAAGAGCACGACCCCGACGTTGTCTTCCTCCAGGTTCAGCACCATACCTACCGCACCGCTGGACGGAAACTCCACCAGCTCGCCGGCCTGCACGTTGCTAAGTCCGTAGATACGGGCGATACCATCGCCTACCTGGAGCACAGTGCCCACTTCATAGACGTCGGTGTCGGCCTCGAAGCCGCCGAGCTCCTTTCGGAGCACAGCGGTTACTTCATCAGGTCGGATGGAATCAGACATAGGGATCGAACAGGGATGATGCGAAAAGGATGTGGGAGTGTAGGAAGATGCCGAGGCCTCAGGTAGCGCCGTTGGACGGTGCAGTCGTCTGGCCCTGCTCAAGGCGGCTCCGGAGGGCATCCAACTGGCGGCGTACGCTGCGGTCGTACACCGTATCGCCGACCCGCACGACCACCCCGCCAATGAGATCAGGGTTTTGCTCGACCGTCAGGCGCACCTGCTTGCCGAGGAGCCCTTCCAGGGCGGCCCGTAACTGGTCGCGCCCGGCCTTGCCAAGGTCGTGCGCAACTTGTGCCTGCGCCTCCACGCGGCCTTCTTCGGCATCGCGGAGGGCGCGGTACGCCTGCACAATCTCCTGCACCAGGCCCTCCCGCTTTTTCTCTACAAGAAGGCGTAACAGGCCCGAGGAGAGCCTGTGCAGCCGCTCGTCAAAGAGCGCGCGCACCACGCCGTGCTTGCGCTCTTGCGAGATGATGGGGCTCTGGAAAAAGCGGACGAGCTCGTCGGACGCCTCGAGCGTCGCGTGCAGCGTCTCCATGTCATCGTCGACCGCTGGCACGGCGTCTTGGGCACGCGCTTGCGCGTGCAGGGCACGGGCGTAGCGGCGGGCGGCGTTGGATGCGTAGCTCATACGGACGGGGGCAATAGCCTACAGATACGGAAGGCGTGGTTAGTTTTGGGGCAGCTCTTCGATCATGTTTTCGACGAGCTTGCGGTGACGCGATTGATCCAGCGCTTCGCCCAGGATGCGCTCGGCAGCTTCAATAGCCAGGTCGGCCACTTCCGCCCGCAGGTCGTCCAGCGCGCTTTGCTTCTCGCGCGCAATCTCGTCCTGCGCTTGGTCGCGCATGGTGGCGATGCGTTCACGCGTCTCCTGGACTTCCTCGTCGCGCAGCCGCTCGGCTTCTTCGCGCGCTTCACGGAGGATGCGCTGCCCCTCCTGCTCGGCCTCACGTCGGGCCCGCTCGTTGTCCGCCTGGATCTTCCGGGCCTCTTCGAGCGCCTTCTCAGCCGCCTGCATGGACTCCTGGATGCGCGTTTCCCGCTCATCCAGCGCCTCAGTGATCGGCCCCCAGGCGTACTTCCACAAGATGCCCAACGCGATCAGGAAGACGACTGCCGTCCAGAATACGAGTCCGGCGTCGACCTGCAACAGGGAAGGGGTTGGCGGATCTACTTGCTGTAGCAGAAGAAGTATAGTCATGAACGTATCGAAAGGCAGGATAGAAGCGCTGTAGGCAGGCGCGAGGGCTACCTACGGTGCAGCGGCAGCGGCCAGGCGCCGCGAAGAGGGGTGACGGATGATCAGCCGGCGAAGATAAGGACCAGCGCGACCACCTCAGCAATAATAGCGACACCCTCAATCAGGGCGGCGGCAATAATCATACTGGTACGGATGTCGTTGGCGGCTTCCGGCTGGCGGGCCGTGCCTTCCATGGCTGAGGCCGCCAGGCGACCAATGCCGAGACCGGCTCCGAGGGTGGCGCCCAGCAGGGCAAAGCCGGCAGCGAGGTAAGCAAAGGAAATGGGTTCCATGAAACTGGTTCGTCGTGGGTTTGGGGTGTGATGAAATCGTTTGAACAATGACCCGCGAGGGGTCCGCGCGCAGACGCGGCATCGGGCCGCATGCTGCGCAACAAGGGTACTGCGATAACACTGCAAAGGGGGGCGTTACACGGTGGGCTGCGGGGTCGGGCGCTCGGTGGTGCTCACGCCATCGCCGGGCACGTACTCTTCCGCTTGCTCAAGCAAGGCCTCGTGCGGTTCGGGGGGCTCTTCTTCATGGTGCTCGTGTTCGTGATCCTCCAAGGCCATCCCAATGAACAGGGCCGACAGGATGGTAAATACGTAGGCCTGAATGAAGCTGATGGCAAACTTGAGCATCCAAACGAACAGCGTCACGGGCACGCTCAGGAGCGTCGAGGCCCAACCTACCCCTGCACCAAACTGTGCAGCAAAGATAAAGATGAGACCCAGGATGCTCACGATCACCAAGTGACCGGACACCATGTTACCAAAAAGACGGAAGGCCAGCGCAAGGGGCTTCGTGAAGAGGCCGATAAACTCGGCAGGCACCAGAAAGGGCTTCACCGCGAGGGGCACGCCAGGGGGGTTAAAGATGTGCCGCCAGTAATCCTTAGTACCGGAGAACTGCGTGATGACAAACGTAAAGGCCGCCAGCGTACCGGTCACCATAATATTGGATGTCGCCGTTACGCCCCATGGGATGAGCCCCAACAGGTTACCGATCAGAATAAAAAAGAAGACGGAGAGGAGATAGGGCATGTATCGGGAGTACTTCCCCCCGATTGCAGGCTTCGCCACTTCGTCGCGCACGAAGAGAATGAGCACCTCCATCATGTTTTGCCAGACGCCCCGGGGGGCTTCTTCTCGGCCAATCCCGCGCCGGTAGCGAGCGCCCAGCCGTAACCCGATGATGACGAGCAGCAGCGCCGACAAAAATACGGCCAGCAAATGCCGTGTAATGGAGAAGTCAATTATGATGCCTGGCCCTGAAGCGGCTGCCAGCGGAAAGTTGTAGTGCTTCTTTTGGTCGATGGCGTATTGCATCTCGGCCTCTGAGAGCACGTTCCCCTCACCGTCCGTGATGACATAGCGCCCGGATTGGAGCGCCTCCTTCGTCGTGCCGTACACGTCAAAGGAGAGGCCATCCGCATGGCGCGTAAGCAAGAGCCGGGGGAGTTCGATCTTGCCAATGGGCATCACGTCAAGATAGTACCCATTGGCCGAGTGGCCGATGGCATTGGGGTCGCCTTCTACGTCTGATTCTGCATGCGCCAGTCCGGGACTGCCGAGCAGCAGCACGAGAGCCAGCAGAAACAAGCCAGTAGAAAGGGCGCAGTGCTGTCGTACGGGCATGTGCAAATGTATTAACCGCAGAAATCTAAAGGGTATGCAAGTGGCATCGTCACTGCCAATCTATAAAATCGCAGGGTCAACATCACGGAGCAGGTGTGGAGGATTTGTTAACCATGCGAAGCGCTTCACGTACTTCCGCTATCACGGTGCCGACAAGGAGCAGGACCAGAGCCAAAAGAAATGGCAGGGGCTTAATGGGGAGCAGCGCCGCGATCAGCCCTACAACGATCATGAGCCCGACAATACGGGCAACCATGCCCCCCATGAAGATCTGCATGAAGGCCGTGCCCTGAAACTGTGCAGCGTAGCGCAGGGTGGCGTAAGCACTAAGTCCGTAGGCCGTGCCTACCAGTGCTCCGAGGCCAATACTTAACACCATGAACGGGAACGGATAAACGTGGAGACAAGCGCGAGAGCTTCACTGCCAGCACACCCATCCTTTCGCAGTCTGTTGTGCGATGCAAGGATGGTGCACCAGCGGCTCATTTGATTCGGCGGCTGTAACGGAAAACTACACCGCAGGACCCACCACGGGGGGATACGAGGGGTGAATAATAAATGAAAGCAAAGAGGAGCCCCACGCCCCGGGGGCACGAACAAAACAGGGGACCTGCTGGCAACCTGCAGCGCGCGTGCAACCGCCGTTAGTCTTTAGGTGAGGATTCTTTTGCATCTGCCGCCTCTCGCCTTTCCGCAGCAGCCTTCCGGGCGCGGTCGGCCTTCTCGTTTAGATCTTTTGTGGCCCGGATGAGCACCATGAACATGACCGTAAGGCCCACGCCTCCCCCAATCAACATAAAGACGGGGCCGGTATCCAGCCACACGTCCAGCCCGAGGCCCGCCAGCAAGTAGAAGGCAACCGTCAGCCCCATCTGCAACCCCAGCCCTACATAGGGCCCGGCGTCGCCCATGGCCTGCTGCCAGGCTCCGCTTTCGGCATTGGTGTCGACATTGGTTTCGGCGTTGGTGTCGGTGTTCTTCGCCATCCGGGTCGGCGCTTAAATCAGGTGCTGGTTACGTCAGGACGTGGCGCCTTTCACATTCTGTTTGGCTGGATCCTTTGCCTTGCGCGAACCGGCACTTTCGCTTTTTTCTTTGGACGAGGCATCGGTCTTAGCCGATTGTTGGGTGTTGTCGCCGTGTACGGCCTTCCGGGCCTGCGCCCCCATGATGCACTCACCACGAAACACCGCGCCCTCTTCAATCACCAGGCGCTCCGATTGGAGTTGGCCCTCCACCACCGCTGATGCACGGAGCACGAGCAGTTCACTGGCCACCATTTCCCCCTCAACCGTACCAGCCACATCGATGTTGGCTGCCGTGATTTCACCCTCCACGGTTCCGCCCTCGGCTACCACAACGCGCCCCTCCACATCCAGCGTGCCGTCGAGCCGGCCGCTGATGCGGACGTCGCTGGAAGCCCGGAGGGTGCCCTCAAACGTCGCGTCGGCAGCGATCATGTTTACCTGGTTCGGGGTGCCGCTGGAAGAATGTGCCATAGCGTCGTTGGTATTTGCGTCTGGGCGTCTGAAGATGCTCATAGTATGAGGCAGAACCGGTAGCCCGGACCGCGTAGCAGCCCACGCCTCTACGTCAGGCGCACTGCTGGCCAGTCGAGGGGCCGGTCTGTAAGGCTTTAAAGTCCGAGAAGAGCGCGCTGAGGGTCCTGCGCGAGGCCATGCTGCCAGAGTTCAAAGTGCAGGTGCGGCCCCGTGGTGAGTTCCCCCGAATTACCACTGAGCGCAATGGTTTCCTGTGCGGCTACGTGGTCGCCTGTACGTTTGAGGAGCCGCTGGTTGTGTTTATACACCGATACATAGCCCGTGCCATGCTGTACGGCGATACTGTATCCTCCGTCGTGCGTCCAGTCGGCCATGATGACGTACCCCTCCCCAACGGAAGTTACGGGAGAGCCTTCCTCCGCCGCGAAGTCGATGCCGAAATGCCCGTTGCGCGGATCGAAGCCGCGTGTCAGGATGCCGCCGGTAATTGGTGGCGGGGCGGGAAGCGCCATGGCGCTGGCTATGAGACGAGACGGGGCTGCGCCGTCACCCGGAGCCGCCAGCCGCAAGGGGAACCGCGTGAGGGTAAGCGCTGGCGCGGTATGATCTTCCCATGCTGGCGAACTATTTTCCGATAGATAGACCGAGGCCTCGCCGGAGCTCCTGGGGGCCTCCGCCGGCGAGGCTCCAGAGGGGGCGTCTTCTCCGGCACGCACCTGCACGTCTCCTATGATCAGTTGACGGATCTCGCCCAAGTACTCCTGCTGCAGCGCCAACGAGTCTTCCAGGGCGGCCACACGGAGAGCCGAGAGCCGCGCTTGTTGCTGCACTGCAGGATCTACTTGTCCGGGAAGCCAATACAGCACAGGGGTGTAAACGACCAGCGCTACCAGCAGCACGCCCACAGCCAGCATAGCCCCTCCACCTGCCCACAATAACGTGCGCGGCACAATACGATAGACCGCCGGCTCCTCACGGTAGGCCTCGTCCATCACCATGAGCTTTCGCGGCCGACGGGGCTCACGCAGCAGTTCCTGTATGAAGTTCCACATTCAGCATCCTCCAGCGACCACATTCATAGGGTAGGCAACCGTACCAGGCGCCCATCACCGCCTCCGCACCGCAACGAGGCCGTGGAATCTGGGGTTCCTCGTGCGCTATTCACAGACAGCGAGGAAACGAACAGGGGGTAAAGAGATTTTGGCTATGCTTATAGTTAACGTTGCCTGCCTACTGTGGCGGCGTATAAAATTATCGCCCACATCACTTTAGAACCCCTATGCCCCGACACAAGTCTGCTGTTAAGCGCGTCCGCCAAAGCGCCAAACGCCAAGCTCGCAACCGGATGCACCGTAGCCGCATGCGCTCCATGATTAAGCAGTTGGAGTCCATGGAAGACAAGGAGGAAGCCGCCGAGTTTCTTCCTGAGGTGAAGGCGAAAATTGATCGGTTGACCTCCAAGGGTTTGCTGCACGAGAACAAGGCCGCCCGGTACAAGAGCCGGCTGGAAAAGCACGTCAACGCCCTCGAGGCGTAAGGTGTAAACGCTCCAGCCAACCGTGAGGCCACCCGGCAGCGCAGGATCTGCTGGTACACGGTATCTACGCTGAGGACAAATCGGCGCCCATGAACTGGCGGGACGGTAGCAGCACCTGACATGGCACGACTTTTTTGCGGCGAAGCCATGATGCACTCGCCTGTCGGCCTGGCTCGCTTTCGATAAGTGGCCCAGCCGCAGCCGCTGTTTGGCCTTCTTGGCCTTGTTTTCACATGTCGGCCTGTGCGTAGCCGTGGTGGATACCCCAGCGCGCGGTGTACGGTACCTGAGCCTTTTTGCTATCATTACATTTACTGCCATTTCCCCGACATGCCCGTTTGATGATGCATGCGGTTCATTTCCTCACTGCAGTCCACATTGTCACAATTTCACAAGCGGTAGCCCAAAAGGCTTGTCTTAACAAAACATGTTGCTTAAGTTAGCATCTCCTTGCCTAAGCGTGATGGGCGATGGCAACACGACTTCAGACACGCTCAATTTGTATGAACCGTGTGAACCGTTGCATTATTGAACGTACAGTTTCATCTTCAGCACGTTACGAACTGTACGCAGCGCTGCGCCTTTTCAATCACCCCTTAGACTACCTTACAACGAGGAATCCCCTATGATCAAACGTTACCTGACCTCCACCGCCTTGGTGATCGCACTGCTGTTTGCAGTGACGACAAATGCCGAGGCCCAGGATCTGCGTCCGGATCGCACGCTATTTGTCAAACCGCAAGTGGGCATTTCCCACTACCTTGGAGATAACAAGCAAACGCTTTTCAGCGGCGACGAATTCGATATCGACGGGAAGTTTCCGTACGCCCTCGGCATCGGCCTTGGCTACCAATTTTCCGTTCCGTTTAGCCTAAACCTGGACTACCGATTTGCAGACTACCCGGCCATCACGCAGTTCGGCAGTGAGACCAGTGGCGCTATCGAGGACGACCCCACCACACGCAGCTCGGTGATGCTGACGGGTCAGTACAATTTTGCAAACGCCGAAAGCCGCATTGCGCCGTACGTGAAGCTTGGTGCGAATGTATCGTGGGGCGAGACGCGGACAGGAAACGGAACCCGCGCTGGAACGGATACAAAAAGCGCCATTGGGCCGACCATCGGTGCTGGCCTCGACATTGCACTGAACCGGCGCACGTCGTTGTTCTTCGACCTGACGACCAACATGACCTTCCCCGACACCTCTGCGGATGGCACGGAAGAGAAGCCCGGATACGATGACACGTTCGGCTTTGACGCCTCCGCCGACTTCCTGACGGCGCTTGGCTTTGGCCTGAAGGTGAACTTCAAGGCGGCCTTTACCGCGGTTGAGGTGCTCGCTACGGACGGCCCAACCCGCCTCAACGTAGACGAGCAGGGCACCTTTACCGCCACCACGAATGACGAGGAGGCCACCCGCCCGGTGAACTACAACTGGGACTTCGGGGATGGCACCACAACCAGTGGCCTGTTGGTAAATCATAACTACGCTGAGGAAGGCGAGTACACCGTCACCTTCACCGCCTCCAACGAGCGTAGCACGGACACGGCCACACGCCAGGTCACCGTGTTGGCTCCGGCGGAGATCATCACCATCTCGGCTGACCCGATGGATCCGGATACGGACACCTCGGTGCAGTTCAGCAGCAACGTCACGGGCAGCACGCCGATCGATTACGCCTGGGACTTCGGGGATGGCAGCACCGGCTCCGGCGAGAGCCCCAGCCACACGTTCGATACGGAAGGCACCTACACGGTGACGCTGACGGCCTCGAATGAAGCCGGCGACGATACCGCTTCCCTCGACATCACCGTTGCGCAGGCAGAGGCTGACTACTGCGCCGGCGTGGTGGAGATGAACGCCGCGTTCTTCGATCAGAACTCCAGCGTCCTCACGGACGAAGGCCAGAGCCGCCTCATGGAGAACGTGGAAATCTTCCAGGACTGCCCGAACACCAGCGGCCGCATCGAAGGCTACGTGGGTCCGTTCGAGCAGAACCCGCAGGAGCTGTCGGAAGACCGCGCCCGCGCTGTCGAGCAGTTCTACCTCGACCAGGGCATCTCGGCTGACCGCTTCACGGTCCAAGGCATGGGCCGCACAGGCGAAGGCGCCAAGAAGGCTGGTGCTGAGGAGTTCCGCCGCGTGGATACGATCCCGGTGCGCAACTAAGCCCACGGGCGGATCATCCGCTGCTAAGGATCTGACGTATCAACACCCGTAACACGAAGCGGACGTGCCTCAGGGCACGTCCGCTTTTTTGTTTGCGCACCTGCGGGCACCTCTGTACCCGCTCATACCAGCCCCCTCTATTGGAACGTACGCCCTGCCCCTTGGTGGGACGTTTAACCCTTTCGTTCCCTATCGCTCCGTCCCCATGCCCGGCTTCGATCGCCATGCCCAACGCCGTCTCGCACGCGCGCTCAAGCGTGAAGCAGAGCGCCTCGGGTTCGATGCCTGTGGCATTTCCGAGGCGGAGCCGCTGGATGAGGAAGCGTTTCGGCTTGAACAGTGGCTCCTGGAGGGGCGCCACGCGACCATGTCGTGGATGGAGCGCAACTTCGACAAGCGCATCGACCCCACGAGGCTGGTGCCCGGGGCCAAGTCCGTGGTTTCGCTACTGCACAACTACTACGTGCCCGAAACCCACCATGAAGACCCGGCGGTGGGAAAGATCAGCCGGTACGCCTGGGGCGACGACTATCACCAGCTCATGAAGGATAAGCTGTATCAGCTC
>JAAAOI010000264.1 GCA_009908945.1 Bacteroidota bacterium
TGTTGAGGGCCGTAGCGCGCCCGTTCTTGTTTTCGCGGTCCCTGCGTGGCCGTACCGCTGCTGGGGCCTTGAGCCGAGACGGCTCGGCGTGGCGTCGCGCCCGAGACGGACGCGACGAGGAAAGAGGTGTGGTTCGCGGTCGCGAGTGGTGTACCGCTGTGGGGTGGAGGCGCCGAGAAACAAATGAAGCTCGTCCCCACCGTCTCGGTGGGGATGCATCGCCGGGACCGTCCCGGTCCCTCGGGCGCGGCTGACTGCGGCCGTCGATGTATGGAATTGTTGAGGGCCGTAGCGCGCCCGTTCTTGTTTTCGCGGTCCCTGCGTGGCCGTACCGCTGCTGGGGCCTTGAGCCGAGACGGCTCGGCGTGGCGTCGCGCCCGGGACGGACGCGACGAGGAACGGGGGGAGCGGGTAGGGATGGTACGGCGACGAGGAATGGGGGCGGTACGGATGGTGCTTCGCTGCAGGACGGACGTACCGCGAAACGAACGAAGCTCGTCCCCACCGTCTCGGTGGGGATGCACGGCCGGGACCGTCCCGGTCCCTTGGGGGCGGATGATCGCAGCCGTTGAGGTATGATGCCGTTCGTTTTTTCTCTTTCGGCGGCTCGGCGTGGCCGTACCGCCGTTGTTGCCGGTAGGGCTTTGAGCCGAGACGGCTCGGGGTGGCGTCGCGCCCGAGACGGACGCGACGAGGAAAGAGAGATAATGCAAAACGCCCACCCCACACAATGGCGGAGTGGGCGTTGCCTGTCATAGAGCTGTCAGGAGCGGGTCAGGGCTCCCGGTGGAGGTCAGGGGCCTGCGGCGTTGGTATCGGAGGAGGCATCCGCCTCACCGCCGGTAGGGAGGCCGCCGGCCGCGTCAAAGGTTTGCATCACCCCTTCCGCCATCTGCTTCACCACCTCGGGCTGGCTGTAGTAGCCCGAGTTGATGCGCTGGAAGATGTCCTCCGCGCGGCCGTCGTCGAGCGGGGGGATGCCCAGCATGGCCTTCCGGGCAAAGGCAAGTTCTTCCGTCTGCGAAGTCTCGGAGGCCTGCGCGGCGCGGCCAGCCTCGGAGATGTCGACGCGATCGTCGGACACCTGCGGCGGGCCTTGCTCCGCGGCGCCGCTGGCCTCGCGGGCAGACGCATTGTCGGGTTCGTTAGCCTGGCCTGCCTTGTACAGCTCGGCCGGGTTTACGTTGGGGGGGAGGTTTCGAATGTCCATCACGAAATTTGGTCTCTGCCGTGAGGTGCGCGGGTAGCGCCTAAAGTAAAAGTAGCCATCCTACAGCGTGGCCGGGTACCGCTAACGTACCATAGGTTATAGGCCATTTGCTGCTATGCTTAAATCTGGGTGCAAAAAAGGCTCCAGGTTGCGCAAACGCTAAAAAGGTTCAGGCACGCAGGTCGGGCGACAAGATAGCGCGGGGCTGGCCATGCGTGTTTTCGTAGGATACGTGGGCTTGATGCGCGTGGTCCACCGCCTGCAACGCGGCCACGAAGCGCTCTTCCACGGCCATGGTGGCCGCTGCCAGCGCCTCGTCTTGCGCGGTCAGCGCGGCTTCCAGGGCTGCATTGGCCTGGATCTCATCGCGCCGGGGGTGCGCGGCCAGTTCGTCGAGGCAGCGTTGGCGCTGTTGTACCAGCGTTGCAAGCGCCGCATCAGCCTCGGGGTCGTCCGGCAGGCGCTCCAGGCAGGCTATGATTTCTTCGCCTGTAGCATGCAGCTGGTGGAGGAGGGCACGGGACGTAGCCATGGGATAGCAAAAGGCACTGAGGAAACGAGGTGTGCTACGTCAGGAGCTTAAAACATGCCAAACATGCGCTGTTGCTGATTTTGGAGCTGCCCGATGGTTTGTTGGAAGCCGGCAAAGCGTTCGCGGAGTTGGTCTTCGCGGCGGAGAAGGCGATCTTCTTCCGTCGCGATGCGGCGGGTGGTGCGGCGGATCTGATCGTCGGCGGTGCGGAGGCGGTTACGCATGATGCCTTCCGTGCCAGTGTACCGATCAAGCTGGCCGCGCATGCGCGTCGCGATGCCGTCCGGCCCGCCGAAGAAGGCAAACATCGCCTCCGGGTCGTTCTCGGCCGCGGCCGTAAGCGCGTCCTCATCCGCAATGGAGAGCTTGCCCTCCCGGTCGAGCTCCAGCCCGACGTCGGCGAGGCGCGTCGGGGCGCCCTCAGGCTGGTCGGCGACGGTCTGGATGAGCTGGTTGCGCAGCCCAAAGCGCAGGCTGGAGACGCTGCGGTCGCCCGCCAGGGGGCCGCGTTCGCCGGTGTCGCCATCGACCTTGCTACGATCCCGCATGAAGTCGACGAGCGCGTTGTACTCCTCGACAAAGCCCTTCATATCCTCCAGGATACTCGCGGTATCCGTGCCAATCGTGAAGGTCTCCGCCGGGTCGCCGGCGCGCGTGAGGTTGAGGGTGACGTTGTCGATGGCGTCGTCGACCTGGTTGCTGTCGCGGTACAGCGTGAGGCCGTTGAGCTCGAACTTGCTGTTGAGCTCGGAATTGGTGGCGCTGGTGCCCACCTCGGTAATCATCCCGCCATTCCCACCGGCGGCGATGGCGTCATTGCTAATGCCGAGGGTGCCGAGGATGCCGTCGGGGTCGGCCTCAAACTGGAGCCGGTTCGTATAGCCCGAGTCGCCGCTGCGGAGCACCAGGCGCGCGCTCTCGGTGCTCTCCTGGATGATGGAGGCACTGGGGCGTTGGTCGTTCGTAATGAGCCCGTCTTGCACCGCCTGTTGCGCGGCCGCGTTGACAGAGGCACTGATGTCGGCCAGGGAGTCGTCGGCGGCTACATTCACGGCCAGCGTGACGCGGGCGTCGGGATCGGCATCGGTTGGGGTGGCTACCGAGAAGCTGAACGACCCATCGAGCCCTTGGGCGGTCTCCGCACTCCCAACCTGGTTGGAAACGCGCGTGTCGGTGGACGCGAGGCGGTCGACGCGGAGGCTGTAGTTGCCCGTCACGGCCCGGTCGCTGGCGGTGGCCTCAAAGGGGCTCCCCTCTGGCACATTCGCCGTGCGCGCCCGAAACGGGTTGGAGAGCGGGTCGGTGAAGCCGCCCAGCAGCTTGTGAAGCGAAGAGATCTTGCCGTCGAAGTCCTGCAAGACCTTTTTCTGGCTCTCCTGCTGCTCCTTGCGGTCTTCCAACCGAAACTTGGGTTCGCTCTCAATGCGCACGATGGACGCAATGAGCTGCTCCCAGGGGTCGTTGCCTACCGAAGAAATGCCCATAATATACGAGGGTTAGCTATGCGGCGCGGTTGCGGAGGACGTGCTGGCGCCAGGTCGTGCGGAGCTCGTCCAGCAGGTCCGCGATGGCCTGCAGGTCCCCGGTGGCGCTTTCCTGCATGCAGTACTGGTAGAGGCCATAGAGCTGCTCGGCAAGGGCGCCGCCTTTTTCAAAGTTGATGCTGCCGATGAGCTCGACGAGCACCTTGCGGAGCTGCGCGCGGTCGTCCTCTCGGCAGGCCCGGATGCCCAGGTCGTAGAGCTTGGCCACGAGCTGCGCGGGGGAGGTCTGCACCGACTGTTGTTTGTACAGGTTCATGCGCTTCTGTGCGTACATCGATCACTCGCAAGTTTATGTCCATACAGCGGGGTGGGGCAGCGGGCGGCGCTCAGCCTGTGAAACCTCGCGAGAGGCGAGGCGGGCGGAAAGGGTTTCCTTCGGCCCAGCGGCAGGAACGTCGGCCGTGCGCATCTGCCGGCGGTTATCGGGCGTGGGGGGGCAACCTTTAGCCCGAGCGCAGCCGCGTCTCTGCCGCTGCAGGCTACCGGCGTCACGCGCTGGCACGGTTCCCGCACCAGCGACAGGGTAACCGCTTGCCTCACGCCCTAACTACTCCGTTCGCATGGGATTTTCCGCCCCACCGCATGCCCGCCGCCGCGCGGCCCAGCCCAGCCTGTCCCTCTGCATGATCGTGAAGAACGAGGCCGAGAACCTCGAGCGCTGCCTCGAAACCGCCCGGCCGCACGTGGAGGAGATCGTCATCGTGGACACCGGCTCCACCGACGGCACGCAGGCCATCGCCCAGCGCCACGCCGACGTATTCGACGAGATCGAATGGCCTGACTCCTTCTCCAAGGCCCGCAACCACAGCTTCGACCTCTCCTCCGGCGACTACAACATCTGGCTGGATGGCGACGAGCATATGCCCGATCCCGCAGACTGGCGGAAGGTGCGGCGGGCGATACGATCGGACAAAGTGGTGGCGCTAAACCTATTGCTGGTAGATGCTTTGCCAGATAATCAAATCATAAGTGGTGCGACGAATCCCATGTTGCGGGTCGTCCGCAACCACTCCTCTATTCGGTTTAAGGGCAAGGTACACAACCAGATTATCGACTCGGTACGTAGCTACTGCAAGACGCACGGAGGCGGCCTCTACAAAGTTGACGCGACGTTCTACCATGTGGGATACAAGCTGTCTTCGGAAGAGAAGAAAGCAAAGTATGGCGTGCGTATTCCTTTGTTGAAGCACGAAGCGTTGCACGCGGAAACCAAGGAGCGACGTGCCTACTATCAGTTCCAGTTGGCCGTTGGCTATTCCATGATTGACGAGAAAGGGAAGGCCTTGGAAACACTCAAGAGTCTCTCTTTTGATCTCCTGACGCCCGACAATGCCCTACATGCCCACACGCTCGCGGCTAATGTCAGCCCTCAGGAAAAGGCCTATGACTTTGGCCTGACGCACGCCCATAAGCTGATTGAGCTATTTCCAGAGGAAGCGCTGGGGTATTTTCTGGTTGCCGGCATTCACATCAAACAAGGTCAACTGAAAGATGGGGTGGGCTATCTCAGTAAGACCTATCAGATGATGCATGACCCAGACCGCACCTACCGCTACCACATCAATGAGGCCCACCTGTTCTTCCTCATCGGGCAGGTCGCAGCCGTAGGCAAAAAGTTTGAGCGCGCGGAGTTTTTCTTCAAGAAGTGCCTGGATCGACAGCCAGATCATGAAGAGGCGCAGGACTACCTCACGCGGGTAGCGCAGCAGATGGAGAAGCAAACGGCTGCGGCCTGAGCAAAATCGTCCTGATAAAAGCGCTCCTCGGTGCCTGTCACTGCGCCGACGGCGGGCAGCACCCCGCAGCACCACCCCCGAGCCTTACCGCCATCATTCTCCTCAACGTCATCCTGAACGAGCCTGTGAGTGAAGGATCTCCACCGCTCAGGTTTGGCGCGCTGCTCAACCTCAGTGCCATCTCGAAAAGTGGGGGATCCTTCGGTCGCGATGGCTTCCTCAGGATGACTCACGAGGTGAGCCTGGTGCCAGGACAAAGGCATGTGCACGTGTAACCGCAGCACCACCGTGGAGCCTTACCGCCAACCCTTCCCCCAACGTCATCCTGAACAAAGTGAAGGATCTCCACCGTTCCGGTTTGGCGCTCTGCTACGCCGCAGTGCAGTGCCATCCCGAGAGCAGAGGCCCCAAGTGAGCCGTATCCCAGAGGCAGTAGAGACGATCCGGCGGATCGTCTCTACCTACCCGACCCAATAAAAAAGCCCTCCGGCGCAGAGCCGAAGGGCTTAGGGGCTCACCCAGTGTAGGGAGTTGGATCGCCAG
>JAAAOI010000137.1 GCA_009908945.1 Bacteroidota bacterium
CGGCGAAGTGGGCCAGATAGAGCTGGTTGGTTGCCCAATCCGAACGGCGAGGCGCCGCTGAGGTGTCCGGGGGCGTCAGCTGGTTCCGGAAGATCGTGAACTGATAACCCAGGCGCCGGCCCTCGTCGGTGGTGAGGTTGCCCGTGTAGTACCACCACTCCGTGCGGTATCCGGGGTGCGGACCGTGGTCTTCGGGGAAGGACAGCTCCCGCGGCCCATCGGCGCGCAGAAAGCCTTCGGCGTCGCCGCTAAGCGCCTCTGCCGGCGACACCCGGCCCTCGATTTCATCAGGCGGTGTAGGCCACACCACCCACGCGACGCCCGCCACGAGCGCGAAGCCAAGCAGTATCCAGAGCAGTCGATATCCCATCATGCCAGTTGTTCGTCACGAAAAAGGTCAGGGGGTGCGCTGGCGATCACTCCTCCCGCAAGGCATCCGCGGGGTTGGCTTGCGCCATCTTGTACGACGGATAGAGCCCGGCCAGGAGCGCAGCCACGAGCGCCAGCGCCACCGCCTGAAGCAGGATCTCCGGGGTGATGTTGAACTGCAGCGTCCACCCAAAGGACCGGCGGTTGATCACATAGACGAGCACGGTGGCCAGGATAAGCCCCAGCGGTACGGCAAGCAGGCCGGCCATAAGCCCCATCACGCCGGTTTGCGAGGTTACGTATTGCCAGAGCTGCCGGGGCGTCATGCCATTGGCGCGCAGCACCGCCAGCTCGCGTGAGCGCTCCAGCTGCAGCGCCATGAGGGCGCTCAGTACGCCCACAAACGCCACCAGCACGGCCAGCAGGCGCAGCACGACCGTTACCGTGAAGGTGCGGTCGAACACCTCCAGGGACGCCTCCCGCAGGCCCTGATTGGAGCGAACGATGACCTCCTGGCCCTCGGGTACCTGCGTACGAAGCCGCGCTACCAGCCCCTCTACCGGCTGTGCCTCGGTGGCGTAGAGCGCCAAGCCAGAGACCGCATCGTCCTCAAAATATTGGTTATACACCGGGCGTCCGATGGTGATAACGCCGAGGTCGGAGGCGTAGTCGAAATACACAGCTCCGACCTCAAAGGGCGCGGTGCCCTCGTCCGTCTGGATGTCGATCGTGTCGCCGACGCTTACGTCGTGCCGGTAGGCATACGGCTCGGACACGATGACCACGGGCTCGCTGTCGAGGCGGTCCCAGACCGACGGATCGCCCGCTTTTATGCGGTACGCCTCTCGGGTAGCCGGCCCAAACTCGATGGCCACCAGTTCGCTGCGGCCATGGGTGGTTTCGACGTGAACGCTCCGCACCGTGTGCGCGTCGCGGACGCCCTCGGCAGCGCGGAAGGTGGCCACCACGCCGGCGTCCAGCGTGGCATCGGCTTGGCGGAAGACGAGGCTGGGAGGCTGCACGTACACGTCGGCCTGCAGCTGGCCCTCAAGCCACACCTGAACCGTACTGCGAAAGCTGTCGATCATGATGCCCACGCCCACGGTGGCCGCTACCGCCACTACCAGCGCCGCGATCGCCACGGCGGTGCGGCTGAGCGTGGTGACGACGCCGCGTGCCGCCATGCGGCCGATCAGCCCGAAGAGCCGGTCCATCACGGGGCGCAGGCCAGCCGCCATCCGGGTGATGACCAGCGGAATCAGCAGCGAGAAGCCAATGATCAGGAGAAGGAGGGCCGCGTAGCTGAGGGCGATGCTGTCGCCCGGGATGAGCAGCAGCCCGCCCCCTACGAGGCCGAGTAGCAGGCCGCCGAGTGCCAGCCGCGGGGCGGCCTTGCGGGTAGAGGCCTCCGCTGAGGAGCGCTGCAGCACGGTGCTGGCCGGCGCGTTGGTCGCCTCCCGGGCCGGCCAGACGGTGGCGAGCAACGTCGCCCCCAGGCCCAGCAGTGCGCCCTTCGTCAGCGTCCAGGCGTCGATGGTAAGCTCGCGGACCGTGAGCACGTAGTACAGGTCATTGATCGTCTGTGTGACCAGCACCACAAGGCCCTGCGCCAGCACCAGGCCCAGCGCCAACCCTACAACCGTGCCCAGCGTGCCAATCAGTAGCGCTTCACCCAGGATAAGGCGCCAGATCTCGCGGCGGGTAACCCCCAGCGCCCGCAGCCGCCCAATGAGCGGGCGGCGCTGTATCACGCTGAAGGTCATCGTGTTGTAGATCAAAAACATGCCCACGACGAGGGCCAGCAGGCTAAGGGCTTGCAGGTTGAGCTCGAACGCACGCGTCATCTGCTCGACGGTCTCCGTGCGCGCTTCCGACCGGTCCAGCCGGGCGCTCTCGGGCAGCAACCCTTCGATGCGGTTGCGCTCCGCATCGGTGTCCATGATCAGGTCGATGCGGCTTAGCCGACCCGGCATCTCGAAGAGCTCCTGTGCGGTGCTAATATCCACGACCATCACACTTTCGAGCGCCTGCCGGCTGCGCTCGTCATCGGTGGCGAGCAGGCCTGCGATGATGAGGGCGTAGTCGCGCCCGCCGATGCGTACCTGCAGGGTGTCGCCCGGCGCCCGCCCCAGCGTCTGGGCTACCGGCTCCGCAATGAGGGCCGTCTGCCCGCGCGCCATGAACACGTCCAGCGCAATGCCTGCGTCCTGGCTGGCGTAGGACCGGAACGGCCCTTCCGCGATGGGGTCGATGCCCAGCACTTGAAAGGTACGGCCGGCGTCGGGGACGGTGGCGTGCCCTTCCACGACCGGTGCGGCCGGACGGATGCCATGCTCCACCCGCAGTTGCCGGTAGACGTCCTCGTCCAGCCCTTCCCCTGCTCCTCGCACCTGATGCGTAGCACGCCCGGTGACGGTCTCAGCTGACAGCTCAAAGGCTTCCTGCGCGCTTACGTTAGATAGGTCGATGGACACCACCATGGCCACGCCCATCGCAACGCCCACGATCGACAGGCCGAAGAGCCACGGGTGGCGCCAGAGGTAGCGCAAGCTGGAGCGCCAGAGGGAAGGAGTCATCGGGAGGCAGGCACGGAAGACGGATCAAAGACGTCGAGGGTGCCGCCCTGCAGGAAGAGCACCCGGTCGGCCACCGCGCGGAGGTCGTGGTCGTGGGTGGCCACCAGCATGGTGCGGCCGGCCTGCCGCACAAGGCGGTCCAGCACGTCCAGCACCTGTTGCCCCGTCTCATAGTCGAGGTTGCCGGTAGGCTCGTCGGCCAGGATCAGCAGGGGATCATGCGCCAGCGCGCGTGCAATGGCAACCCGCTGCTGCTCGCCCCCGGAGAGGCGATCCGGAAACGTACTCCGGCGATCCCGCAGCCCCACTTCTTCAAGGAAATGGAGTGCCCGCTCTCGGTCTTCCGAGCTGGAGCGCTGGTTTAGCTCCAGGGGCAGGAGGATGTTTTCCTCCACCGTCAGCGTCGGAATCAGATTGAACGACTGAAACACAAACCCGACGTGCTTTCGTCGAAAGAGCGTGCGCGCGTGCTCCGACTGCGTGGTCAGGTTCGTATCGCCCAGGATGACCTCACCGGAATCGGCGCGGTCGATGCCGCTGATGAGATTCAACAGGGTACTCTTCCCCGCTCCGGACCGGCCGAGCAGCACCACCATCTCGCCTTTGGCGATCGTCAGGTTTAGGTCATCCAGCACGGTGCGGAACTGCTCCCCTTCCTGATAGCCCTTGGTGAGCCCACGCAGTTGAACTTGTGGAGGCGCGGTTGCATCAGCAGCCATAAGCGCAGCAGTTGGTCGAGGAATCGGACCCGTAGGACCTCTGCTCCACCAGATTGTTCAGACGGGAGGGTTGCCATTCTTGCTACATCCATTCTGCGTTGGCTCGGCACGTGGCGGCGCTCCGCCATGCGGGCCCTTCTGTGCAGCCCCCGTTAGTGCGCCTGCGCCGTCTCTGGCGCCCGTTGCCCCACGCTCGCTGGTGCTGACGGCATCCAAACGATCACTTCCGTGCCTTTTTGCGCAGTGCGGCGCAGTGCAAGGTCTCCTTCATATACGCGGGCCAGGCGCTCGGCGATAGCCAGGCCCAGCCCCAGGCCCTGTTGTTCGTTCTGCTGGCGGCCAAACTGCGTGAAGGCTTCGAGGCGCGCGATCTCGTCATCGGAAATCCCCTGGCCGGTGTCTGCTATCGTGAGCACCGCCTGGGGCCCGGTACCCTCCGGCGGTGCGGGCGCGTCGGCACGGAGGGTTACGTGGATGGCGTCACCGGCTTCCGAAAACTTGAGCGCATTGCCGACCAGTTCCTGTGCAATCTTGCGCAAGTGCGCCGGGGGGACCTGGACGTCTACAGGGGCAAGGTCCATCGTTACGTCCGCCGTCCGGCCAGCGGCCTCTGCCATCTCCTGGATCTGCTCCCGGAGGGCCGCTGCCGGCACGTGCACCTGGCGGGCGTACCGGGTACGGCGGTGCTCCGCATCCGCCACGGCGAGTTCCAGGTCGGCAAACAGCAGGTAGTTCTCCACGAGGCGCTCCAGCCGTTTGGCAGAGCCGTGGATGTCCTGGAGCATGCTCTGCCGGTCAGTCGCATCCATCTCCTCGTCCAGTTCCAGCAAGACTTGGGTGAGGGCCAGCACGCTCGACAGCGGCGTCCGAAACTCGTGTGGCAGGCTCTGTGAGAGGGTCCGCCGCAGCTCCGTCATCCGCCCGTTGGCCCGTTCTTTCAGGGCCTGGCGTTTTTCCAACTGGGTCTTCACAGCCGATAGTACATCCTCCAACCTGAAGGGCTTGGTGAGGTAGTCATCCGCCCCGCGCGTCATACCCTCGCGTAGGTCTCGCTTGTCGGCCCGTGCCGTAAGGAAGATAAACGGGGTGGCGGCCAGCACCGGGTCGTTCCGCACAACATCCAGGACCGCATGGCCGTCCATTTTGGGCATCATCAGGTCACAGATGATGAGGGCCGGATGGTGCTTCTGCGCCAGGGCAACCCCTGCTTCGCCGTCTGGCGCGCCGATAGGTGCATAGCCTTCTGCTTCCAACAACTCCAAGAGGTTTTCGCGGATAAACAGTTCGTCCTCAATTACGAGTATGGTCGTCATGCGGTCTCCTGCGGAGTTAGCGGAAGGGTGATGTGGAAAGTAGAGCCGATCCCGACCTCGCTGTGGAAGTCGACCTGTCCCTGGTGCGCCGCTACGGCCCGTTGAACGATGGCCAGGCCCAGGCCGGTCCCGGAAACGGTACCTACATTTCCGGCTCGGTGAAACGAGTCGAAGAGCCGCTCCTGATCTTCTGTGGGGATGCCGATGCCGTCGTCGGCTACCGTTACGTGTAGGGCCTCATTGGCCGCCCAGACCCGCACGCAGATGGTAGAACCGGGATCGGAGTATTTGACGGCATTGGACAACAGGTTGGTGCAGGCATGACGAATCAGCCCGGCGTCGGCCAATGCTGCGGCCGGAGCCTCGTCGATATCCAGGGTGATGGTGTGCCCGTGGCCCTCGCCGTGCCGGACTTCATCCACGATAGCCCTAATGACCGCGGCCGGATCCAACGGCTCGGGGTGCATTGCCAGCTGGCCCGCATCGGAGCGTCCGATGACGAGCACATCGTCGAGCAGCTCGCGCATGGTGTGGACGGCGGACTGAATGCGCCGCAGGTGGGTGACCTGCCTGTCGTGCTGCC
>JAAAOI010000195.1 GCA_009908945.1 Bacteroidota bacterium
CCGAGACCGCACGCAGCGGAGACGCCCACGGCACGGAACGGAAAGCCTTCGTGCCCCCGCGCCTCCGCACCCACGACACCGTGCAAAAACGCACGGCGAACACCGTCATCTGGAGTTAACGGAATGGCTGTTGTAAAATAACAGTACATGCGACGCCCAAGCCGTACCGGCCCCACTACAGTTCGCTGTGGTGGGGCTTTTTTGTTTTCCGACAGGGCAGGCAGCGGGATGCGTGCGTACAGTATCCTGCCGGGCGGCTTCCATCTTTCACCCCCGGTGTTATCTTTGAGGACCACAGGATGCTCACCTCTTCATCGACCGGCCGCTGCCTCCTTTCATGTGCTCCTTTTCCACCGTTGCTGTCATCGCCATCCCCCTCCGCCGCCCGTCTGTTATTGAGTTTTTAGAGGGCCGTACAGCGGAGCCGCGTGGAGCGAAGCTGCGGATCCTGGGGCAGCGGCCAACGCGTACTGCGCGCACGGCTTGGGCATCCCGCCTGGAACAGTCCACAGCGCCTACCATCGCTGATCTGCTCGCCATCGAAGATCCGCATGGCTACTTTATCTCCACCCACACCGACCGGCTCGTGCCAGAGCACTTCTTGCGGCATCAAGGCTTTTTGACGCAAAACCTGGGGGGCTGGTCGCCGGTCTACTTCAGCGTAGCCGAGCTGCCCGATCCTCTTCCCGAGGACCCTGTGTTCGCCCAACTGGAAGTGCTAAAGACGTACGGCGAGGCCATCGACATGGTCGGGGCGCGGGCCGCCATGGTACGCCAGCGGCTTGCGGAGGAAATGGGCGCCACCGTACCAACGGTAGCGGCTGCCGTTGCGCGGACGGAAGCCTTGCGCGGCGCTCACAACCACACCCCCGATGCTCACGTTCGTGCGCTCCATCGCGCGCTTACCGGGGCAGCTCCTATCACGACCAAGGACGGCGATCCGGTCCCAGATCTGCTGCTGGCCGATGCGCTCATGGACCGTCTTGTGGAGGTCGAACAAGCACGGCGCGCTGCCCAGGCCCGGCAGGATGCCGATGCGCAGCAGCGCTTGCACCACCTCCAAGGCCAGTGGGAGGCGGACCTTGACTTATCCCTGATCCTCAAAGGCGAGTACATCGCGGGCCGACATCGCCGTAGCACGATCGTGATTGCCGAGCAGCTTGGCGTTGTGATCAAGCAGCCGGCCCCGGAGCCGTATCACGAGATTAAGATGGCCGCCCGTACCTTTGATGGCGCTTCCGAAAACTGGCCGGCGTTGACAAAGGGCGGAGCTGTGGTGATGCCGCAGGGACGCATCCGCCGTGTGCTTGAAGAGGGCGTCGTTCCGCGGTTACACCGGGCGTTCGACCACGGCGTGCGATTTTCGTCCATCTTTGGGCTCATCGTGGAAGATTTTGTGCCCGGGCCTACGATGCAGGCCTGGGTGCAGGAGGATCCCCGTCGCATGACGGCCACGCTCTACGAGCGCATCCTGGCCACGCAGCAGGCGTGTGAACTGCTGGAGGTCGACAATCCAGACTGGCACAGCGCCAATTTTATCGTTGAGGAGGAACACGCGACCGACGACTTATCGCTCGTCCACATCGACTGGGGAGCCGCGCGGAAGCTCACCGATAGCGAGCAGACGCCCGAAGCGCGGCAAGCGCGGCGCGACCAGGTGCAGAACCTCGCCTTTTCGTTTCACGATGATGCCATCGCTGCGCGCGTCCGCGACCTCCACAAGGCCCTGCGCACGGATGAGGCGGCGCAGGCGCGCATCCAGCAGCGGGCCGAAGAGATGATCGACCCAGCGGCCTGACGCAACGTGGACACGGGTGTGGGCCGTTTACACCCGTAGGATGAGACCTTCGTTGGGATGGAGCGCTACACGGTAGGCCACCTGCTCCCGGGCGCGGTCCGGGCGCGTTGAAAGCACCATCGTTCCCTGAGCAGCATGCGGGGGCAGCGGCACCAGCTGCGAGCGGCCCGTCATATTGAGCAGCACGAGCAACGTCTCCTCCTTTTCCGTACGCTCGTAGGCAAACACCCCATCAGGCGAATGAAAGGCCCGATAGGCACCGGCGTGTAGGGCGTTGGACGACCGACGCAGCTGAATGAGCGCCCGCACGAGCGCCAGCATCGAGTCATCCGACGCCCGTTGCTCCTCCACCGTTGGCGCTTCCGCCGGTCCGATGGGAAGCCAGGGCGTGGCCTCTGGCACTGTAAAGCCGGCAGCAGGCCCAGTTGTCCAGCGCATGGGCGTCCGCGCAGGATCCCGCCCCAGCCCAAGCCCAGGGGCATTCTTCTCCCAGGGGTCCACGACGCGGTCCGGCGGGATCTTCACGTTGGGCATGCCCAGCTCATCAGCGTAGTAGAGCGTCGGCGTGCCGCGCAGCGTCAACAGAAGCATCTGGGCCACCCGGGCTTGCTCCGGTCCGATGCGCGAGGCCAGCCGGTGCACGTCATGGTTGCCGAGGACGTAGTTGGGCCAGGCCCCCTCGTTCAGGCGCTTCGACTGCAGTGCCGCCTCATACCGATCCACCTGATCCTGCACGTCCGCAGCGGTCCAGTCGCAATGGATCAGGTTAAAGTTGAATGGTAGATGGTACTCATCGTCGTGCTCCCCATAAAAGGCGACCAGCCGCTCGGGCGGTAGCGTCACCTCGCCGATGAGCACTCGGTCCCTGTACTCGTCGACCACATCTCGCAGCATCCGCCCGACCACATGCGCATCGGGCAGGTTTTTCGTGTACGTCTCCAGCAGGCGCTTGTAGGGGTCCCTGCCCTCATGCCAGTCGGGGTTTGGGGGGTTGTCCCGCCATTGTGGGGCCACCTTCGCACGGTAGGCTACATCTACGCGAAAGCCATCCACGCCCCGGTCCATCCAAAAGCGGAGCACGTCCAGCATGGCTTCTTGCACGCCCGGATGGCCCCAGTTCAGATCCGGCTGCTCGGGCAGATAGGTGTGCAGATAGTACTGCTCGGTAGCCTCGTCCCACGCCCACGCGGAATTCCCCCCGAAGCGGTCGACCCAGTTCGTTGGCGGCCCGCCCCCCGGCGCCGGGTCTTTCCAGAAGTACCAGTCGCGCTTGGGATTGGCGCGCGAGGAGCGCGACGCCAAAAACCATGGATGCTCGCTGGACGTGTGGTTGACGACGTAATCCAGGATGACCCGCAGCCCGCGCTCGTGGGCCGCCGCAATCAGCGACTCTGCATCGGCCAGTGTGCCAAAGCGAGGATCCACATCGGTGTAGTCCGCCACATCATACCCGAAATCGGCCATGGGTGACGGGTACATCGGCGAGATCCAGGCGGCGTCCACGCCCAGCCAGGCGAGGTAGTCGAGGCGCTGTTCAATGCCCGGCAGGTCCCCAACCCCGTCGCCGGTGCTGTCCTGAAAGCTGCGGGGGTAGAGCTGATAGATGATGCCGTGTTTCCACCAGGGGGCCATGATGAGAAATGCGGGAAGATTGGAGAGGCCGTGAGGCGTTAAATATACCAGTAGCGGTCCAGAGAGGGAAGGCGCTCACTCGTTGCCTTCAACATCTCACGATCCGCTTGACTGATTTATTAGGTAGCTATTGGCTTGTTGAAACAAGAGTTACGCAGCTAAAAGCACAACAGAAAGGGTAGCGGTAGCCCGGTGGCTTTCAAACCTTTTCCTTTTCGCTTTGCCGGCTCGATTCTGTTTCATGTGGACGTGTGGAGGTGCTGACCGACTCGAGCCTATGAATGTACGCGCACCTCGCCCCCGCCATTGCACATTGCAGTCGTCTTTGCCCCTGAACGCCACTGTAAATTGAACGGAGGTTCGACTATGAAGCCCCTCAGGTACTGTATCCATCGCGGCTTTTCGTTTACAGCCGCACGTGTGACCACATCAATGTTGGTTTGTGCACTACTTCTACTCGCAGCGCCATTTCACGCGGCGCAGGCCCAGGATGAAGTCAGCAACCGAGGCACGGATTTTTTGATGACCTTTTTGCCCAACTTCGATAGCTCCGTTACCATCGAGCTACACCTGACCGGTGCTGCTACTACCGTCACCATCGAATATCCAGCCAACGATCCAACGTTTACTGAAACGGTGACCATCGTACCGGATGAGGTGACGATTGTGGAGATGCCTGACGCCACGGCGACCGGCTGGACGGCAAACGAGGTGCAGAGCAATGCGGTACGCGCCACAGCGGATGATCCGTTTGTGGCTTACATGATCAACCGGCGCAACTTCTCATCCGACGCGGCCCTCGCGCTGCCGGTAGAGTCCATGAACGTCGAATACTTCACGATGCACTACCCCTCGTCGATCGTCTCGGAAGACCGGGCAGAGTTTGCCATTGTAGCCCCCTTCGATGACACGGAGGTCACCATCACACCAACAGCCCCGATGGGGTCTACAGACGCGGGAGAGACGCTCGACATCGTACTGAATAGCAACGAGACGTTTCTTGGCGTCGCGAACACCGCAGGGACATCCGGTGACCTGACCGGGACACGGATTCAGTCCAGCCGCCCCGTTGGCGTGACCAGTGGCAACCGCTGCACGAACGTGCCCCCCACTAGTGCTTTCTGCGATCACATTTTTAAGGTGAACCATCCGATCCAGACGTGGGGCGAATCTATTCCGGTTGCGAATCTGCCCAACCGTCCCAACGGGAGCGTGTATCGCATTCTGGCCTCTGAGGATGCGACCGAAGTGCAGGCCAATGGAACGGTCATCGCAACGCTGGACCGTGGGGAGTTCTTCGAGGTAGACGAGACGGCGGACGATCAGGTGTTCTCTGGTAGCAACCCCATCTTCGTCACGCAATTCATGACGGGCAGTTCGCGTCCGGGAACGGGCGGCGTTGGCGACCCGGCCATGGGGGCCATGATCCCAAGCGACCAGTATCTCAGTGACTACACGTTCTCCACGGTCGGGGGCGCTCAGTTTGCGCAAGACTTCCTTACAGTTATCGCCAGCAATGACGATGTAGGCACGACCCTCACGCTTGACGGCTCCGTCGTCGACGCGAGTGCGTTCTCTGCCATTACGGGTACCGACCTCTCCGTAGCGCGCATCGCGTTAACGTCCGGCAGCCATACCACATCCTCGGCTAACCCCCACGGCATCACGGTGCAGGGCTACAACAGCGATGACTCGTACTTGTACCCCGGTGGCGCTCGGTTCGAGTTTATTGCACCAGGGGAGGACGATATCCCGCCCGTTTGCGAGTTCGTTGTGAGCAATGGCACTGCGGATGGCACCATCACGGATGACGGCCCAGATGACTCGGGCATTTTCTTTGTCCGCCTCTCAGAGGACGCCGAGAACGTGGAGCTCAACGTCGACCCCTTCACGCCAGGTGACCCCGTGGCAACGTATCAGTTAGTCCAGGTAGACTCCTCTCTCCCAGGCTCGGGGACCGTGACGGGCATTGACGGTTCGGGCAACAGCTGCGAGTCTGTTATCACGTTTAGCGGCGAAGATGAGTGTGCACCGCCCACGATCGCCGAGACGGTCAACCGCGACGCGCGCACCATCACCATTGAGGTCACCGACCCCGAAGGCATCGCCTCCGCCGGCTTCGTCGACCCC
>JAAAOI010000074.1 GCA_009908945.1 Bacteroidota bacterium
CCCATCCCCGGCCGGAATCAGCTCGCCGGGTTGAAAGGCCGTCGGTGTCGTTTCGAAGACGCTGTAGCCAAAAAACGCCAGTTCGTCTTCCTCTACGTCTTCGCCTTCACGCCGAACGTTAAGCACCGCGCGTGTCTGTAAGATTCCCTCCGTACCACCGTCATCTACGGTACGGGCCACGAGGCTCCAGGGCCCAACGGAAAGTATTTCCGGAATCATAAAGGCTCCTTCCCATACCCCGTTATTCCGGCTGCCCTCCGTACGCGCCACCTGTTCAGCAACGAGCGTGTCGCGGCGTGTTTCATCGAGCAACATCAGCTCTACCTCGGCAATCAACCCGTCGTCATCACGAATGGGCACGCGCGCCATCACCGTATCCGCGATCGACGGCATGCGGTCCTGGTCAGCAAAGGGATCGTCATCGCGTAGGTCGCGCTGGCCGGCAAGACCCCGAACCCGGCGCTCCGTGCGATCCTCCTCCGCCCTACGCTGTGCATCTTGCAGCGTCGGTCGCTCGCGCAGGGCCCGACTGGTCCGCGGGCGCTCGGGCAGAATAATTTCTCGCGGCGTGAGTTCTGCCGGACCCGCCTGGTAAGGGGCATTACGGCCGGTTTGGTCGGCCTGCTCGCCCCCCGTGGTGCGGCTGGCCTGCTCCTGTGCTTCAATGAGGCTTCGCCAGAGGCGAATCTGGCTCTCGGGGATGCCCAGTTCCCGCGCGCGCCGCGCCGCCTGGTCCGGGTTGGTGGGGTCGATGCCCAGCCGTTCAGCCTCACGGAGCGCCTCCTGAGGCGAAAGGCCTCGGCGGTCCAGCTCCGCCTGCACCTCCGGCGGCAAGTCGTCTGGATCAATATCCTGAGCGTGAAGAGGGGCCGTGACAAGGGCACATAACAGCACCGCAACGGTGGCAGCATAACGTACGCTACGAGTCATAAAGCTTAGCTAAAACGGAGTGGCACGATACAGGCGGGCCGGTCGGCTTGGCCCAACCAGATGGAAGGTCGTTCACGAGGGTTGACGGCGTTGAGAGCCGCACGCGAGCCGATGTGTTCCTTCGGTAACCGATGGACGTCGGCTGCGGCGTGAGGGTAACTTAGCGATTCCGAAGATAAGCTAAGCATAAATGAAGCCAATCGTATCGGATTCGGAAAAGGATATGATGAAAGCTGCGTTCGTCCGCAAAAAGCCGTACGGTACAAGTATACGCATAACGCACTGCCAGACGTCACCCTTTGCCAGAATCTTATCCGCCTACGCCATGCCCATGGAGTCCGAGATCCATACCTACACGAGTGACGACATCGAAGTTACGTATGATGTCAAGCGCTGCATCCATGCAGCGGCCTGTGTGCATGCACTCCCAGAGGTGTTCGACCCAGAGAAGCGCCCGTGGATCGACCCCGAGCAGGGGGCTGCCGATGCGATTGCAGACGCTGTGCACCAGTGCCCGACCGGGGCCCTCCACTATCAACGCCGTGACAACGGCCCCTCCGAAACGCCTCCGACGGAGAACACCGTTACCCCCTTTCCCAACGGCCCCTTGTTGCTCCGCGGCACCCTGGAGCTGGCCGACACCGACGGGCACGTCCTGCTGACTGACACCCGTATGGCGCTTTGCCGCTGTGGGCAGTCGGGCAACATGCCGCTCTGCGATGGGTCACATGCGTCGTCCGATTTTGAGGACGCTGGCGCGATCCCCGACGCGATGATACGCGAGGATGAACTTCCGTCCGACGCGAAGAAGCTGCGCATTACCTTTGAGAAGGGCAGCCCCGCCACGCTGCAGGGCCCGTTTCGGCTGGAAGGGGCAGAAGGCGCAGACAGCACCCACACCAAGAAGGCGTATGTGTGCCGCTGCGGGCAGTCCGGCACCACGCCCTTTTGTGATGGCTCGCACACAGCGGCCGGTTTCAGCACCTGACTCCTGCCGGGCTGCGCCTAAAGACGCTGCTACCTGACTTTCTGCTGCTCAGCCGCTACCTTGGAGCCGCCCAATCAGCGGAGCACACGAACGTCTCATTCACAGACTGCCCCTCTCATGAATTACGCCGTCATTATGGCCGGTGGTATCGGCAGCCGTTTCTGGCCGATGAGCCGCCGCGAACGCCCCAAGCAGTTTCTCAACGTGTTTGGGGACGCCACCCTCATCCAAAACACGGTCGCGCGGCTCCAAGGCTTTATTCCGCCGGAACGGTGCCTGATCGTGACGCACGAGCGCTACGTGGAGCAGACGCAGGAACAGCTCCCTGCCGTCCCGCCCGAAAACATTCTGGCAGAGCCTATCAGCCGCAATACCGCCCCGTGCATTGCATACGGAGCCACGCGGCTGATGGCGGATGACCCAGACGCCACGATGGTGGTGCTGCCGGCGGATCACGTGGTCCGTAACGTGCAGCAGTTTCATCGCGTGCTGCAGGTAGCCATCGACACAGCGCAAGATCCGGGTGCGCTGGTCACCATTGGGGTCACCCCTACCCATCCAGAGACGGGCTATGGGTACATTCAGTTTGATGGCGAGACCGCTCCCGATGCCCCCCTGCAACCCTACCCGGTCCGCACCTTCGCTGAAAAACCGGACCTGGCAACGGCTGAACGGTTTGTGGACTCTGGCGACTTCCTCTGGAACAGCGGAATGTTCATCTGGCGAGCGGACACGATCCTGAGCCAGATGAAAACCCACCTGCCTGCAACCCACGAGGCGTTCACCTCCGCACAGCATGCCATGGGCACCCCGGATGAGGCCGCAGCGGTGCGCACGGCGTTTCAGGAGAGCCCCCGCATCTCCATCGATTACGGCGTGATGGAGCGCGCCGACTCTGTGTTCGTCGTGCCGGCCTCTTTTGGATGGAGCGACGTTGGCGACTGGCGCGCGGTGTACGAGATGCGTGAAAAAGATGAGCACGGTAACGTCTTGCAGGGCAACACAATCGTACACGACTCCAGCCGATCGCTCGTGCACGCTGACGACCGGTTGATCGTGCTGGTGGGCATCCACGACACCATGGTGGTGCACACGGAAGATGCCACCCTGATCTGCCACAAGGATAGTACACAGCAAGTCAAAAACGTGGTCGAATATCTCCACGCGCACCAGCTCTCCGAGTACGCCTAACGCATACGCAGCGTCCCCCCGATCAGCAGCCCCCTGCAGCGGTCGTGCCCTGGCGTGGCCGCTGCGTTACGTTTACCGCCCGAGTTCAACGAAACTGCACGCCACGGCCGCATCCCAACCAAAAAAGCACCGTAAGGCTGTACATGACTACGCGGTCACTTGATGACCAAGCAGTCAGCTGTGGTCTTTTCCCTTTTGCGTCCAGCGATGCACACCTCTTCCACTGCGCCAACCTCCCGCCGTGAGCGCGAGCGCCTGATGCGCCGCACGGCTATCCTGATGGCGGCCCGCGAGGTCTTTGCCGAGCACGGCTACGAGAAGGCAACGATCGACGAAATCGCGGAACGCGCGGAGTTTGGCAAGGGCACCCTCTACAACTACTTCCAGGACGGTAAAGAGGGAATTCTTTTCGCGGTGCTGGACGAACTGTATGATGAGATCGTGGCTCTGATGCAGGAGCAGTTTGATCCGGAAGCCCCTACCGCCACCGCCCTGCGGGCCTCATTTCGGCAGATGGCCATCGCAGGATTCGAGTACTATATCGAGCGGCGCGCGCTTTTCTTTATCGTGGTGAAGGAATGCAACCGCATGCTCTTCAGTGACGACCCGGAACGCTCGCAGTACCTGATGAGGCAATATCGAAGAATGGTGGACGTACTGATGCCGGTGTTGGAAGAGGCCAAAGCTGCCGGCGCGATCCGCGACGTGCCCACCGAAGCGATCGCCCATACCTTGCTGGGCAATCTCGATGGCCTGATGGTGCACCTGACGCTGGAAACGCGCTGGGAGGATAAAGCCCCCACCGACCTGATGACGGCGGCGGAGGCAGCCGACTTTCTTACGACTTTGCTGTTTGACGGGCTGCTCCAGTCTTCCCACACATAAGGCCACGGCCTACTGTCATCCCCCCTGTCCTGCTATATCATTTTTCTGCATTGTTATGCGTCACCTGCTTGCACTCCTGACGTTTGTATTGCTGCTGGGGCAAGCCCTTGCCACCCCAGTGCCCGGCAGCGCCCAAGAGACGCTGTTTGATTCTCCCCCGACCTCCTCAGATCCGCTGGTCCTCACGGTCGATGAGGCCCTCGAGATTGCCCTGCTAAACAACTACGCGTTGCAGCAGGCCCGCCTTGATGCCGAGGATGCAGAGACCCAGATCAATGAAGCCTGGGGGCAGGTGCTGCCCAGCCTAAGCTTCAGTTCGCAGTACACGCGCAATATTCAGGAGCCCAACCCGTTTGCCGGTAGCCAGGCCGGGGGGCTGTTTGAGTCATTTGGCCTGATTGACTGGCTCGCGTTCAATGAGGAAGCGCGCACCGACGGCGCACCCGATACAGAGCCGATCTCACTGAGCGAATTTCAGCGGCGCCGGCAGGAAGGGCTGGGGGCTGCCGGCGTGGGCACCAGCGACGGCAATCCGTTTGCCGTGCCCAATCAGTTCCGGGGCGGATTGACGCTCAACCAGACGCTCTACAGCGCCAGCGCTTTCGCGGCCGTTCGCGGAGCGCGGCAGCTCCGTGAGGTGACCGAGCGGGGCGTTGACCGAGAGACACAGCGCCTGCTCAGTACCGTTCGCGAGCGCTTCTACCAGGCCCAGCTGGCCACGGACCGGGCGCGCATCGCACGGTTGAGCGTAGAGCGCACCCGCGAGACGCTTAACGAAACCGCTCGGCGCGTACAGCAGGGCACGGCGCCCAAGTTCGAGCGCCTCTCGGCAGAAGTGCAGCTCTCCAACCTGGAGACCGGCCTCCTGGAGGCAGAGAATGCCGCGAAAACCACGCTGGATGCGTTAAAGCAAGTGCTCGGGCTCCCTATCGACACGCCCGTAACGCTGCGCGGCTCCGTCGAGGACCTCCCAGACGCGATCGACTTCCAACAGGTATCCATCGACGATATCATTTCCCGTGCCGTGCGCAACCGTCCCGACCTCCGGCAGGCCGCCTTGGCCATCGAGCTCAACGAGATCCAGCGCAGCATCACGCAGGGGCAGCGGCTTCCCACGGTACGCGCGTTTGCTAACCTAAACTACGTGGGAACTGTACCAGACAACCGGCAGCTTGTACGCTCTGACCCCGATGACCCGTTCGGCTTTGAGGTCGAGAACCGCGGCTTCTTTGACTCCTCCTTTTGGGATCCGGCGCTCAACGTAGGCATCAGCCTCTCCTGGAATATTTTTACCGGCGGCCAGACGAGCGCTCAACTGCAACGTAACGCCATTGAGATTCGCCGGGCCGAGGTACAACGCGACGAACTGGAGCAGGCGATCGTCCTTGAGGTGGAGCGCGCCGTCCGCAACCTCCGCACCGCCGAGCAGCGCATCCAGAGCCAGGAGCGCAACGTGGAGACGGCCGAGCTCAACTACGAGTTCGCGGTGCAGCGCCTGGACGAAGGCGTC
>JAAAOI010000113.1 GCA_009908945.1 Bacteroidota bacterium
CAAACCAGCAGCCCCGTACGCCTCCGCGTACTTAGCCTTGTAGCCGCGGAAGTTGCCGCCGTACCGCGCCATCACGATCTTACCCGTGAGGTCGACCCCCAGGGCCTCCAGCTGCTCGAAGTCTTCTTTCCGCCCGTAGTTGGCGTAAACGACCTCGGCGGTGACCTCCCCGGAGCCGGAGTAGGCGTTCCAGCCGGGGGCCAGGTCGGGATGATCGGAGAAGCGATCGTCGGGCAGCACGTACTCCTGCCGGTTGAGGGGCTGCCGGATGGGCGTGACCAGCGCCACATCCACAGTATAGGCCGACGACGGCGAGGGCATGTAGAGGTCGTACGGGTAGCGCTTGACGGACAGGCCAGCGGCGGCCATGGTCTCGGCCAGGTAGTCGGCCACTGCTTCGTTGGCTGCACTGCCCGCCGGGTGCGGGTCACGGGTGAGGCGCGCCAGGTGGCCCCGGAAGGCCTCGGCTGTGGGCAGCTCCAGCAGCTGCGCTTCGCAGGCCTGCTGATCGGCCGCACGCTCGGCCGTAAAGCCGGTGAGCGACTGCGCCGTGAGGGCGTGGGGGAGCAGCAGGAGCCCCAGCAAAACGGGTAGGACGCGCACAGAAAGACGAGGCATGGCGGAAAGGCAGGGGGTGAGGGGGCGGAGCGGAGCGCGGAAGAGCGAAAAATCCTAACGCCAACATAGCCGCTCCCCCCATTAAACACAACGGAGGAGCGCCTGGCCGCCCCGTGCGCCGGATGCTGCGCCGCCGCATGCTTCACAGAAGGCAGGGCCGTACGGCACAAGGCAATGCCTAAGGCGTTGAGACTTCGTTGCGCCCAGGGACCGCATCGCGCGGACGTGGGTAGGCAATACGCTGTATCCGGCGTGCTGTATCCGGCGCGCTCGCGCCTTTCGTACCCTTATCGCTTACTGCAGCCAGCGAGTATGCTTGCGAACGTTACCATCCAAGCCGTGCTGTTTGACATGGACGGCGTGCTCGTCGATGTCTCGCGGTCCTACCGGCGGGCTATCGAGGAGACCATCTTCCATTTCACCGGCCGCAAGGTCCCGGCCAGCCTCGTGCAGCGCTACAAAAACGTCGGCGGCTTCAACGACGACTGGAAGCTGACGCATGCCGTCATCACCGATAGCGGCATGGAAGTGCCGTTTCACCGAGTGGTGCAGGAGTTTCAGAAACGCTACCGGGGCGAGAACTGGGACGGCTTCATCGCCGAGGAACCGGCGCTCATCGAAGCTGAGTCCCTGGCCGCGCTCCGGCAGCGGAGCCGCATCATGGGCATCGTCACGGGCCGGCCGGAAGCGGAGGCCAAGTGGACGCTCGACCGGTTTGGCTGGAAAAAGTACTTCCCCCTGCTGGTCCCGCGCGAGAAGCAGGAGGGCCGCGGCAAGCCGGACCCCTTCCCGCTGCAGCACGCCCTCACCATCCTGGACGCCGCCGGTGTGACGCTGGCGCCGGAGCAGACGCTCTACATTGGCGACACGGTGGACGACATGGAAGCCGCCCGCAGCGCCGGCATGTGGGCGGTGGGGATGGTGCCGCCCTACGTGAATCAGCAGAAGCATGTGCAGCTCCTGCGCGACCGCGGCGCCCACCTCGTGCTCGATGACCCCAACGACCTGGTGGAGGTCGTCAGCTCCTTCGGCTCCCACGTGTCCTCCGTCGCCCAGAACGGTGACTGACGCCCTGTATCGAGCGAACGCAGGGCGCCTGTGAGGGACGCCGGCGGGCCGTGTGTAGGCTAACCCCACCCCGCGTACCCTCTCCGGAACCCCTACCCCTGTCATGTTGCGCTCCTGGCTTCGTCTCTCCCTCGTCGCTGTGCTCCTTGTCGCGTGTGAAGGCCCCGTCGGAATGGACGACCGGGAGCCTCCGCGCGACCTCTCGCCGCAGGAGGTGGCTGTGGTGGAGGCCGACCGCTCTTTTGGCCTCTCCCTCTACGGTGCGCTTCGGGACGCAGAGCCAAACGAGAACCTGTTCATCTCCCCGCTCAGCGTGTCGATGGCGCTGGGCATGACGCTCAACGGCGCCGAAGAGGAAACCTTCGACGACATGGCCGCCACCCTGCACGTCGACGGCCTCTCCCGGGCCGAGATCAACGCCGGCTACCGGGACCTCATCAATCTCCTCGTTGATCTCGATCCGCGCGTTACCTTCACCATCGCCAACGCCATCTGGCACCGCGATACCTTCGACGTGGAAGCAGACTTCCTGAAGACCAACCAGGACCACTTCGATGCCACGGTAGAAGGGCTCGATTTTTCCAGCGACGCGGCGGTCGACCGGATGAACCGCTGGGTGGATGAGCAGACCAACGGCCGCATTTCAGAGATGGTGAACGCGCCGATCGACCCCGATATGATGCTGTACCTGATGAATGCCCTCTACTTTCAGGGAGATTGGCAGCATCAGTTCGACGCTGAGCAAACGGCGCCGGCCGACTTCACCCGGGCTGATGGGTCGACGGTGGAGGTCGATATGATGCACCAGACGGAGGCGCGGCGCTTTGCCGTCTACGAAAACGAGCAGCTGCAGATGATCGATCTGCCCTATGGCGATAGCCTGTTCAGCATGACGATCGTGCTCCCTCGCGAGGAGGAGTCGCTGGCGTCGGTGATGGCCGGCCTTGACGCCGCCACCTGGCACTCCTGGACGGACGGCCTCACCCCGCAACGGCTGTTTGTAGCGATGCCCCGGTTTGAGCTCGAGTATGAGCAAAGCCTGGTCGACGTGCTGGATGCGCTCGGCCTGGCCAGCGCCCTCGACCCCGAACGAGCCGATTTCAGTGGGATCAACCCGGACATGAACGATCTCCATATCAGCAAGATAGACCACCGGACGTTTTTGCGCGTGGACGAGCAGGGCACGGAGGCGGCAGCGGCTACCGCGGTGGGGCTGCAGCCGGTGAGCGCGCCCCAAACCGTTCGGGTGGACCGCCCCTTCTTCCTGACCATCCGTGAACGGCACTCCGGCACTATCCTGTTCATCGGGCACGTGCTGGACCCCGCGGCCTGAACAGGACACGGCGATCCACAACGGGCAACAGGTCGGGTGGGAAAACCTCCGGGAATTTTGTATCGTGGAACCGCCCGTTCCACGAACCGACCCTGTGTACTCCTATGCGTGCCCGTCGTACGTCATTCCTCACTTTTGTTGTGGCGGTGCTGCTCCTTGCAGCCCTGTTCGTTTTGGTCCCGCCTGTGCAGGCGCAAGATACCACGATGCACGACCGCTACGAGCGCGCCGAGGCCCAGCTTAGCTGGAACCTGTCCGGCACGCTGTACCGCGCCAGTGTCACCCCGCAGTGGATGGACGATGACCAGTTCTGGTACCGCGCCACCGTGGCCGATGGCACCGAGTTCATGTTTGCCGACCCGGCCAACGGGGTCCGCGAGCCCGCCTTCGACCACGAGCGCCTGGCGGCAACGCTGGACGAGGCCCTGGAGCGCGACGTCTCGGCCTTCGACCTCCCGTTCCGCTCGTTCCGCTACGTCGACGATCGCAGCGGCATCGCATTCACGGTGAACGGCGCCATCTGGCAGTGTGACCTGTCGGACTACACCTGCGAGGAGACCGACCGCGCGCCCGATGAGCGGGTGCCCAACAGCATCACCTCGCCGGATGGCACGATGGCAGCCTACACGCAGGACCACAACCTGTGGGTGCGCGACCTCGAAACAGGGGAAGACATACAGCTCACCACCGATGGCGCGGAGCACTACGCCTACGCCATCAACTCGCAGGGCTGGAACCGCGGCGATACGCCCATCCTGAAGTGGTCGCCCGATGGCCGCTACATCAAGACCTTTCAGCAGGACGAGCGCAACACCCCGCACATGTACCTGCTGCGCACCACTACCGGCCGGCCCGAGCTCGACGCCTGGCCCTACGCGGTCCCCGGCGACGCCGACGATGAGGTGCCGCGGCTGGAGCGCGTCGTCGTCGACGTGGAGGCGCAGGAGGTCATCCGCCTTGACGCCCCCGCCGATCATCAGCGCACGTCCAACTGCTGCGGGCTGACGCGCGGGCGGAGCCTGGCTGACGTCGAATGGCGCGACGACGGGGAGGCGCTCGCCTATGTCTCCACCTCCCGCGACTACAGCACCGTCACCCTCCGCCTCGCAGATCCCACCACCGGAGCCGTGCGCGACGTCTACGAGGAGACCGACGAGCCCTTCTTCGAGTCGAACCTCGCCTCCCGCGGCGTGCCCAACTGGCGCGTGCTGCACGAGAGCAACGAATTCATCTGGTTCACGCGTGCCGATGGCTGGGGCCACCTCTACCTGCACGACCTTCAGACCGGTGAGCGCCTCAACCGCATCACCGCGGGCGAATGGAACGTGCTGGATGTGCTGCATGTGGATGAAGAGGCGCGCACGCTCTGGTTCTCAGCCGTCGGCAAAGAGGAAGGGCACGATCCGTACCAGCGCCACTTCTACCGGGTTGATTTCGACGGCACCAACCTGCAGCATCTGACGCCGGAGGAAGGCGACCATCGCCTGCGGCTGGCTCCCTCGGGCCGCTACGTCGTGGATGCCCGCTCCACCTTCCAGGACGCGCCCGTCACTGTGGTGCGCGATGCCTACACCGGCGCGGTGGTGCTGGAGCTCGAAACCGCGGAAACGGACGCCCTCTACGCCACCGGCTGGACGGCCCCCGAGCCCTTCACCGTGAAGGCCCGGGATGGCGAGACGGACCTCTACGGGGTCATGTACAAGCCGTCCGACTTCGACGAAAGCCAGCAGTACCCGGTGGTGGTGTCCATCTACCCCGGACCGCAGACGGGCAGCGTCGGCTCTCGGAGCTTTGGCCTCAGTGGGCGGGGGCAGGCCCAGGCCCTGGCTGAGCTGGGCTTTATCGTAGTGCAACTGGATGCCCTCGGCACGCCGTTCCGGTCGAAGGCCTTCCACACCTTCTGGCATGGCGATATGAACGACAATGGCATCCCCGACCAGCGCGCAGGCGTAGAGCAACTGGCGGAACGCTATGACTGGATCGACGCTGACCGCGTAGGCATCTACGGCCACTCCGGGGGCGGCTACGCTACAGCCACCGCCCTCTTCGAAGAGCCGGACTTCTTCAGGGTAGGCGTCGCCAGTGCAGGCAACCACGACAACCGCGGCTACACCTATTACTGGGGGGAGAAGTACCAGGGCGTACTGGAAGAGGTGGAGGGCACCGATACCTTCGAAAATCAGGCCAACCAGCTGGCGGCAGAAAACCTGGAGGGGAAGCTGCTCATCTCCTATGGCACCCTGGACGACAACGTCCACCCCAATATGACGCTGCAGGTCATTGACGCGCTCATTGAGCACAACAAAGACTTCGATCTGCTTGTCTTCCCGAACCGCACCCACGGCTACGCCAACGAACCGTACAACCTGCGCCGCACGTGGGACTACTTCGTGGAGCACCTCCTGGGCGAGGAGCCGCCGCGGGAGTACACGATTGAGCGGTAAGGGGGAAGGGTAGAAATACCGTTGCTCGT
>JAAAOI010000166.1 GCA_009908945.1 Bacteroidota bacterium
CTCGGGGGGGGTGCGGGCCGCCGGAGCAGCATTCGTAGCGGGTTCAGCCTCGCCGCTCGCGCCTGACGGCGGCGGCGTTTGGGGCTGACCGGACGCGGGCTGACCGGACGCGGGTCGGCCGGACGCGGGTGGTGCAGAAGCCTGTGACGGTGTGCGCTGTGGATCGGCTTTAGCGTCGGCCATAAACGAAAGAGGCAGAAAGAGAAAAGAGTAGAAATACGGATCAGGCGGTGCGTTCTTGCTCCAGGTAGTTGCGCAGCAAGATCGCCGTCAGGTTCGTCAGGATAAGGAAAGCCAGCAGCACGATGATAGCTGCGGCAGCCAGTTCGCGAAACGCCAGCCCTGGCTCTTCAGTCCATTGGAAGATAAGCATGGGGAGAGCGGTGAACTCATCCAGCAGCCCCGCAGGCGTGAAGTTGATGGCCAGAGCGGCGCCCACCAGCACGAGCGGCGCCGTCTCACCCACCGCCCGGCTCAGCGACAGAATCACGCCCGTCAGGATGCCGGGCATCGCGATGGGTAGGATGTGCGCCCAGATCACCTGCGACCGCGTCGCGCCCAGCGCATAGGCACTCTCGCGCACGCCTTGCGGGATGGAGCGGATGGCCTCTTGGCTGCTGATGACTACGATGGGCAGCACCAGCAGGGCCAGCGTAAGCCCGGCCGAGAGCAGGCTGTTGCCAAAATCGAGAAAGTACACAAACACCCCCAGGCCCAGGATACCGTACACCACCGAGGGCACACCGGCCAGGTTGTTGATGTTCACCTGGACGACCCGCGCCAGCCAGTTATCGCGGGCGTACTCCTCAAGGTATAGCGCCGCACCCACGCCCAGCGGCACCGTAACCGCTGCTACCACAGCCATCAGGTAAAGGGAGCCTACGATGGCAGGCCAGATGCCTGAGGTTTCAGCCGTCGAGCGGGGAAACCCGGTAATGAATTCCCAGCTCAGCCACGAGGTGCCCGTGATCAGCACGTCGATGATGAGCGTGGCGAGCACAAGCAGACCCAGAATGGTGCTCACAAACAACACCCCAGCCATCACCTTGCCCTGGCGACGGCGGCGTTCAATGCGGGGTTCGAAAAGAGAAGAAGCCACAGTGGGGCGGTACCTGGTTAGTAGTTTTCTTGGTAGCGGCGCGTAAGCCAGGTGGCGAGGAGGTTCATCCCGAGGGTGATGAGGTAGAGCAGCAAGCCTACGGCAAAGAGGCTCTGATAGCTGAGGGTCCCTTGGTCGATGTCGCCCTTGGCCACCTGCACGATGAAGCCCGTCATGGTCTGAATGGACTCCAAGGGGTCGATCGTCAGGTTGGCTGAAGCGCCCGCCGCAATGGCCACGATCATCGTTTCGCCAATGGCCCGGCTGATGGCCAGGATAAAGCTGGCAATAATACCGCTGAGGGCCGCAGGCACAATGATGCGGAGCACGACCTCAATCTTTGTGGCCCCAAGGGCATAGGCCCCGTCCGAGAGCGAGGCCGGCACTGCCTGCAAGGCATCCTCACTGACGGAGGCTACCATCGGGATGATCATTACACCGACCACCACTCCGGCGCTCAGCGCGTTGAGGGGAGGCAGCGACGAGTCGATGCCCTGGATAATGACGCCCGAGACAAACGTCAGGGCGAAGTAGCCATACACCACGGTAGGTACGCCGGCCAGGACCTCCAGCGCGGGCTTCAGGATCTTGCGGGCCGTGCGCGAGGCGTACTGTGAGATATAGATCGCCGCCCCAAGCCCCAGCGGCAGGCCCACCAGGGCAGCAATGACCGTGATAAGCAGCGTCCCGGAAACCAGCGGCAGTACGCCAAACGAGGGGTCAACCCCGGCATAGCGCCAGTCGGTACCCGTAAGGAAGTCGAGAACACCAACGGACAGAAAGAAGCTGAACGATTCGTAGGCCAGGGTCCCTACGATGCTCAGCGTAATGACGACGGTGAGCAGCGCACACGCCCCCAGCAAGGCCTGCACCACACGCTCGCCAGGGCTCCACTCCAGGTTGGTGGAGTAGTCCACGGCCCCATTCCCGCTGGGATCGCCGGCCGGCGGCTGGGGCAGGGGCTGCACCGAGGAGGTTTGCGTGGTTTCAGAAGAAGGCATAAGGCTACAAAGCAGCGAGGCGGCGGCGAGGGGCGTTTAGGCGTCTGCCTGCGCATCATCGGCGGCGGACGCGGCGTCATCATCGTCTTGGAGCGCGTTGGCATTCATGCGCTCCAGCATGGTACCCATGCCCACCCCAATGGTCGGGCCACTGCCCCCAAACATGGTCCCCTCAATCCGGTTTTCGAAGCGTTCCATCACGCGGGCATAGACCTCGTCCTCAAACGGGACGTACTCGGCCTCTTCCACAAACTGCGCCGCGTTCTCGATATAGAACCGCACGAAGTCCTCCACCGCCGGGTTGGCTTCCATGTTGTCGATATTCACGTAGATGAACTCCGGCCGGGCCAGCGGCTGGTAGGTTCCATTGCTTACGGTTTCAGCCGTCGGCGCTACGCAGCCCTCGCCCGTCTCCGGGTCTTGATCATCAATGGCAATGAGCCGAAGGATATCGCTGTTGTTCTTGTAGTAGGAGAGGCCAAAGAAGGCCATGCCGTTCTCATCCCGGGAGACGCCCTGCACCACGGCGTTGTCGGTATCGCTGGCGTTGTATTCGTCGCGCATGTTTCCGCGTTCACCGTTGATGGCGGCCGTGAAGTAGTCAAACGTACCACTGGCCGGCGAGCGACCGTAGAGCCGGAGCGGCTTGTCCGGGAAGTCAGCACGAATTTGGTTCCATGAGTCGACGTCGCTGCCCCGCGCCCACACGCTGCGCAGCTCCTCCACCGTGAGGCACTCCACAAAGTCGTTTGTGGGATGGGTTATTACCGTCAGGCCATCGTACCCGATGGGCAGCTCAATGAAGCGGATGTTGTTCTCCCGGCTGCGCTCCAGTTCATCCTGGCGGATGGGACGAGAGGCTCCCGTCACATCCGTCTCGCCGCGCATGAAGCGCTGAAACCCGGCCGACGTGCCGCTGCTACTGGCCGTGACGCGGCTGTCGGGGTTCTCCTGCTGATAGGCGTCCACCGCGGCCCGGGAGATGGGAAACACGGTGCTGGAGCCGTCCACGCGGACCGTCTGGGTATCGCCACCGCAGCCGGTCAATACCAGGGCAACTGTAAGTAACACGCCAAGCATACCGTACAGCCCAGCAGAAAATGAACGAGAGGGAGAAACCATAGCGTAAGCGGGTATTGGTTTAAGCAAGCAGAGGAAACGGCCGTGCACGCTTCCGCGAAGAACACGGAAAATTATGGATGATGGCCTGATAAGATGCTGCACGCATGTTATCAAACTATTATCCTGATGCGTGCAAACCGTGAACAATGTGACGTGTCCAACAGAAGGGACGGTTTGCAGTGCGGCACCCGGGGGGTGCTGGCGCGGCATTGGGGGCAGCCACGCGGGCGCCGTCTTTTGCGCAATCAACTACAATTTAAGCGAAAGCACAACCGTATGTCCTATCGCTGGCTCGTGCGTTCGGTGGACGACCTGGACGCTGTAACACGCATGCAAGAGGCCCTGAACAACCTGCCTGAGGCGTTGGCCCGGGCGCTCGTGTTGCGCGGGATCTCCACATTCGACGATGCGCGCACGTACTTTCGCCCTTCCATGGAGGCGCTGCACGATCCGTTTTTGATGCTGGACATGGACGTGGCGGCAGCGCGTGTGGCGCGGGCTATCACGCAGGGCGAGCGGGTGCTGGTGTATGGCGACTACGACGTGGACGGCACCACGGCCACAACGCTCATGACCAGCTTCCTGCGCGGGCACCAGGTGGAGGCGTCGTTCTTCATCCCGAACCGCTTCAAACATGGCTATGGCCTGAACAAGGCCGGCATCGACCGGGCGGTGGAGCAGGGCGCCTCGCTCATCGTTGCGCTCGATTGCGGCATCACAGCGGTGGAGGAGGCGGCGTACGCGAAAGCGCAGGGCGTGGACCTGATCATCTGCGATCATCACACCGCGGGCGCCACCCCGCCCGATGCGCTGGCCGTGCTCGACCCCAAACGCCCCGGCTGTGCCTATCCGTTCAAGGAGCTTTCGGGCTGCGGCGTCGGCTTTAAGCTGGCACAGGCGACCCTGCAGACCCTGGAGGAGGACCCGGCGCGTGCTCATCAATACCTGGACCTGCTGGCCATCTCCACCGCCAGCGATATCGTCCCGCTACGGGGCGAAAACCGCGTGCTGATGCGGGCCGGCCTGGAGCGGCTGGCGGAGACCTCCCGCACGGGTATCCGGGCGATGGCGTCGGTGGCCGACCTTGATCTCGCGCAGATGTCCTCCGGGCGTATCGTCTTCACCATCGGGCCGCGCATCAATGCAGCCGGGCGACTGGGCGATGCGGAGCGGGCGGTGCGCCTGCTGCTTTCCGATGACCTGGAGGAAGCCCGCGCGCTGGCCCAGGAGTTGGAGGCCATCAACAAAAAGCGCCGCGCCATCGACCGGGAGACCGCCGATGCAGCCGTCAAGAAGGCCGAGACGCACCTCAGCGGGCGGCACCGCCACGCCATCGTGCTGCATGACGAGGACTGGCACCAGGGCGTCATCGGGATTGTGGCCAGCCGCATCGTGGAGCGATTTTACCGGCCCACCGTCATGCTCAGCGGGTCAGGCGACGAGGTGAAGGGGAGCGCCCGCTCCATTGTAGGGGTCAATATCTACGACGCGCTCACGCAATGCGAGGACTTGCTCGTGAAGTTTGGCGGGCATGACTATGCCGCGGGCATGACGCTGCGCGAGGCCGACGTGCCGGCGTTTCGGGAGCGCCTGAACGACGCCGTGGAAGCGGTAGCCACCCCCGAGATGCTGGTGCCGGCCCTCGAAATCGACGCCGAGTTGGACCTCCCCACCATCGACGACCGCTTCTGGGCGGTGCTGAAGCAGTTCGGCCCCTTCGGCCCGCAGAACATGCGGCCGCGGTTTCTCTCACGGGGGCTGGGGCTGGCCCGCCCGCCCCGCGCGGTGGGGCGGGACGACGCCCATCTCAAGCTCACCGTGCAGCCCTCGCTCGATGTGGCGCACCCGACGATGGATGTGATCGGCTTTGGGCTGGGCGATGCGCTGCCGGACCTGCAGCAGGGGTTTGCAGAGGGACAACCGCTGGACCTCGTCTACAGCATCGAGGAAAACACCTTTCGTGGCGTGACCAAGCTGCAACTCAAGGCAAAGGATGTCCGTCTATCCTCCATCTCCGACGAAGCGCCCTCTGCCGACACGGCCAAGGTCGCGTAGCTGGCTGTCGCTCCCACCGCTCGCTTTGCCTGCTGTGCTTTCCGCCCTCTACGTTCTTGCTGGCACCGCGGTTGACGTGCCCGACGTGACGGTAGGCATGCTGGTGGTGTTTGGCATCATTGCGGTT
>JAAAOI010000100.1 GCA_009908945.1 Bacteroidota bacterium
GGGCGCTACTACCCGGCCGAGGTGGTCGGCACGGACCCGGGAAGCGATTTGGCGGTCATCAGAATTGACGCCGATGACCTGGATACGATCTCGTTTGGCAATCATGAGGCGGTGCAGATCGGGCAGTGGGCGCTCGCGTTCGGCTCTCCCCTCTCGGAAGACCTCGAAAACACCGTGACAGCTGGCATTGTCAGCGCGAAGAACCGCACAAGTGCTGAGATCTCCGCCCGCATCAACGTGTTTGCAGAACTGATCCAGACGGATGCTGCCATCAACCCAGGGAACTCTGGTGGCCCCCTCGTTAACATCCGGGGCGAGCTCATCGGTATCAACTCGGCCATCATGAGCCGTACGGGGGGTAACGTGGGCATTGGCTTCGCTATTCCGGTAAATGTGGTGGAGAATGTTGTCGATCAGCTGATTGCCAGTGGCACGGTGCGGCGGGCCTACCTGGGCGTTCGCTTCGACCGGGTGCCGCGCTCGCTGTCCGACGCGCTCGACGTCCCGCGCGGCACGGCGCAGCTTACCGAGGTGCAGTCGGGTACGCCCGCTGAACGCGCCGGCCTGCAGCCGGGAGACATCATCATCAGCGTGGATGGGCGGCAGCTCCGCGACTACAATCAGATCCGAACCATTATTGCCAATAAGCGCCCCGGCGAAACCGTGGACATTGAAGTGATGGATGAGTCTGGCGAACGCCGTACGGTAACCGTGGAATTGGATGAACAGCCCGACAGCGAGGCCCTCGCAGGACGCCAACCCAGCGACAATGGTAGCGCCGATGATGACGTCTCGGGCGAGATGGAAGAAATGGGCATTAGCGTGACCGACGCCACGCCTGAAGCGCTGCGCCGCCTGGGCATTCGCGGGGTGGACGACGTAGACGGGGTGCTCATCACCGAGGTGAGTCGCACCAGCCGGGCCTACCGCGACGGGGAGTTGCGGCAGGGGTTTGTGATCACAGAAGTAAGCCGCGAGCCGGTCCGTAACCTCGAGGAGTTCATGAACGTCTACCAAGAGGTACCCGCCGGCGAGTCCTTCATCATCCGGGTCTTGCGCCCGCAGCGCACACCCGATGGGGGCGTTGAGCTAAGCGCCTTCTTCACGGCGCTGCAGAAGCCGTAACGGCCACACCTGTCGTGGGCCGCAGTGATGCACCCACCAATGACACAAAAAAAGCCGCCCCTCCCCTGTCGGAGCGGGCGGCTTTTTCCGTTATACCGGAACGGCACGATGCCACCGGCCCCTTCCTGTCACGCGTTGCGCCGGAAGTTTTCCGGGCCCGCAGGAGAGTTGGCGAGGATCTCATTTATCTCGCGATGGATGTCGTGGGTCAGGCGATCGGCCACATCCAGCGCAGCCATGTTTTCCTCGACCTGCGCCGGGCGAGAAGCGCCCGTGATGACCGTGCTCACATTCGGGTTCTGGAGACACCACGCAATCGCCAACTGGGCCGTTGTGCAGTCCAGCCGTTCGGCGACGGGCGTGAGCTTGCGGACCTTCTCCAGTTGCGCCGTTCCCTCTGGGCTCTCCAGCCGCTTCCGGAGCCACTCGTAGCCCTCCAGGTCCATGCGGCTGCCCTTGGGAATGCCGTCGTTGTATTTACCTGTGAGGATGCCGCTCTTCAGCGGGCTCCACGTCGTGAGGCCGAGGCCAATATCTCGATAGAGCGGCGCATATTCGCGCTCTACCCGGTCGCGATGCAGCATGTTGTACTGCGGCTGCTCCATCAGCGGCGGATGCAGATGCAGGCGCTGCGCGATTTCATAGGCATGCCGGATCTGCTCAGCGCTCCACTCGCTCGTGCCCCAGTAAAACGCCATGCCCTGGTCGACCAAAAAGCTCATGGCCCGCACCGTTTCCTCGATGGGCGTGTGCACATCTGGTCGGTGGCAGAAGACGAGGTCCACGTAGTCCGTCTGCAGCCGGTCCAGCGCAGCTTTCGTGCCTTCAATGAGGTGCTTGCGCGAGAGGCCTTGGTCGTTGGGGCCCTCCCCGCCCCAAAAGATTTTGGTGGACAGCACCAGGTCGGACCGCGTCCAGCCGGCATCCTGAATGATGTTGCCCATCATAACCTCCGACTGCCCCCCGGAATAGGCTTCTGCGTTATCAAAAAAGTTGACGCCCGCATCGTAGGCCGCGTGCATGCAGGCGGCCGCGCGGTCTTCGTCGATTTGGTCGCCGAACGTTACCCACGACCCGAACGAGAGCGCAGAAACTTTAAGACCCGAACGGCCCAAAAAACGGTATTTCATGTCACAACGGTTGATGTATGAAAAGAGGTAGAGCGTAAGATGCGAGGCCGGGTCCGGCTTTGCAACCGCCGTGCTGGCTTTGGCAGCCATGTTACGTACCTCCATCATGCGGTTTCTGCCGGGTGCGCTGCCGCATTGTCCACCGGTCGGTACCCGAGGTCGGCACGGGCATTCGCCAGCGACCACATCCGGTGCGTATTGGCTGATACCCCGTAGTAGATGCCAAAGTCGACGGCCGTGCGAAGGCTACACACCGTCAGGTGGAGAAGGTCACGATGGCTCAGCCACGTCCGCCGCAGCCGATCGGCCCGCGTGGGGTCGTCGTGCGCACGGACCGACCCGATGCGCAGGCACACCACGCGGAGCCCGTGCTGCTCAGCGTAGAAGCGACCGAGCGCCTCCCCGGCCAGCTTGCCTACGGCATACAGGCTATCCGGACGCGGCGGCGCCTGCGCGGTGAGGCGCGGGCGCCCGTTCTGCCCCGGCAGCGGGTCATCAGCTTCGTAGCCGCCCACAACGTGGTTGGAGCTGGCGTACACTACGCGGGGCACGCCGTGCCGCACGGCGGCCGCCAGCACCTGCCGGGTGCCCTCGATGCCTGTCCCGTGCACGGCAGCCCACGGGCTCTCCACACGGGGATCGGCTGCCAGGTGTACGAGGGCATCCACCGGCGCCGATAGGGTTAGCACACGATCCAGCACCGCAGCATCTGTACAATTGCCCACGTAGGTCTGCGCCGCCGGGGTAGGCTGAAGATCGAGACCGATGCGCGTCACCTCGTCCGGCAACCCGCTCCACAGCACCTGCCCGATACCACCCGCAACTCCTGTGATTAACACCGTTTTGTTCGTGCTGAATGAAGAATGCATGCACGGCTTGGGCTTGGGTGGTAAATTTGTAGCTTACCAAGGCGATACCATGTGGCGCGGTACCATATGGTGCGGCAGCATGTGGCGCGGTCTGGTAAGGCAACCCAACGCATCTGCGGCCGCATCCGCTTCGCTTTTCCTCTGGCCTACCCCCCTATACTCGTGATTGGTGAAGACTATTGGGTAGCCTTTCTGGCGGGTATCGTGCAAGGAATTGTGGAGTGGTTGCCGATTTCAAGCCAGGGCAATCTCGCTCTATTTCTTTCGCTGGTTGGCACCTCGCCGGAGGTAGCGTTGCAACTGGCCCTGTTCATTCAGATCGGGACGACGCTATCGGCCACCATTTATTACTGGGATGATATTGCTTCAGCCTTTCGAACCCTCCCCTCGTGGCGCCCTGCAACCGCCTTCGAGGGCCCCAACGCCATTACCACCTTCGTGATCGTTGCCTCTCTCGCGACCGGGGTGATGGGCATTCCCCTCTTCCTGTTTGCGGTGGACGCAGTAAGCGAGCTTGCCGGCGGTCTGTTTGTGGCCCTCATCGGGGTCCTCCTCATCATCACCGGTATTGTACAGAAGGCCTCCGAGCAGGTCGAGCTGGGCGGGCGGACCAAGCCGACCCTGCTGGACGCAGTGATTGTGGGGGCGTTTCAGGGGCTCACCATCCTGCCGGGTGTATCACGCTCCGGCACCACCGTGAGCGTCTTGCTGTTCCGAAGCATCGAGGGGGCGGCTGCGCTGCGCTTATCCTTTTTGCTTTCCATCCCGGCCAGCCTCGCGGCCGGTGCCCTTACGGTGTTGCGTAGTGGCGGCCTGCCGGGCGTTACCCCGCTGGGAGCCCTGATCGCCCTCGCCACCGCCGCAGTCGTCGGCTTTGCCACCATTCACCTGCTCATGCGGGTGGTAAAGCAAATCCCGTTCTGGCTGGTCTGTTTTGGGCTGGGCGGACTCGCCGTCGGCGGCGGCCTGTTGATGTACTGGGCGATGCAGCCTGCCATCTGAAGGGGCCTTACTCGCGTATGGGGAGCTCGCCCGAAGGTAGGATTTACCGCCACTCCTCGTCCGAGAGGACAGGGATATCTTCGCCCATAAAGATCTGCTGCCCATTGTCGGATGAAGGGGCGCCATCGCCGCTCCGCCCCGCCTTCCACGACTCGTCCGGCTCTACGAACGCATACTCCCCATCATTGAGCACCGGACCGTTGTAGCGTCCTTCCTGCGGCCCATTCTCCAGTTTCAGGACGCCCCGCGGACACACCTCCGCACAGACGCCGCAGCCCACACAGGCCGCGCGGATGATGTTTTGGCCGCGCTGCGCGTACCAGCGCACATCGATGCCCATTTCGCAGTACGTGGAGCAGTTGCCACAGGAGATACATTGGGCGTTGTTCGTGGTGATACGAAACCGCGAGTAGAACTTCTGCAGCAGCCCCAGGATAGCTGCCATCGGGCAGCCAAAGCGACACCAGACGCGGTTCCCCATAATCGGGTAGAACCCGATGCCGATGACGCCGGAGAAGATGGCCCCAACGTAGAACCCGTACGCAGAGGCGAAGGCGCCGGAGAATCCACCCAGCAAACCGCCCATCATGGCGGAGTTGATCCACAAGATCGCAGTGCCCACCGTAATGAGCGCCAGCACGCCATGCACCATCCAGCGCTCCACTTGCCACGCTTTCAGCGACTTGTCCGACAGATGCCGGAACGGGTCGCCGGCGGTTTCGGCCAATCCGCCACAGCCGCACACCCATGAGCAGTACCAGCGCTTGCCGTAAAAGTACGTCAGTACCGGGGTCGCCACAAAGGTCATAACGCCCCCCCACACGATCATAAACACGCCGAGGCGGGTGGTGTCCGTGAAGAAGTCTACGGTCGAGGGAAACAGATAATTATGCTCCAGCGGCCAGAAATAGTGAAAATAAAACTCGGGCTGGTTAAAGATCTGCAGCAGCGCTGGAATCACGAAGGCAAACCCCAGCTGAAAGAACATCACCGAAATCGTACGGATGATCTGGTAGGTGCTGTGGCGGTACTTGATGAGCATACGTATACCCATCACCAACACAGCCAGCGTGTACAAGAAGCCATACATGAACCACTGGTCTGCGGCGCGACCACGCATAATCTCGCTCAGGGGATCCGTCATGGCAATCAGGCCGCTGAGGGTTGACGGGAAGAAGTACAGCAGCACGTAGGCGCCCGTGAAGACCACGCCCAGCATCCAGCCGAGGGCCCCGCGC
>JAAAOI010000098.1 GCA_009908945.1 Bacteroidota bacterium
TCCTGCTGAGCCAATGGGTCCCTACACGCTACCCACTTTTTTTCTGTTCCGCGGCGCTGCCCTGGGAACTGATCACGATCACTATTTCCATGATACGCAGGAGATTGCCGCCAGCTTGCGTTGTTCGCGATTTTGGCGTACACTGATGGCGTTACTCCGCAAAGCCTTCATGCGCTACCGGTACTGTAGAGCCCGCCCGCCAACCGGCATGCGCGCCCTACCGCAATACGTACACCCTATGTACATCTCGCGTTGTACCCCACGGTCCTTCCGCCGCTCTCTTGGGCAGAACTGCCCGCCCTTACCTGTGGCCAGTGTGCTGGACGACCACCCGGATTTCTCCCCGAAAGGCGAGCGCACCTCGGAAGATGGTCAGAAGACGGGGCAAACAGCGAGCAATCCGAAGGTGCTTATCGTCGAGGACAATCCTGAAATCCGGACGATGATGTCGCTGACGCTGCGTTCCGAGTTTGATGTGGGCACCGCGGGCACGTTCGATCAGGCGATGGAGGCGACCGAAGGGCGCTCGTACGACGTCCTCCTCGTCGACATCGACCTTGGCGGGGATCGCTCGGGCGTCGACCTGCTGCAACGGCTCCGCGCCGAAGGCTACCGAGAGACGCCTATGATTGCGTGCACAGCCTATGCACTTCCCGGCGACCGTGAGCGATTTTTGCAGCATGGCTTCGACGACTACATCGGCAAACCGTTTACGCGCAGGCAACTCATCACGGTACTCCGGAGAGCCCTATATGGATGAGCGGTGCACGGTGGGTACTCCCAGGCCCCCAAGGGTGTGATAGCTGTGCCACAGGGCAGGCTTTCCCCATAGCGTCTCTGGTACCAATGGCTTTGGGGCCTGTAAGAGATTGGATTGAATAGGGGAGTTTATGGCGCAAGTGGGGGGATTGCGTTACATCCTATCCCATTTTTGCGCCTATATTGGCAGAGGCATAGGAAAGAAATATGCACGCTTTGTGGGGTATCCCCATAGGGGCTCTATCGCGGGCCTCCACAATTCTGCGCCTCCGTAGTTGTTCATCAGTGCGTTCACCCACCACGTGTCGTACGGTATGCTGCCATTTGCTTCATCTCTCGCCACCGTCTTATCGAAGGCCCCGGATCGACCCTCCGTGGAAACGGTGGTCGCTCACTGCCACGGCGTCGCGCTCTCGTATCTCCGCATGAAGCGCCGCAGTGGAGCGCTGCCGGGGTACCTGCAGGTGCATTCGTTAAAAGATCTGGCCATTGACTGTATCGCCGACCTTTTCGAGCGCGACGCTGCGGGCCACTTTGTGGTGCTCCGGCGCTACTTTGAGCGCTATTCTCGGCCCCAACTGTCGGCCGAACGGCTGCAGTCTTTAACGCGGCGCCTGGTGTTTAGTCAGGTCAACGCGCATCTGTTTGAGGTGCATCGCCGTCACGATCCGATCCTTGGCAAGATCATCCGCAACGTGAAGCGGGCGGTGCGTAAGCATGAGCGCGCGTATCTGGAGCGGCGTGGCGGCGCGCTGTGGTGCTGTGCACCGGCGGCGCAGCTGGAGCGTGGACAGACCCGGCCACAGATGCCGCCGGAGGTGCTGGAGCAGTACCTCCGCGCGTCGCTTGGGTCTGGGACGAACCTGCGGGCCGTGACGGATGCCATGCTGGCGCTGTGGGAGCAGCAGACGCTGTACGAGCGAGCCTATCCGGTAAGTCAGGTGGCGCTGGCTGTGCGAAGCCTCATCGGGCACCGCTACCAGGCCGAAGAGGTGGCGCGTGCGTTCACCCCGCCGGAGGAGCAGCCCACCCTCCCCGAGCCGCTGGTGCGCCGAGGGATTGACGAGGCCGTAGCGACTACCCACACGCAGCTGCGTCCCACTTACGTGAGCGAGCACGTGGATGCGCAGACCTACGATGGCATGCTGAAGGCGGTACACACCATTTTGCACGGGCAGTACGTCACGCATGCCTCCTCGGTTTGCTCACACCACGGCGCGTACTGCGCCTGGGTCCGGCCCGTTTCCTACGAGGAGTACCGGACAGAGCATCGGGGCGTTCTGGAGTACATGGTGCGCGTCGCCCGCGAGAAGATGGTGGAGCGGTTGCGGCGGGTGGTGTAACGCCAAGCGGTCGTGCTCTTTGTGGAAACTTCATTACGCAAGAAGAGCGAGAGGAAGGAATGTTGACCACACACTGTTTACTCGGTCAACTTTGCTTTCATTAATGAAGTATTCAGCCACGCTTCTTTTCGTAATAGCTACGCTCGTTCTCTGTATTTCGCCGACGGTTTCGCTTGGGCAATCCAATGGGAACGCGGAGGCCCCGGGCAACACGACCTCGTTAACCGTGGGGTATGTGGATGACGCGTTTGCTCTCGCCGGTGCTGATAGCCTCAACCTGTTTGACTACGATGGCTCCTCAGCTGCTCTGATGTTGTCCTCGCAGAGCGCCTCGCTAATGATTAGCTACGGTGTCCAGGATGCAGATCCCGCGCGAGGAATAAAGCCCCTGCGTAATTTGGCGGCGCGCTTGCACTTTGGTGGAAATGCGCACCTGTTTCGTCAACTCGCCGGGGTTCCCATCGCCGCCTACATTCCCATCCGGGTCAACCTGGGATATCGGAATCTTACCCGAGAAGAGGAGGAAAATGGAGCAATGGAGCCTGTAGAGGGGCTGCAACAGGCACCACCCACCGAAGATGAGGGGGCTTTGAATGTCGCCAAAGGGGGGCTTGGCGCCGGCCTTGGCGCCAGTATCCGTATCCCGACCGATCTCCCCGTACTCGAAGACAACCTGACCGGCTTTGTCTCGGTGGTCAGAAGCTTAGGGGGGATGACCGACTTCGGTGACGTAGTGGAGGGTGTGCGTCTCACGCGGAGTACCGATTTCACGGTTGAAGGCAAGTTGGAGCGATTGCTCGGCAACCGGACGGGGGTGACGATTGGCCTGACGGTGCGCTCCATGAGCTGGAGTCAGGAAACGGTCGAAGAGGTAGGGGACGTCCTCGATGTGGTGACAGGTCAGGACGGCGCGCTGCGTCAGCGGAGCACACAAACGCTCTTCCGCCTCGGCATCAACTTTTAGTGCTTACGCTCGGCGATCGTCTCGCGCAGCTCCCCAGCCCATGCAAGTAATCCTGAGGGGCGATGACGCTGTGGTCCTGCGCCCGGTTTGAGGAGTAGTGTGCCGGATACTTCGTCCTGAATCCATGAGACGGCGGCCCTGCCGGAACCCGGAAGCGCGCAGATAACCTGTTGCAGCGTGCCGATGGCCTCGCCGCGCTTGGTGACCGTGCCCAACCGTCGCTGAGAGTCGCGGGGGGTAGCCATGGCCTGGAGTACTGGGCAGGCATGGGCGCTCACCGGGTGCGTGCTTCACGCCCCGCTCGGGTCATCCGTCCCGATGTTCCCCCGCCGTGCTGCCTATTCGTCGCTGTCCGTCTCCGGCACCACGGTGCGGATGTGCAGGGCGCGCAGTTGCTCCGGGTCCACCACGTCGGGTGACTTCACCATGGGCTCGGCGGCGCTCTGCGTTTTGGGGAAGGCGATCACGTCGCGCAGGGAGGAGGCGCCGGCCATAAGCATCACGAGGCGGTCGAGGCCCAGCGCGATACCGCCGTGCGGAGGCGCGCCAAAGCGGAACGCCTTCAAGAGGAAGCCAAAGCGTTTCTGCGCCTCGGCCTCGTCAATGCCCAGCGCGTTGAACATGCGTTGCTGCACCTCGGCATTATGGATACGGATGGAGCCGCCACCGATCTCCGTGCCGTTCAGCACGAGGTCGTACGCGCGGGCGCGGACCTTGCCAGGCGCGGTGTCAAGCTGGGCCATGTCCTCCGGGTGCGGCGAGGTAAACGGATGGTGCATGGCGTGGTATCGCTGGGCGTCCGCGTCCCACTCCAGCAGCGGGAAGTCAGTGACCCACAGGAACTCCCACGGCCCCGCGTTGCCTTCCGGCAGGAGGGCGTGCTCGCGCGCCATGTGCAGGCGCAGTGCTCCCATCTGCTCGAAAACGGTCGGGTAGGGGCCGGCCAGCACCAGCACGAGATCGCCGGCGCCGGCGTCCACGGCGGACAGCATGGCGTCGATGTATTCCGTCGGAACCACGTGCTCTTTGACGGAAGGCTGCGGGGCGCTCCCGTCGGAGGGCAGGCGCACGTACACGAGCCCGCCCGCCCCAATGGTTTTGCGCACGTGGGCGTCCAACCGGTCCATATACCCGCGGCCCTGGTCGCCCTCGCCGGGCACCACAATGGCAATGACGTGCCCGCCACCGTCAATGATGTTGTCAAACACGCGGAAACCCGAGCCCGCCATGGCGTCGCTGACGTCGTGAATCGTGAGGCCGAAGCGGGTGTCAGGCTTGTCTGAGCCGTACGTGCGCAGGGCCTCATCATACGTCATCCGCGGGAACGGCGTGGGGATCTCGGTATCCATCAGCTCCTTCCAGAGCGCCGCCATGTGGCCTTCCATCAGCTGGTAGACCTGCTCCTCCGTGGCGAAGCTCATCTCGATGTCCACCTGTGTGAACTCCGGCTGGCGATCCGCCCGCAGGTCTTCATCCCGAAAGCACTTCACGATCTGAAAGTACCGGTCCAGCCCTGCCACCATGCAGATCTGCTTGTAGGTTTGCGGTGACTGTGGCAGCGCGTAAAACTTGCCCGGGTGCAAGCGGCTGGGCACCAGGAAGTCCCGGGCGCCCTCCGGCGTGGACTTCATCAGTACCGGCGTCTCGATCTCCAAGAAGTCTTGTGTATCCAGGTAGCGCCGGGTGGCCTGGTAGAAGCGATGCCGCAGGTGCAGGTTTTCCTGGAGCTGCTGCCGGCGTAGATCCAGAAAGCGGTGCTTCAGCCGAAGGTCCTCGTTCGCCCGCGTGCGCTTCTCCTCATGCGCGGAGACGGTGAAAGGCGGCACCTCTGCCGTGTTCAGGATGTTGAGGTCTTGCACGCGCACTTCAACCCCCCCCGTGGGAAGCTTGGGGTTGATGGTATCTTCCGAACGCTCCTGCACAACGCCCTTCACGGAAACGACGTACTCGCTGCGCAACGTAGTGCCCGCCTCGTGGGCTTCGGTGTCGTCCTGTGGAGAAAAGACGATCTGCGTGAGGCCGTACCGATCGCGCAAGTCAATGAAGATGACACCGCCCAGGTCGCGCCGGGTGTCGACCCATCCTTTCAGCACGACGTCCTCGCCCACGTGCGCGGGGCGTAGGTCACCGCAGGTGTGGGTGCGCGGTGCGTGGGTATCGTGCCGTTTGGGGGTAGGGGATGGAGATGCAGCGGAGGCCTCGGCCATGAAGCGAAGAAGCGGAGTGAGCGAAAAAGCGAAAGGAAGTAAAGCACCTTAAAGATACGTTGTGCGAACGCCGAACGCAGGCATCGCAGGTGGGTTCGGGCATGAAGACCCGCTGTATTTTTCGGCGCCTGCGCGCGTCGCTCAAAGGAGAACGGACAGGCACGATCGACCGAGGCGGGACGGCGGTCGCATTTTAGTATAGAATTTCTCATCATACCACGCGTGCCGACGCTGCGCACCTCGGTTTTCGCTCCATCGCTTTCAGATCCGTCCTCGTGAGGGGCCGCTGTCCATGAACTTCAAGATGCCTCACACCCTCACGCTGCTATTCTTTTTGATGGCCGGCGCGCTGGTGCTCACGTGGATCGTACCGCAGGGGGCATTCGATACTGAGACGGTCGCGGGCACCACCGTTGTGGTACCCGGCACGTTCGAGGTGGTGGAGGATGGCGCGCTGCTCAGCCCGCTGGCGCTGTTCACCGCGATTCCGCGGGCCTTTGGCGACGCGCAAGCGATCATCTTCTTTCTGTTCATCATTGGCGGCGTGCTCGCGGTCATCCGAAAGACGGGCACCATCGACGCGTTGCTCGGGCGCTTGCTGGAGCGCTTGGGGGGGCGCCCTGGGCTGCTCATCTTCATCACCATCTTCGTGTTCGCCCTCACGTCCAGCGTCATGGGCGCCTCGGCCGAGTATATCCCGTTCGTGCTCATCCTGGCCGCGCTCTGTCGTACGATGAAGATGGACACGATGACGGCCGTAGGGATCATCGTTGCGGGCTACGGCATCGGGTACGGCGCGGCAGCCTTCAACCAGTATACCGTGGTGGTGGCGCAAGGCGTGGCCGATTTACCGACGTACTCGGGCTGGCCGATCCGTATGGGCCTGCTGCTGCCCTTTGTGCTGATCGGCACGCACCATGTGTACAGATATTCGAAGGACGTCCAGCGGGACCCCGCGCGTAGCCTCCTGACGGGGCTGGACATGCCGGCTGCTGATGCCCCGACCACAGAATACCCTGCGCTACAGCTTACCCACGTGGCCATCCTGTGCACGTTTCTGCTGGCACTGGGTGTGGCCGTGTGGGGCATTGCCCGATGGGGATGGTACCTCACGGAGCTGGGGGCGGCCTTCCTGATTGTAGGGGTGCTGACGGCCCTGATTGGGCGGGTGGGGCCAAGCGAAGTGGCCCGCGAGTTTGTGGTGGGCGCGAAGGAGCTGACCGAGACGGCGTTGCTGGTGGGCGTTGCGCGAGGGATCGCCCTCATCATGGAAGATGGGCAGATCCTGCACACCATCGTGCATGCGTTGTCCGTGCCGCTGGGCACCGTAGGGCCCGAACTGGCCGGGGTCGGAATGATGCTGATGCAAACGGTCCTGAACCTGTTTGTGCCGTCGGGCAGCGGGCAAGCCTTCGTCACCATGCCACTCATGGCGCCCCTGAGTGATCTGCTGGGAGTCTCCCGGCAGATTGCCGTGCAGGCCTTCCTCTTCGGTGATGGCTTCGCCAACATGATCGTCCCCACCAACGCGGTGCTCATGGGTATTCTGGGGATGGCGGGGGTGCCCTACGACCGCTGGTTCCGTTTTTGCCTGCCGCTGTTGCTCAAGTTGCTGGCCTTTGCCGCCGTGTGCATGGTCGCCATGGTCATGTTCGGCTTTGCGTAGGCTGTGCGCATCAGGCCCCGCCCCGCTCTTTTCTTTGCCACCTTCCGTTCCCACCACGTTATGTCTACACGCCGTATTGCGCTGCACCGCCTGCCCCATGCCGAGGGCCTTCCGTTGCCGAGCCACGCCACCGATCGCAGTGCAGGGGTGGACCTGCGCGCGGCGGTTCCCGAGGATGCGCCACTGACGTTGGCCCCTGGCGCACGCGCCCTCGTGCCTACCGGCCTCTCGATTGCCCTTCCACCGGACTGTGAGGGGCAGGTGCGGCCGCGGAGTGGGCTGGCGGTGAAGCGTGGCATCACCGTGCTCAACGCGCCTGGGACGATTGATGCCGACTACCGGGGTGAGGTGAAGGTCGCGCTCGTGAACCTGGGCGACACCGCGGTTGCCATTGAACGCGGGGAGCGGATTGCCCAGTTGGTGGTGGCCCGGTATGAGCGGGTGCAGTGGGAAGAGGTGGATACGCTCGAAACAACCTCCCGGGGCTCGGGTGGCTTCGGTTCTACCGGCACCACGTAACCAAGGCCCCTCAGGCTATGGCCGAAGCGCCCTATCACTTGGGATTAACGTCGCTCACACAGGAGACACGTCACGACGTATTGCCGGTGCATGGGCAGTTGCCGCCGTGGCTACAGGGCACGCTCGTCCGCAACGGCCCCGCCAAATTCGAGGTGGGCGACCGCTCGTACAACCACTGGTTCGACGGGCTGGCGATGCTCCATGCCTTTACCTTTTCGGAGGGGCAGGTGGGCTACGCCAATCGCTTCCTCAACTCAACGTCGTACGCGCAGGCAGAGGCGACCGGCACCATCCAGCGGTCTGAGTTTGCGACGGACCCCTGCCGGTCCATCTTCGGGCGGGTAATGGCGATGTTTCGGCCGCAGATCACGGATAACGCCAATGTCAACGTGATGCGGCTGGCGGATCAGTACGTTGCCCTCACCGAAACCCCGCTCCCGATTCGTTTCGACCCCGAAACGCTGGATACGCTTGGCGAGACGACGTACGAGGATGCCCTGCCTGGGGACATCACCACGGCCCATCCCCACGTGGACCCGGGCAGCGGCACGCTCTACAGCTACACCACTGCGTTTAGCAAGACAAGCACGTACCAGCTCTACAAGCTCACCCCTGGGAGTCGCACGCGCACGCCGCTTGGATCGCTGGCGGTGGACGAGCCCGCGTACATGCACAGCTTTGCGATGACAGAGCAGCATCTGATTCTGGCGGCGTTTCCGTTTGTGGTGAACCCGCTTGCGTTGGCCTTTAGTGGCAAGCCCTTTATTGCCAATTACCGCTGGCGCCCCGAGCGCGGCACGCAGTTTCACGTGTTCGACCGTACCGAAGGCACCCACCTTGCCACCTGCACGGGGCCTGCGTTTTTCGCGTTTCACCACATCAACGCATTTGTCACAGGGGAAGGGCAGATTGCGGTGGACCTCGCGGGGTACCCCGACGCTTCGGTCGTTGATCGGCTCTTCTTGAATCGCCTGCGCGAGGGAATTGGCGAACGCGCCGCAGCGGACCCCTGGCGCTTTCATCTGGATCTGAACGCGCAGACCGCCCGGAAGGAGGTGCTCTCCGATACCGGGCTGGAGCTCCCGCGCATTGATTACGCTCGCGTGAATGGGCGCCCCTATCGCTACGTGTGGGGGACGGGCAACCGTGTGCCTGGTCATTTCACGGACCAACTCGTACGCATCGACGTGACGACGGGCCAAGCAAACACGTGGTATGCCGCGGGCTGCTATCCGGGTGAGCCGGTCTTTGTGGCGCGCCCGGGCGCCACCACCGAGGGCGATGGGGTGGTGCTATCGGTTGTGCTGGATGCAGCGGCGGAGACGTCGTTTCTCCTGGTTTTGGACGCCGCCACACTTCAGGAGCAGGCCCGCGCCACAGTGCCGCACCCCATCCCGCTGGGGTTTCACGGGCAGTACCTCAGCGGCCGAGCGGACACGCTTCACCGGTGAGGCGCCCCCCTGGCAAAGCGTGCGACGAGGGAGCGCATCCACCAAAGAAACCCGCAAAACGCACCAGCGATTACCGTACGTCCCGACGGGTCACGTCCTCATCTGTCTCGTCCAACTCGTCGTACTGTTCTTCGTCGCTGAGGTACTTGTTGACGTCAATCTCCTGAAAGTCCATCAGGCGATCGGTAGCCCACGTCTCGTTGTCCGAGCCGATGTTCTCGTAGCCGTCGATTCGCTCGTCGGCCACCTCCATCCAGTCGACCGTCCAGTCTTTTGAGATATCGAACGGGTACTGGTCCTGGTCCGTCTCAAAGAAGAGGATCTCTTCGGTGCCATCGTAGATAGAGTCGGCGCGGCCGTCCGTCCGGGCTTTTTTCGCGGCCAGCACCAGCAGCGGGACCCGGTAGCGGAAATCCATACGCTGAATGCGGGTAGACTCCGTATCCAGGAAGTTGCCAATAGCCACGCAGCCATCGCTGTGGGCGAGTGCAGATTCAGCGGCGTCCATCACATGTTCATCGGCCTCCACTCGTTCCAGTGCAGCCTTGACCAACGGCCATACCTCGATGGGGTCATTCGATTTGGTGGTGCCTTCCTTTCGCGGAATCGTTACGGTAACCTGTTGGGTGTCCATGGATTGCTACGTGGGGATCCAGCGCTGAAGCAGCGCCACAAGTGGGTGGAATAAGAAGTAAGTGAAGTCTATTGCCGCTCGTGTGTTTCAATGGCGCGGCAGTGCATACCTGACGGCGCGGGTAGTGAGATACAGGCTGGCACTCGCCAGTGGGGGCCGTTCACCATCCCACGCGCCCTTGTTCTGGCAGGAAGTCCTCCTGTGGTGTATCGTCGTAAAAGTCCGCGGGGAGCGGAAATCGCCGGCCCTCGGCCAGCAGTTCATCGGAATGATCTGCCAGGCGCCGCGTGAAGTCACCGGCGACCAGCAGGGCGGTGCGTGACCCCTGCCCCCACTGACTGGAGCGGAACGTGACGCGCTGATCGTTGAAGCCTACCCAGGCGCCCGTCACAAGATCGGGATGCATGAGCATGAACCAGCCATCGGCGCTATTCTGTGTGGTGCCAGTTTTGCCGGCCAGGTCGTAATCGCCCAGTTGATACTGCCACTGGATCCGTGCGCCCGTACCATCAGGGGAGGCCACGGCGTCGCGTAGCATGTCAACCACGGTGTAGGCCACTTCCTCCGAGAGGGCCTCTGACGGCGAGGGCTCGGCCTCATAGAGCACATTCCCGAACCGGTCTTCAATGCGCTGAATGATGGTAGGCTCGTAGTTCAGGCCACCATTGGCCAAGGTGCTGTAGGCCCGGGTCATCTCCAGGAGGGACACGTCGCTGACCCCGAGCGAGAGAGATGGTACCTCGTCCAGCGGGCTTTGAATGCCCATGCGCCGGGCATAGAAGGCAATGGTGCTGGGCTCAATTTCGAGGCCAATCTGAGCCGCGATCGTGTTTTTGGATTCGGCGAGGGCCCGGCGCAGGGTCATTTCCTTGTTCGTCGCGTCCCCGCCGGAGTTTTGCGGGCTCCACTCCCGCCCGGTCTGCGGGTCGGTGTAGGTGAAGACGCTATCGACGCGCGTGTCGTCGGGCCGGTAGCCGTTGTCAATAGCCGCGGCATAGAGGAAGGGCTTGAACGTGGAGCCGGGCTGGCGACGGGCGATGGCGACGTGATCATACCAGTCGGTGGCAAGGTCGCGCCCGCCCACCCAGGCCCGGATTTCCCCCGAGTGGGGGTCGATGGAAACCAGCCCGGCCTCGAGGCGGGTAGCGGTGCGCTTGATGGAATCGACCAGGGCTGTGCGGTTGCGCAGGTCGCGCAGGGCTTCCTCGGGGGCTACCCCGTCATCGCGCAGCGACCGAAACCGATCGGTGTTGCGGATCAGGTTATCCAACAAGGGCTGGTGCTGCTGCCAGAAGTGAGCAAACGGGTCGTATCCCTCCTGTGCGGTGTAGTCGGTGATGTCATTCCCAAGAAACCATCCGTTGGCGCGGCTCCACTCATAATCCACGACGGACTGCAGGGCGGCCATCGTCTCGTCGATGGCGTCCTGCGCGGCCTGCTGGATGCGGGAATCGACGGTGGTGTAGACCCGCAGGCCCTCGCCATAAATGTCCCGGCCCGAGTCGGTGCGCCACCGGGTCAGTTCGTTCCGCACATATTCGGCGGCGTAGGGGGCAAAGCTTTCTGTGATTTCGGCTGACCGGCGCTCCGCTTCTATCGGCTCCTCCCGTAGTTCCTCGTAGCGCGCTTCCGCCAATAGCCCATGACGCACCATCTGGCGCATGACCACGTTCCGGCGGCCTTTGGCGTTCTCGGGGTTCCGCACGGGGTTGAAGAAGGTGGTAGCCTGGAGCATGCCCACGAGCGTAGCGGCCTGCGGCACCGTAAGATCGGCAGCGGTGGTGCCAAAATACGTCCATGAAGCAGCTTCGATGCCGAAGGCGTTATTGCCAAACGCCACCGTGTTGAGGTACATCTCAACGATCTCTCGCTTCGTGTACCGGCGCTCAAGCTCTACGGCGGTGCGCATCTCTTTCAGCTTCCGCCCGATGGTTGCTTCAAACCCGATCTGCTCATTATACAGGTTGCGGGCCAACTGCTGCGTGATGGTCGACCCGCCCTGCCGGTCGCCCGTCAATACTGTTTGGGCAACTGCCGAGGCCGTGCGAAACAGATCCATGCCCCAGTGCTCCATGAACCGATGGTCTTCTGTTGCAATCAAGGCGTTGATCACATGCGGCGACATAGCGTCGTAGTCGACCCACGATCGGTTCTGGCGTCCGTACCGGGCCAGCTCTTCGCCATCGGAGGTGTAGGCGATGGTCGCCAGATCGAGCGAGGGGTTCTCTAACTGCTGCAGGGACGGGAGGTCATCGCTTAGAGCATACAGCCACAGCCCGATCCCAAGAGCTGCGATGAGCACGACGGCGGTAAGCCCGGAGAGAACGGCCACGGCCTGGGCCAACTGAGGATTGTTGAAGCGCCGCGTGAAGAAACCCTCCGGTTGGTCTTGCTGAGATGAGGAGGCCCCCCGGCGTGCCGCTGGATCGCTGAAGTACCGATTCAGCTCGTCGTCAGAGTAGTTAGATGCCATGAAAGAAAAAGGCGGCGTAACGAAGGGGTAAAGGGCGACGTTCCGGCGATGCGTCCGAGGCCGACCTCGGCAAATGTACGCACCTAAAAGAGCACGGCATCAACTTCCTCGGCTGCCCAACCGTTCCAATGGCTAAGGTGGAGCCCCCTGGCGTCAAGCCGAGCAAACGTCCGGTCGTCTCGCCAGCAGCCCGCGTTTATATAGTGTCCGGCAGGCCAAGATTGGAGGTCGGCGATGTGCGTGTGCCCCATCGCGACCATATCAATCGGGGTACGCCGTAGAATGGTATGCGCGAGGGCTCGGACCTCCCCTGCCGCGTGAAGGCTGGGAGGCTTGCCCCCGTACTGGCGGCTCACCCAGCGTGCGAGCCCCATGCCCACATCGGCCGGCAGCAGCCAGCGGTAGAGTGCCGTGGGGACGGGGTGGCGCAGGAGAGGCTTGATGCGCCGGTAGGGCTGGGCTGACCTCGAGAGGCCGTCGCCGTGGCGCAGGTAAAGCCGGCGGCCGAAATGCGTGGCCACCACCGATTCTTGCACGAACTGCGCTCCCCACTCGTTGCGCACATACGTGCGATGCCAGGGATCGTGGTTCCCTGCCAGATACGTGATTTCCACGCCGCGGTCAGCCCAGGTGGCAAGAAGCCCCTGGAGGCGCACAAAGCCTCGGGGGACGACGTGTCGGTATTCGATAAAGCAGTCGAAGAGGTCGCCCAACAGATACACGTGCGTGACCCGGGCCTGATGGGCTTTGAGGCACCGGACGAGGGTGCGCTCCTCATGTCGCGCCGAATCGGCAGGGCCCTCCCCCAGGTGCGCGTCGGAAACGATGAGGACCATGCGATGAGGGCCATGCGATGAGGCAGCTACTCGGGAAGCCGTAAGCGGAGGGCCCGCTCGGCGTCTGGCGGGATCCAGGAAGGCAAGGAGTCTCGACGCACCAGCGGGCGTTCATGATCCGCTTCCTTCAGCCGGGCCCGGAGCAGCGCTTCTACCTCCTGCCGCGCCGGAGGCTCTGCTGTATGATGATCCGCAGTGTCTCCAAGCAGATGCTGTCGCCACGCCGGGGGAAGGGGGAGGCGCTCCAGCCGCGCGCGCAACGTGCTGTCGAGGGCAGGCTGGAAGAGGTGGGCGTTCACGGCCCGGTACGTCGGGTGCTCGGCGGCGTCCAGGTAAGCGGGGCGAGGCATGTGGTGTCCCGCGGGCGCACGGAACCGTGCGTGCTCCAGTGCCGGGTTGGCGTCGAACAAGGTCTGCGCGAAGGTGGCTACGATAGGTAGCGCCGTGCGGCTGCCCTGGGCCGACGGGCTGGTGCGCAGGCGCAACTGCGGGTCATTAAAGCCTACCCATGCACCCATCGCGAGCGACGGATGGAGGAGCACAAACCACCCGTCGGCGCCATGCTGGGTGGTCCCGGTTTTGCCCGCCAGGTCGCCCTGCAGCCCGTACGTCGTTCGCAGGGCAGCCCCTGTTCCATAGGAGACGACGTCCCGGAGCATGTCCAGCGTGAGATACGCTGTGTAGGGCGAAAAGCCGCGCTTGGCCCGCGGGCCAAAGGTTGCAGGGGGTGTATCCGTGCCGTGCTCAATATGCGAGATGAGGTAAGGGGTGGGAGCGCGGCCCCGGTTGGCCAGCGTACCGTACGCAGCGGTCAGTTCAAGCAGGGTGACCTCGCTGGTACCCAAGGCCAACGAAGGCACCGGGCGTTGCGGCGTCTGGAGGCCGGCCCGACGCGCGGCATCGGCTACCGCTGCTGGCCCGAGCGCCATCCCTACGTGGGCCGCGACCGTGTTGGTGGAATAGGCCAGCGCTTCACGCAGCGTCAGGGCCACCTGGGACGCGCCGCCACTGGCATTGCGCGGACGCCAGGCGGTGCCATTGGGCTGGCGGTACGTAACAACAGAATCTTTTACCAGGTCGAAGGGCGAGTAGCCCTGTTCCATAGCCGCAGCATAGAGAAACGGTTTAAACGTCGAGCCCGCTTGGCGCCGAGCCTGCCCCACCTTGTCAAAGGCATCGCGGGTATGGTCTCGCCCCCCTACATAGGCTCGGACGGCTCCCGTCTGCGGGTCAAGCGCTACAAAGCCGGCATCTATGCGCGTGTGGGCCAGCCGCAGCGAATCAGTGAAGGACGGGTCCTGGAGCAACTGTGCTTCCGCCGTGCCGGGCGCATGGCCCTGTGTTCGTAAGGTGCGATAGGCCTCCGTGCGTCGGAGGTAGGTACGCACCCGCTCGGGATGGGCGTCCCACCAAAACTGGAAGGCGTCGGGCCGCCGCTCGTCTGTAGCTTCTTCGCGAGCCTTATCCGTGACGGAGGCTCCGGCCCACTGGTCGTCGGCCAGTGCTTGAATGCGCTGCGTCTCTTGCGTAAGGGCCTGCAGCGCCATCTGCTGCAGCGAGGCCTGCAGCGTCGTGTGGACCCGGAGGCCGGCCCGAGCGGGGTCCAGCCCTCTGGCGGCGGCCCACTCCGCGACGGTAGCACGGATGCGGTCGAGGAAATGGGGGGCGAGGGGCGTGGTGCTGCGGTCTCGCGGAGCAGCCAAGTGCAGCGGTGCCTGCGAGGGAGGGCGCGCAGCGGCCTCAAGACGGCCCGTAGCCACCATACGGTCCAGCACAAGGTTGCGCCGCGCCTGCGTCCGCTCTGGGTGTTGCCGGGGGTTGTAGTAAGACGGACCGCGCAGCACTGCGACGAGGGTAGCGGCCTGCAGGGTGGATAGGGTAGCGGCCGTTTCATCGAAGAACACGCGCGCAGCGGCTTCAATGCCATAGGCCCGATAGCCAAACGGTACCGTGTTCAGGTACAGCTCCAGGATTTCGGGTTTGGTGTAGGTACGCTCCAGGGCCAGCGCGGTGACCATCTCTTTCATCTTGCGTTCCCACAGCGGGGCGGCAGCAATCGAGGGATAGAGGTTGCGGGAAAGTTGCATTGCCAGCGTGGAGCCGCCCTGCCGCTGGCCGCGCAGGGTGTGGTACGCCGCGCCCATCAGACGCTTGAGATCTATGCCATGATGGGTGTAAAAGCGATGGTCCTCCACCGCGATCAGTGCCTCCTGCACCACAGGTGCGATAGCGGTATGGGGCACCCAGACCCGGTCCTCATCGAACCAACGGGCCAATTCGACCCCATCGGCCGTGTAAATGCGGGTGGCCTGCCCAAGCAACGGCGACTCGCCTGCGCGCAACGCTTCGAGATCGGGTACCGGTGCACGGGCCACCAGTAGGCTTACGACAAGGGCACCCAGCGAAAGAGCAGCCAGGAAAAGCCCTGCGCTGATGCTCAGAAGACGCATCACGGGGGAAAACGAACGAGGCATGGAGCAGAAGCTTTCAAACCAGAAACGTATCTGTACAGGTGGGAAGGCGTGCAACCATCAACCGCCACCCTTCCTATAAGCAGCGGTCCCACCGGCAGGCATACCATGTATCGGCCTTTAGGCCGGTCAAGTTTACCTGCTGGTGTCGCCTGTTCCTCCACCTTTGTCCAAGTGCATGTCTCGCTCCTCCTACCAGCCGCCCACGCAGTTCTCGGTCTTCCCGCCGGTCATCAAGAACCTTATCATTCTGAACGTCCTTATCTTTGTGGCGCAGAATGTAGCGGTAGCAACCAACGCCGACATCATGGCCGGTTTCCTGAACCTGATGGCGCTATTCCCCCCGGCCGGGGGAGACCAGGCCTTGAGCATCTTTGGGGGCGTCACCAATAATCCGGGCTTCTGGCCCTGGCAGCTCGTCACCTACGCGTTTCTTCATGGGGGCTTTGGCCATATTTTGTTCAATATGTTTGCCCTATGGATGTTTGGAATGCAGCTGGAGAATGTCTGGGGCTCGCATCGCTTCACAATTTTCTATTTCGTCTGTGTGGTGGGCGCCGCGCTGGTCCATCTGGGCGTCATCTGGGGAGGTAATATCCCGACGGTGGGGGCGTCCGGCGGGGTGTATGGCGTGCTGATTGCCTTCGCCATGATGTTTCCCAATCAACCCATTTACCTGTACTTCTTGGCCCCGGTAAAAGCCAAGTGGCTGGTCGGTGCGCTGGTAGTGTTTGAGTTATTTAATGGCGTGACGGGGACACAAAACGGGGTCGCCCACTTCGCCCACCTGGGGGGGGCGGCGTTCGGTGCGCTGATGCTCACGTACTGGCGCGGCCAGCTGCCCTTTCTGAAGCCTGACCGGGTGCTGCGCTACTAACGTACGGCCTGAGGCGCGCCGCTGCAGCCCAGCTGTAGCTTCGGGGTCGGCGTTCGGCATAAACCTTACGTTTTGTTCGCGGTAAGAGCCCCAACTAAGGCCGGGGGTTTTATCTACGCCTGACCGTACATCTCTTCGGCGGAAAAGCTATCACACTGTGAATCGTTTTCTGATCTGGTATCGTGCCCTTCCGCGCGCCATGCGCGTGCTTCTGACCATCAATGTGGTCTTTTACCTCTTATGGGCCATTCTATTAGCCCATATTGATGTGGTGCAGGGCTTCCTGTTTGAGTATGCGACACTCAGGCCCGCGCCGCTGGAGTTCATCTTTCGGCCGTGGACGATTCTCTCGTATAATTTCATCCACATGGGCCTTGGGCTGGGGGGACTCATCCACATAGGCTTTAACATGCTCCTGCTGTACTGGCTGGGGCGCGACCACGAAGAGATGTACGGGTCGCCGCATCTCCTGGCGCTGTACCTGCTGGGGGGGATTGGTGGAGGATTGCTTATGATTCTGTTCACCGGCCTTTTCCCGGGGTCCATTTTTGCATCAAACTACGTGTATGGGGCTTCAGCCTCCGTTTTCGCTGTGATGACGGCGGTGGCGACGTTCTACCCGGATAAACGCATCGGGCTGCTGCTGTTGGGGCCGGTGAAGGTGTCCTGGCTGATTGGCGGGCTGTTGCTCCTCGATCTGATAACACTTGCGGGGAGCAACACGGCGGTGGCTGCGCACTGGGGGGGTGTCCTGGCAGGCTTTGGCTTCGCCCGGGCCGAGCAGCATGGCTACGACCTGTCCTCGTGGGCGGCCGTCCTGCTGGGCGGCACGGGTCGCCGCCGCGCCGCGCCGCCCAAACCACCGAGCGATGGCGGGCTTTTCAGCCAGTCGACGTCGTGGTTCTCCATCGGGGATCCCAGTGACGCGGGCAGCAGCACGTCCGGCTCGTCCCGCCCCTCCCGAGGTCCGCGCCGCTCCAAGTCGTCTACCTCGTCGCCTACGTCGGCCGCATCCGAGGCGGAGGTGGATCGCATTCTGGACAAGATCAGCGAGGAGGGGTACGATGCCCTCAGTGAAAAGGAAAAGCAAACGCTCAAGCAAGCCAGCAAAAACTGACGCGGGGCGCGGGTGCCAGCAGCAGGACGATATCCTCACTGCGCGCACGGGGGGCCTTGCCGGGCGCGATCGATGCGCGGCATGGGATTAGCCAACTGTTCATGCCCGCGTCCTGTCACAACCTCGGGTCGCGGCTATCTTAAACTATCGCCTGAAGGTCGCGTATCTCAACGTACAGGTTCGGGGCCCCGCGGACACCATGCCACCTCTTCCTCACAAATCCACCGCGCGTATGTCCACTTCCGCCTCGTCGGCTCGGCTGGTGCCCGATCTTGGGAAGTTCTGGACGATCCCCAATACGCTCTCGCTGCTGCGGCTCGCCCTCGTTCCTCCGCTGGCGTACCTGATCTTTATCGACGGGTCGAAGACGTGGATCTTTGGCCTGGCCGGTGCAGCCATCCTGTCGGACTGGGTTGATGGCAAGGTGGCCCGCTGGTCGAGGTCGGTTTCGGAGTGGGGCAAAGTGCTCGACCCCATGGCCGACAAGTTCGCGGCAGCTATGGTTACGCTGGCCCTCGTCCTGCGCGGCACCCTTCCGCTCTGGTTCTTGCTCGTCGTGGTCGCTCGTGATCTCGTCATCGTAACGGGTGGGGTGGTGCTGGCACGCCGCACAGGGCGTATTCTGATGAGCATTTGGACGGGCAAGCTTGCGGTAGGGGCGCTCGCTATCACTGTGCTGGCGGCGCTGTTGGAGGCTGACCCGCCGGTGTTAGAGGTGTGCCTCATCGTCACCGCCGTCCTGATGGTGTATGCGCTGGTGCTATATGTTGTGCGGTTCACTCGCACGCTGCGCGCTGCCACCCCTGCGCTCACAGACGCTGAACTCGACGGAGACGACGGCTCGATGGTAGCCAACATGCCCACCCCCCGACCACCGGGCGAATCGCCCGCCGAAGCTTCTACAGATTCTGTGCATCCCCACTCCTCGTGAGCTGCGAGGTGTTGGTTGTCTCCCCGTTGATTTTCCCCCGCCACCACCGTTATGGGCTTTTTTGACCGATTCAAAACCAGCACCAACGAGCCTTCCCCCGAAGACCAGGAAAAGCTGGAGGAGGGGCTTGAGAAGACGCGGACGAGCTTTTTTGGCAAGCTCGACCGGATGGTGCGCGGCAAAGATGAGGTGGACGACCTTGTGCTGGACCAACTGGAGGAGGTGCTGGTCACGAGCGATGTCGGCGTTAAGACGACCCTTGACATCATCGACCGGGTAGAGGCCCGGGTGGCGCGTGATCAGTTTGTCTCCACCAAGGAGCTCAACCAGCTGATCCGGGAGGAGATCACGCACCTCATGCTGGATGAGGTGCCGGAGATGCCTGCTGATTTTGAGGCTGACCTACCGCACACGCCGCACGTGGTGATGGTAGTGGGCGTCAATGGCGTGGGTAAAACAACGAGCATTGGTAAGATAGCCCACCGGTACCGGCAGGCCGGGCGGCGCGTGCTGTTGGGCGCGGGCGATACGTTTCGGGCAGCGGCGATTGAGCAACTGGAGATTTGGGCTGACCGGGCGGAGGTTGACCTCATCAAGCAGGCGCACGGGTCGGACCCGGCTGCGGTGGCCTTCGACACCCTGGCGGCTGCCGAAGCGCGCGACGCCGAGGTGGTGCTCATCGATACGGCCGGCCGCCTCCATACGCGCCGGGGGCTTATGGACGAGCTGTCGAAGGTGAAGCGGGTAATGAGCAAGCAAATCCCCGATGCGCCGCACGAGGTGCTGCTGGTGCTTGATGCGTCCACCGGGCAAAACGCGATACGGCAGGCCGAGGTGTTCACGGAGGCGGTGGACGTCACCGGGCTGGTGCTGACCAAGCTGGATGGCACCGCAAAAGGGGGCATCGTGATCGGCGTCTCGAACGAGTTTAAGGTGCCGGTGAAGTACATCGGCGTGGGGGAGGGGATCGACGACCTCCAGATCTTTGACCGCCGCGCGTTCGTGGAAGCCCTCTTCGGCGACCAGTTTTAATGGCGCCGGATCGTCGCTCTTGCTCTACCATCCACCGCTGTTGCCATGCGCCTTCTTTTCATGGGCACGCCGGAGTTTGCGGTGCCTTCGCTTAATCAACTCATCGAGGCAGGGTATCCTCCGGTAGCCGTGGCTACGGGCCCTGACCGGCCCCGCGGCCGGGGACAGCAGCGCTCGCCAACGGCGGTCAAGAAGGCGGCGCAGCAGCACAACTTGCACCCGATCCTTCAGCCTGCGTCCGTTAAAAGCGAAGCCTTTGCCGCTGACGTCGCGGCCCTTGAACCGGATGTTATTGTGGTGGTGGCCTTCAAAATCCTGCCGCCGGCCGTGTATCAGCACGCTCGCCTCGGGGCGTTTAACCTGCACGGTTCGCTGCTCCCGCGGTACCGTGGCGCCGCGCCCATCAACCGAGCGGTGATGGACGGCGCCGAACAGACCGGTGTCACGACGTTCTTCCTGGAGCCGCAGGTCGATACCGGGCACATCATCCTCAAAAAACATATGCCCATCGGGCCTAACGAAACGGCCGGCGAGGTGCACGACCGGATGATGCACCTGGGGGCCGATGCTGTGGTAGAAACGGTCCGACGTATCGAAGCGGGGACCGCCGACCCGCAGCCGCAAGATGATACACGGGCGACCCCAGCACCCAAAATTCACCGGGCAGACTGCGGCATTCCGTGGGAGGCGCCCGCTGAGACGGTGCATAACTTCATCCGTGGCCTCTCGCCATACCCCGGGGCGTGGACCTACCACGAAGGCACGCAGCTTAAAATCTATCGCTCAGGCCTGCGCAGTGGAAGTGGCAAGCCAGGGGCGGTGCTTTCTACCGATGACGCTCTGGTCGTTGCGTGTGGAACCGGGGCGGTAGCCTGCACCGAGGTGCAGCAACAGGGAAGGCGCCGAATGGCGGCACCGGATTTCCTAAATGGGTACCCCATGGCCCCGGGCGACCGGCTGGTGTCGAGGGCCGACTGACGTTACAGTGGTGCAATAGTTGTGACAACAACCTTGCGTCCGGAGGGCGCAGAAGGTATCCTTGATTTGGGGTCGTTGTCTTTACGATTATTCAGCGCGCTGCTCTTATGCAAGAGTCTACCTCCGCTTTAGAAACGGCTACCTCTACGCTGGTCGACAAACTCACCGAGTGGTACGTTGAGTTTGTGGCACTGCTGCCCAACATGCTGATTGCAGCGGTCATCCTGGTGCTCACGATATACGCCTCTCGGCTGGCCCAGCGGGCGGTACGTGCAGCAGTGCAACGTGTGTCGACGTACAAAAACGTGAACAACCTGGCGGTGTCGCTAACGAAGGGCGTCGTGGCAGCCATCGGGATCTTTGCAGCGCTTAGCGTGGTGGGGCTGGGCACAGTGGTGGCTACGCTTTTAGCTGGCGCTGGGATTGCCGGGCTGGCCCTTGGGTTCGCGTTTCAAGACGTTGCTGCTAATTTTATCTCCGGCGTGCTACTGGCCGTACGGCGTCCATTTCGCGAAGGGGAGATCGTGGAGTCCAACGGGCACGAAGGTACCGTGGAGGAGGTCAATCTGCGCGCCACGCATCTGCGCACGTTTCAAGGACAGATCGTCGTTATCCCTAATAAACAGGTCCTCCAGGCCCCCCTCGTCAACTTCTCCCGCACCGGCCGCCGCCGCATTGACCTGGCCTGCGGCGTCGCCTACGGAGACGACCTGGAGAAAGCGAAAGCGCTGGCCCTGGAGACCATCGAAGCCATCGAGTTCCGTGACGAAGAGAAAGCGGTCGACCTGTACTACAACGGGTTTGGAGGAAGCTCGATCGACTTCGTTGTGCGGTTCTGGGTCCCCTTTGCCAAGCAAACCGACTACTTACGTGCACAGAGCGATTCCATCATGCGGCTGAAAGCGCAGTTTGAGGCCAACGATATCACGATTCCGTTTCCCATCCGGACGCTTGACTTTGGCGTCGTCGGCGGAGAGAAGCTGGCAGAAGCGCTACCGCCGGAGCTGTTGGCGGGAGGTGAGCGCACGGCAGGCACGGATGCCGGGCGATGAACCCCGCCTTTGAGTCTGCGTTTGGATGCGCTCTCCCTTTCAAGGGCCCTCGCCCGAATCGTTTCTCTTCCGCCCATGGCTTCTCCTCCTGCCCTGCAATCCTACGCTGCCTCCTTCCAGGAAGTCCTGCAGCAAATGGAAGGGAGCACAGCGCCGGGGCCCGCCGAGGTTAAGGCGTGGGCACGCCAGGCGTTGGAAGATGAGCGTGCCGGCGGGCCTGATGCCCACGTAGCGTTTGCCCACGGAAGCTTGGGCCTCCTCGCTGGGCATACCTCCTATATGGAGGGCTACGCGGTACTGATGAGTCTGCCGTTTGGAGTGGCGGTGGCCTTGCAAGCATCGGAAAAAGCAGCGGTGCGGCTGCGGCACACGAACGATGACCGCCGGTGGACCTGGGACCCTAAAACGACACAGGCGGCGGACGCCGCTCTACCCACCTGGGTACGGGTAGTGCGCGAGTCGTTGCGCCGTGCCGGTCTTACCCGGCCAGCGGAAGTCGTGGTGGCCAGCGCCATGCCCCCGGCGTGTATCGATGCGCGGCTCTCTGCACTGAGCGTGGCCACGATCCGAGCCTACCACGGGTTTGCCTCCCACGCACCGGCGCCGAATGTGGAAACGGTTGCGCAATGGGCGCGGAGCGTGATCTCGACCTGTACCGGGGTGCCCTACAGCAGTGCCTATCCGCTGGCCGTGCACGCGGCTGATCCGCCAGGCCTCACGCTCGTGGATACGAGCAAAGCCGACTACCTGCCCCTGCCGGCTCCGCCCGCCGATGAGCTGCGGTGGGGCCTCATCACCACGAGCCGTGCTCCGGTTCGCCCTCCCGCCCACCACAACGATCAGCACGAGCGGGCCATCGATGCCCTCCGAGCCCTCAACCGAACGCCCTACGGCCCCCTCACGTCCTTTAGTCAGATGAAGCACCGAGACCTTGACCAGGCGCTTGAGCTTCTTGACCCTGTGCACCGCCCGGTCGCCCGGCATCTGGTGAGTGAAAACCGGCGCGTAGCACGGCTGGTCCGAGCGGTGCAAACGCACGACTGGCAACTGCTGGGTACGTTGCTTATGATGTCGCACCACTCGCTGTGCGATGAATGGGCGGGCACCAACGCCGTAGTCGACTTCATCGTGGATGCCGTGGCCGACCGTGCCACGGACGGGATGTTTGGGGCGTGCCTCACGGGACGTGGCCAGGCGGTATTGCTCGTGGGGCGCTCCCTGGCCCTGCACCGTTGTTTAAACGAGATTACCGACGACCTCGACGCTGCATTTGGCCTGGATGCCCAGCCGCTGGTGCTCTGACGTCCGATGGGCTTTCGCTTTGCACCCTTCTGTCACTTCTGCCTCTTGTCCCTATGCCTTCGTTTGACCTTTCGGCCGTCACCGAGCGCCTACGGACGCAGTACGCTTTTGTCGATGATCTTCGAGACGAGATCGGGCGCGTGGTCGTCGGACAGCAGTACATGGTGGACCGGCTGCTGATCGGGCTGCTGGCGCGCGGCCATGTGCTCCTGGAGGGCGTACCAGGGCTGGCCAAGACGCTCACAGTAAGCGCCCTCGCACAGGCCATCGGCACGTCCTTCCAGCGCATTCAGTTCACCCCCGACCTGCTGCCCGCCGACCTCCTGGGCACGCTCATCTACAACCAGAAAGAAGCAGACTTCTCGATAAAGAAGGGGCCGATCTTCGCCAACCTGGTCCTGGCCGACGAAATCAACCGGGCCCCGGCAAAGGTGCAGAGCGCTCTGCTTGAAGCCATGCAGGAGCGTCAGGTGACGATCAGCGATACCTCGTTTCCACTGGAGGAGCCCTTCCTGGTGCTGGCTACACAGAACCCGATTGAGCAAGAGGGGACGTATCCCCTGCCTGAGGCTCAGGTGGATCGCTTCATGCTCAAGATTGTGGTCACCTATCCCTCCCGGGAGGAAGAACTGGAAATCATGCGTCGGATGGCGCAGACGGAGCCCACGCCACCGGTCGACCAAGTGGTGACGCCCCGTCAAATCCTTTCAGCGCGTACGGTGCTGAACGAGTTGTATATCGACGAACGGGTAGAGCAGTACATCGTAGACCTGGTGATGGCTACACGAAACCCGGCGCCCTACGGCGCTGAGGCGCTCACGCGGCTGATCAGTTACGGGGCATCGCCGCGGGCGACCATCAACATGAACCTCGCGGCCCGGGCCCACGCCTTCTTGCTAAAGCGGGCCTACGTGACGCCGGAAGACGTGCGCAGCATTGCCCCCGATGTGCTGCGTCACCGGATCGTGCCTTCCTACGAGGCGGAAGCCGAGGAAATAACGAGCGATGACCTGCTCACGGATGTGCTCGCGTCGGTTGAAGTGCCCTGACGGTGGACGCGCAAAACGTGTGCTGCCGCTACGTCGACAGCCCCCTGGGGCATCGGCATTTTTATCAGTAACTGCCGCAATCGGATGCCACACCATGCTGCCCCTTTCCGTAAAGATGCCCTGTCGGTGGCCGAACTGGTAAACCACCTGCGCACCAACGTAAGCGTAGGGGTAGAGGTGCTGACCCCGGAAGTCGATCTGCAGGCGGCTAAGGTAACGGAAAGCTGTCTTCATCGCCCCGGGCTGGCCCTGTCGGGCTTTGTGGAGCTTTACGCGCATCAGCGGGTGCAAATTCTTGGGAATACCGAATGTGCCTATCTGCGGTCACTGGACGCTGCCTCCCGCCGTGAGGCGATACAGCAGGTGCTGGCTTTCCCCGTGCCCTGCTTCATTTTGACGCACGGCAATGAGGCGCCCGCAGGACTTGCGGAGTTGATGCGTGGGGCTGACGTGGCCCTGCTTCGGACGCCAGAGCCTACGATCGAGTTCATGGCACTGGTGCGCGAGTTTTTGCAGGATCAGTTTGCCCTACAACGGGCCGTCCATGGGGCACTGGTGGACGTTTATGGGACGGGACTGCTCCTGGTGGGCAAGCCCGGCATCGGGAAGAGTGAAGTGGCGCTGGACCTGGTAGAGCGGGGGCACCGCCTCGTGGCCGAT
>JAAAOI010000071.1 GCA_009908945.1 Bacteroidota bacterium
CCGGCGTTTTTCATGCCGTACGTTTCATGCGGCGCGTGTCGCGCAGGAACCCGTGCGGTTAGGCCATCGCCGGCTCCCGGCTGTCGATCGTGGTGCCCAGCACGTCAAGGAACGCAGCCAGCCAGGCCGGATGCGCAGGCCAGGCAGGGGCCGTCACGAGATTGCCATCCACCTCTACCTCATCAGCGGCATGCTCCACGAAGGTCCCGCCCGCACGGCTTACCTCGGGGCCACACGCCGGGTACGCGGTGCACGTGCGGCCGTCGAGAACGCCCGCAGCAGCCAGAATCTGCAAGCCGTGACAGATGGAGGCCACCGGTTTATTCTCAGCAAAGAAGTGCTGGGTAATCTCAAGCACGCGGTCGTGCAGCCGCAGGTACTCCGGCGCTCGGCCACCCGGCACCACCAGCGCATCGTAGTGCGTCTCATCAATGGCGTCGAAGGTGGCGTTCAGCTCAAAGTTATGCCCCGGTTTTTCGGTGTACGTCTGGTCCCCCTCAAAGTCGTGGATCGCCGTCTTCACCGTGTCGCCGGCCTCCTTTTCGGGACAGACGGCATGGACCTCATGCCCGACCATCTGTAGCGCCTGAAACGGCACCATAATCTCGTAGTCCTCCCCAAAGTCGCCGACCAGCATCAAGAGTTTCTTCCCCATACCGCTACCCTCCGTCAGAATTGGTTCGTAAGATGATGCAGCGTGTGCATATCGTGTAACGCTGCTGGGGCCCAATGGTCCAGCGGGCGTGTTACGATCGTTGGAACACAGGGTATAGGGCGGCCGGGGCACGGGCTTTCCAAGAACCCCAGCGGCCGCAGGGCTCGTACGGTATGTGTTCGCTCCACCCTTCGACTCACGTGCTGAAATCCATGCCTGAACATGCCGCGCCCGATTCGTTCATCCTCAATTGCCGCGGGCGGATGCTGGATTGCCGTCCCGTGCCCGACGGCGTTGCACAGGTGATGGGTATTTTGAATGTTACCCCGGACTCGTTCTCTGATGGGGGCCAGTACACCGACCTGGATGCGGCGCTGACGCGCACGGAGGAGATGATTGCCGAGGGCGCTGCCATCATCGACGTCGGGGGCGAGTCCTCGCGGCCGGCCGGGAAGACATACGGGGAAGGGGCTGAGGCAGTCGCGCTACAGGAGGAGCGGGCGCGCGTGGTGCCCGTGGTAGAAGGCATCGCCGCGCGGTTTCCTGAGGTGCTTATCTCGGTGGATACCTACAAACCCGAGGTAGCCCGCGCAGCCCTGGACGCCGGCGCCCACCTCATCAACGACATCACCGGCTTGCGCCTCTACCCGGAGATGGCGGAGGTGGCAGCCGAGGCCGGTGCCCCACTTATCCTGATGCACTCGCTGGGCCAGCCCGGTGCCATGCCTCAGGAGCACACCTACACGGACGTCGTGGCCGAGGTCACCGATGCCCTGCAGGAGGCGGTGGCCCTTGCCCATGCGGCGGGCGTCACCGATGTGGCTGTAGATCCGGGCTTTGGCTTTGGCAAGACCACGCAAGAGAACCTGCGCCTGGTCAACGCGGTGGACCGCCTGGTAGACCTCGGGCATCCGGTGTTGGTCGGCGTCTCCCGCAAGAGCAGCATCGGGGCCGTGCTGGGCGATCCGGGCACGCCGGTGCCCATCAAAGACCGCCTCTTCGGAAGCCTCGGCGCCACCGCCGTTGCCGTGCTGCGCGGCGCCTCCCTCGTGCGGACCCATGATGTAGGGCCTACCGTTGACATGCTCGCTCTTTTGATGGCCACGGCCCGCGCCGGTCAGTGAGCCCAAGCCCCCTCCCCTTCCGTATCGGTACCACGCGCTCCGCCTGTGACGCTCTTCGACTGGTTTATTCCCATCCGCATCGTCGATGTGCTGGAGGTGGCCCTGGTCTCCTACCTCCTCTACAAGCTGTACCTGTTGATGCGCGGCACGCTGGCCGTGTCGATCTTCCTGGGGGTGCTGGCGCTGTATCTTGTGCAGGTCATCGTGACGGCGGCGAACATGACGATCATGGAGACCCTCTTCTCCACGATCGGGGATGTGGCCGTCCTGGCGATCATCGTCCTCTTCCAGCCCGAGATTCGTCGCCTGCTGTTGCTACTGGGCCAAAACCCGCTCGTCCGCCGCTTCGTGGCTTCGTCTGACCAAGGCGAACTGGTGGAGGAGGTCACCGAGGCCGCGCGGCACATGAGCAAGCGGAATATTGGCGCGCTCATCGTCATGGAACGGTCCACCGGCCTGCGCAACTACATCGAAACCGGCAAGCAGGTCGGCGCCCGGGTGAGCAGCGACTTGCTGGTGACGCTGTTTCATGGGCAAAATCCGCTGCACGACGGCGCCGTGATCATCCGCAACCGGAAGCTGGAGGCGGCCCGCTGTATCCTGCCGGTCTCTACCAGCATGAAGCTCAGCCCGCAGCTGGGCCTGCGCCACCGGGCGGCTGTAGGCCTTACGGAGCAAACCGATGCGTTCGTGATTGTGGTCTCGGAAGAAACCGGCACGATCTCTATCTCCCGCAACGGCGACCTGATCTCAAACCTCACCCCCGAGGAGCTCCAGGCCCAGATGATGGACGCCCTCAGCGCTTCTGCAACTGCAGCTGCAGCCTGAGGCCCAGCATGCCCCTGTTACCCGCTTCCTGCTCGTTTTCCTCACGCCTCTTATGGCCTCCTCTCGCAAGTACCAGCAGCAACGCCGACAGCTGGTGGAAGCACTGCACGAGCGCGGCATCAACGACAAGCGCGTCCTGCAAGCCATCGCCAAGGTCCCCCGCCACGCGTTTGTGGAGCCCGCCCTGCGCAACCGGGCCTACCGCGACGAGGCCCTGCCGATCGGTAAGCGGCAGACGATCTCCCAGCCCTTCACGGTGGCGTACCAGACGATGCTGCTGGACGTCCAGCCGGACGACCGCGTGCTGGAGGTGGGGACGGGGAGCGGCTATCAGGCCGCTGTGCTCTGCGAGATGGGGGCGCGCGTCTTCACGATTGAGCGGCACCGCTCCCTGCTGACGCGCGCTACCGGCGTGCTGGAAGACCTCGGCTACCGCGTGGTCTCCCGAGCCGGCGACGGCTCCCTGGGCTGGCCGGCATTTGCTCCCTACGACGGCATCGTGGTGACCGCTGGCGCAGCCGATGTGCCGCAGCCGCTGATGGAGCAGCTCCGGGTGCCGTCCGCCAAACATAACGGAGGCCGCCTCGTGGTGCCGGTCGGCAAATCTGGGGGGCAGGTCATGCGCCGGGTGTACCGCACGGGTAAGGACACCTATGAGCAGGAGAGCCATCACCGTTTCCGGTTTGTGCCCTTGGTAGGAGCCGAAGGAGGACTGGAAGAGGGGCAGGCGGAGTAAGCGGCGGCACGGTGTCGCTGTAATCACCCGCCGGGTGCTACCGCTGCCCGCGCCGCCCGGGCTTTGTGCCTACAGGATACCATCTCATGGGGGGATGGCCCTGAATGGTACGGCGTGGATGAAAAAAGCAAGTGGAAGCCGACAGTGCGATTTCGTATCATCTGGGTCGCCCCTTGCCCGAGTGCCGGGGTCACTGCTCTCCTTTTACGCCTCCTGACTTACGCACGCATGTCCATCCGTCCCCGCTTCCAAAGCGTTTTATCCATCCGATGGGCCGCTGGTCTCGTCCTGCTGCTCATGCTGAGTGCGGGCTGTGCAGGGCTCGGCAGCACGCAGGGTGCCACCTATCAGCTGACTACCGATGAAGCCATCGACCTGGTGGAAGAGGCCCTGGTCCGAACCGGCTTCACACGCAACACCGTGGTCGACCGCCTGGAGGGCGACCGGGTACGCATTGAGGCCCTGCTGGAGCGAGACCGGGCAGGCGAAACGGGCGGCGCCCTACAGCAGCAGATGACCGTGCTCATCGAGCCAACCGAAGAAGACGGGCTGGTGCGCGTCCGGGCGGAGCAGAGCGAGGAACGGGGCGGATCTTACGCCGGCCAAGCAGGCACCAACTACCGCCGCTCGTTTTATCGCACGCTGGATATGCTGGCCGAGCGCTCCTGAAGGCGCTCTGCTCCGCGCAAGAGGCGCCGTACCCGGGCACGGGCGCGGAGAGCATCGGGCACCGCCCGGCACGCAACGTAGGGGCCACAGGCTATCGCATGGTGTTAAGTGCTGCAGGGTCTTGCACGATACCTGTAGAGTCGCTCAGCGTCTTTTTGTCCTGCTCCCGATGCCCGCGTGCCATGCACCTGCTTATTTCGTTGATCTCCGTCGTGCTGTTTTCCACCGGGCCCATGCTCGCTGCACCGCCGCCCGCGGCCGGCGACACCCTCGTCGTAGCCTCTGTAGCGGAGGCCCACACCCTTCACCTCTCAAATGGCGAGCGCGTGCGGCTGATTGGGGTAGACGTCCCCCCACGCACCTACGGGCCCGACCTGGAGCAATGGGCCCTGCGTACCAGCCAGGAGCCGGCGGCGTTGCGGGCCCGGGCGGAGGCCGCGCACAGCTTTGCGGTTGAGGCGGCCGCGGGCGCCGCCGTTGAACTGGCCTACGACTCCGCCTACCGCTCGCGGGACCACCGCACCCCCGACGGGGCCCTCCTGGCATACGTGTATCTGCGCGCGGAAGACGACGGCCCCCGTGTGCTCCTGAATGAACATCTGCTCGCGCATGGGTTTGCCCTGGCGCAGCGGGGCGACTACCAGGAGGCGGCGGCCTTCATCGCGGCCGAGACCCGAGCCCGGGAAGAGGGCAACGGGTTTTGGAACGTGGAGGGGAGCACCGGGCAGCGCCGCCGCCCGCCACGCTAAGCACGAGATGGCCGCGGCGCGTTTCTGTGCCGCGGGCCCTTGGCACGCCCTTCACCTGCCCTGCGGCGCCTGTTCACGCTTGTGACGCGGAGGCTAAGCCTACGAATTGGATGAAACGTCTTTGCGCGCTCCATCTTTTATATCGGCTATGATAGCAAATCTATTTTGATCTATGGTCTCTGCCGCATACCCTCAACATTCAGATACTCCTACAGCCGTTCGCCAGGAGCAAGAAATCCAGAGCGTACGGGCCCTCCAGCGCTGCATGCTGCCAGACGTTATGCCGAACCATCCGCTGGTGGAACTGGACGCCCGGCTGTACGCCGCTACCGAGGTGGGTGGTGATTACTACGACGTGCGCCCGGAGGGCAATGGCCGCCTGTTGCTGGGGATTGGCGACGCGACCGGCCACGGCTTGCCAGCCAGCATGATGGCAACCTCGGTGAAGACCCTCTTCCAGACCGTTGCCCCCGGAGAGCCCCTCACGGACGCCCTGGCCCGGTTCTCCGGCATCATCCGCCGCATGAACCTGTGCGGGCTGTACATGAGCCTCTCGCTGTTG
>JAAAOI010000250.1 GCA_009908945.1 Bacteroidota bacterium
TAGATCGCTACGGCAACACCTCGGCGGCCTCGGTACCGCTGGCCCTCAGCGAAGCCTTTGACGCCGGCCGCGTAGCCCCGGGCGATACGCTCGCGCTGGTGGCGTTTGGCGCAGGCCTGACGTGGGCGGCCGCCATCTACCGCATGGGCCCGGCGCCGTTGCCGGTGTAGTACGGCCGCTCAGGGGCAATCAGAAGAGCCCCAGGGCGTCTACGTCGATGGCTACGTGATAGCCACGGGGCGGGCTGCCGAAGGCCTCGTCGGCCGCGCGGAGCAGTGGCTGCAACGGGGGCGCGTCAGTGGTTCGGGGCACGCGCACATGGGTGTGGTAACGGAACTGCTTCTTGACGCGCCCGACCATGGGCGGCTCAGGGCCAAGCACCTCCACCGGTCCGTCCGCCTGCGCGGCTCGCTGGCGCAGCGGCCCGGTCCACTGCCGTGCGACCTCCTCCACGCGCGCCGCCTTTGGCCCGCGAAACTCCACCACCGCCAGGCGCGCAAAGGGCGGGTAGCGCAGCACCTGCCGCTCGTTCAGGATGTAAGCCATGAAGTCGTGGTAGTCGTGCGTCGTCACGGCATGGAAGAGCGGGTGCTCGGGGTTCCGCGTCTGCAGCAGTACCGTACCCGGAAGCTCCGCCCGCCCGGCCCGCCCGGCCACCTGGGTCAGGAGCTGAAACGTGCGCTCCTCCGCCCGGAAGTCCGGCAGCAGCAATCCTACGTCGGCGCTGACGACCCCCACCAGCGTGACGCGCGGAAAGTCCAGCCCTTTGGCCACCATCTGGGTGCCCAGGAGCACATCCGCGGCCCCTCGCCGAAACCGGTCGAGGATGTCGTGATGGGCGTTCTTTCGGCTGGTGGTGTCAAGGTCCATGCGGAGGATGGAGGCATGCGGCAGGCGCTCTTGTAGTTCTTCCTCCACGCGCTGTGTGCCCGTTCCAATTTGCGTTAGCTCGTCCGATCCGCATTCGGGGCATGCCCGGGGCAAGCGTGCGGCGAGTCCGCAGTAATGGCAGCGCAGGTGCCGGCGGGCCTTGTGGTAGGTCATCGTCACCGCGCAGTCGCTGCAGCCGGGGGCCCAGCCACAGTTTTCGCACGTGATGACCGGGGCGTAGCCACGGCGGTTTTGCAGCAAGATAACCTGCTCGTTCCGATCCAGGCGCGTGGCGATGGCTTCATACAGCGTCTCCGAGATCGCGCCCTCCAGCCGGTGCTTCTTCCGCTCCAGCGTGAGGTCTACCACATCTACCGACGGCATCGTAACCGCCACCCCGGCGGCGTTCGGCACGCGCTCGGGCATGGGCAACAGCGTGTACTTGCCGTGGGCGGCGTTGGTGTAGGTTTCCGCGCTGGGGGTGGCCGTGCCCAGCACCACCACCGCGTCGTTCATGTGGGCGCGCATCACCGCCACGTCGCGGGCGTGGTAGCGCGGGGCGGGGTCGAACTGCTTGTACGACGGCTCGTGCTCCTCATCCACCACGATCAGCCCGAGGTTTTCGAGCGGGGCGAGGATCGCCGAGCGCGGCCCGATGGCGATGTCGTACCGCCCGTGCCGCAGGTGCCGCCAGGCGTCGAAGCGCTCGCCGAGGCTCATGCGCGAGTGCAGCACCGCGATATGGTCGCCGAAGTGGGCGCGAAAGCGCTGCACGGTCTGCGGCGTGAGCGCGATCTCCGGCACCAGGATGATGCCCGTCTTGCCCCGCGCCCGCACGGCCTTCAGCGCCGCGATGTACACCTCCGTCTTACCGCTACCCGTGACGCCGTGCAGCAGGAAGCTCTCAAAGCGCTCCGCGGTGATGGCCTCTTCGATGGCCTCCAGCGCGGCCGCCTGGTGGGGGTGGAAGGCATGATCGGGCGGCGGGCTGGGCGGCGCGAGGTTATCCAGCGGGGAGCGGTTCACCTGCTGCGTGACCGACTCCAGCAGGCCCATCTCCACGAGGCGGTGGATGGTGCTGTAGCTCGCTTCAGCGCGTTCCACCACATCCGCCTGGCGGGGTGTATCCACGCCTTCCGCCAGCAACCCGGCCATCACCTCCAGGACGAGCCGCTGCTTGGGGCCGCGCAGCTGCTCTTGCGCATCGCGCACCGCGCCGGCGGTCTGAAACGGCGCGGCCAGCCGCAGGTGCGTCTCCGTCTTCACCTGCACGGAGGCCTCCGAGAGGCCCGTCGTGAGGGTGAGCAGGCCGTCGTCTGCCAGCTTACGGATGAGGCGCAGCGGCACCGGGCCCACACGCTGCCGGAGACCGGTGAGCGTCGTATCGTCGCGGCCGTTCAGATCCTCAAGTACAGCCCGAGCGCGCGTGTGATTTTCCCACGTTTCCGGCACGGGGGTTTCTGTCCGCCTCAGGCGCCGCTCGGTGGCCACATCGGTCCCGCTGGGGAGGGCGGCGCGCACCACCTCGCCCCATCCGCAGACGTAATAATCGGCCATCCAGCGCGTGAGGCGAAGCATCTCGGAGGTGAGGGCGGGCGTGACCCCGAGAACGTCGGCGATGGGCTTGGCTGTGAAGTCGAGGGCAGAGCCGTCCGCGTCGGGAGCTACGGCCACCACCACGCCCGTGAGCTGGCGCTGCCGAAACGGAACGAGCACCCGCACCCCACGGGCGATGTCGGGGGTGAGCGCCTCGGGTACAAGGTACGTAAACGTGCGGTCGAGGGGGACCGGCACCACAACATCAACAGTCACGGGAGCGCGGTGAGGTAAGCAGGGGACGTACAACAGCAGGGAAGGCCACCTCAACAGCATAGCGGTGGCGCCGGAGAGTTGCGAGCGCGACCGCCTCCTTGCACACGGTTTTCGCGCAGACGCTTCGGCCTACGGCGTAAGCGGGGTGAGGTCGCCGACCTGGGCCTCGCTGACCTCCCACAGCCGCTGCGCTACCGCCTCATCCTGTGCCGCTTCGGCCGGGCGCTTCTCCTGGCAGTCTTTGAAGTAGCGCCCCGAGACCCCCGCGACCTCTGGCGACGTGGCCAGGTATACGGCCGTCTCGGCGCCTTTTTCGGGGCTCCGGAAGAACGGCGTAAAGAGCCGCACCAACCAGGAGACCCAGTCGGCATTCCGATTCCAGATCTCTGACGCCACCACGCCCGGGTGCAGGGCATTGGCCGTTACCCCCGTTCCATCGAGCCGCCGCGCCAGTTCGCGGGTGAAGAGGACGTTGGCCAGCTTGGACTGCCCGTAGGCGGTGTACCAGTTGTAGCCCTGCTCACCGTTCAGGTTGTCGAAGTCGATGGTCGCATCCCGGTGGGCATCCGACGCCACGTTGACGATGCGGGCGGGTGCGCTCGCCCTGAGCAGGTCCAGCAGCAGGTGGGTCAGCAAAAAATAGCCGAGGTGGTTCACGGCCCAGGTCTTTTCCAGCTGATCCACCGTTAACACAAAATCGGTGAGGTAAACGCCTGCGTTGTTCACCAGCACATCCAGGCGGTCGAACCGCTGGATGATCTCTTTCGCAGCCGCCCGGAGCTGGGCCTGCCGGGAGAGGTCGCACAAGACAAGGTGGAGGTCGTCGTTGCCGGTGTCGGCGACGATTTCGTCCATGGCGGCGCGTGCGCGCTCCTCGCTGCGGCAGAGGAAGATGACGCGGGCGCCCCGGCGGGCCAGTTGGCGCGCGATCTCTTTCCCGATGCCAGCATTGGCGCCGGTGACAAGGTGCACGGGGGAAGCTTGGGGCGTCTCCATAACAAAGAGGCGGGACAGAGCGCAGGGCGTAGAGATAGCCTCCACCCCGCGGCGCGTGGTCCGTTCCGGCGAGGCATAGCACCGGCCGTAACGATGCAGCGAAAGCGGGTGTTAGGCAGCCTGTGATACCTGCGCTGTGGCCCGTCCATCCCCGGCCGCCTGATGCCGGGCTTCCCACTGCTCCTGGTTCTTCTTGGCTTTCGTCACAAACGGTGACAGGCTGATGAGCTTGATGAGCGCCTCGTTGATAGTCCCTACCGGTGGGTCAAATGGCCGCACGATGTCGAGGAAGAGCACGACCCGCTCTTCGTCGGTATCATTCCAGACCTCATGCTCGTGCGTATCGTCAAACATGAGGCCCTTGCCTTCCTCCCAGTGGCGGTACGCGTCGCCCACGCGGATGCGGCAGGCCTCCGCCTGTTCGGGCACTTTGAGCCCCAAGTGGTAGCGCATCACCCCTTTGTACGGCCCGCGGTGGGGAGGAATGTGCTTGCCGGGCCCGAGGATCGAAAAGAAGGCCGTTTTCATCCCCGGGATGGCTTCTACGAGCTTGGTGGTTTCGGGGCAGCGCGCGCAGTTGGCCTTGGCCTTGTGGCCAAAGCCATAGAGGAAGAAGGTTTTCCATTGGTCGTCGTTGGTGATGGAGGCCTGATCCTCCGAAATGTCCTGAAAGTTGGGGAGCGCGGCGCGGTTTTGGAGGACGGTATCCAGCTCGTTGCGGATGGTGGTCCAGTGCCGCTCCAGGCGGTGCGTCCACGCAAATGCGTCGGTACCGAAGAACAGCACCTCGCCATGAGGCGAGTAGCGCACCATCTGATTTTCGATGAGCTGAAGCAGTTGAAAGCCTACGGAGTCCAGCAAAGACTTGGGCATGGCGTCGCCAGGGCTGGTGGACGGATCAAAGATAATGCGCGGCACATGTATTCGGTAGCACAGCGCGGCTGACCGTTACGGCTGGCGAAAGCCAGAACTGTAGGAAGGACCGGTCGTTGGCAGGGCTTCGATTATTCTTGGGACAGTTACCGGTACACCATGGAAAGCCAGGAACTACGCGCGTTGCAAGCCCCCCTCAAGTCGACCTACGCCGATGACCCCGACGCGGCCGTTGTCACGCTGAGCGCTACGGGGCAGTTGAGTGGCGGCATTACGTGTAAGGTGGATACGGGCAAGGCGCTCGTGGAGGCGGGGCTGCATCCGGCGACCGGCGGCGACGGCATGGCGGCGTGCTCGGGCGACATGCTGCTGGAAGCGCTCGCCGCCTGCGCGGGCGTCACGATGAACGCGGTAGCGACGGCGCTGGACATTGACGTTGCCGAGGGCACCGTTACCGCCGAGGGCGACCTCGACTTCCGGGGCACGCTGGGCGTGGCGAAGGAGGCCCCGGTGGGTTTTCAGGCCATCCGCCTGCACTTCACGCTGACCACCGACGCCACCGAAGAGCAGCTCGCCACGCTGCTAAAGCTCACGGAGCGGTATTGCGTGGTGTACCAGACCATTTGCCAGGGCCCGCCCG
>JAAAOI010000170.1 GCA_009908945.1 Bacteroidota bacterium
ATGATCCTCTCCATGACCATCGAAGAGCGGCTGAACCCCTCCGTCATCGACGGCAGCCGCCGCCGGCGTATTGCCAAGGGCAGTGGCGCCCGCGTCCGCGACGTGAACCAGCTGCTGAAGCAGTTCAAGGAAATGAAGAAAATGATGAAGTCGATGTCTAAGCTCATGGGCAAGGGGCGCAAGATGGACATCCAGCAAATGCTCAACAATATGGATGTAGGCAAGATGGGCGGCGGCCCCAAGCCGCCGTTTTGAACCGGAAGGCCTGCATCACTCGATTTAACACCCATTAACAGACCACGAATCACGTGTCCGTACGACTGAGATTGCGACGCATGGGCCGCCGGAAGGTACCCGTTTTTGCGATTGTAGCCGCCGACAAGCGCCGCGCGCGCGACGGCCGCTACATTGAAGATGTAGGCCGGTACTACCCGCTGCACGAGCCCGCTGAGGTGAAGCTCAAGGAGGACCGGGTGCTGTACTGGTTGGAGCAGGGCGCACAGCCCAGCGACACCGTGCGCAGTATCCTTAGCAAGCGGGGGCTGATGCTGGCGCTACACATGCGCCGGAAAGGATATTCCGAGCCGCAGATTGAGGAGGCCGTGAGCGAGCATCGGGAACGCCACGAAGAGATCGAAGCCTCTTCCATCGCCCTCACCGACGCCGAGCGTCGCAAGCAAGCCCTCGAGGCCGAACGGGAGCGCGTCGCCAAGCTGGAGGCCGAAGAAGCCGAACGCAAGCGCAAGGAAGAGGAGGAGCGCAAGCGCAAGGCCGCAGAAGCCAAAAAGAAGGCGGAAGAAGAGGCCAAGGCGAAAGCAAAGGCCGAAGCCGAAGCGAAAGCTGAGGCTGAAGCTGCTGACGAAGCGGAAGCCGCAGCCAAGGCGGAGGCCGAAGACGCCGACGCTACGGCTGAAGATGCCAAGGCTGACGCAGCGTCTGACGCTGATGACGCCGAGGCGGAAGCCACGGCTGACGCCACCGATGCCGACGCTGAAGCGGACGCCACCGCCGACGAAGAGACGGACGAGACGGACGACAAGTAAGCCTCACCCGCGCGCCACGGTTCGCCATGCCCACGCCCCAAACAGATACGCTTGTTGAGATGGGTAGGGTATTGCGCCCCCACGGCGTCCGTGGTGAGCTGAAGATTGTCCCGGAAACAGACGACCCCGGCCGCTTTGAGGCACTCGATACCCTGTACCTCGGCCGCTCAGCCGACGCGGTGACAGCCTACCCCGTAACCTCCGTCCGGCATCAACAGACTAAAAAAGGCCCGCTGGTGCTGACGCGGCTTGAGGGCGTAGACGGCCGTGAAGCCGCCGAACGGCTCAAAGGAGCAACGGTCCATGCCTTGCTCGACGCCCTGCCGGTGTCGGATGACGAAGTCTTTCTGCACGATCTTGTAGGGCTGGCCGTAGAGACGGACACCGGCGCGCCCGTCGGTACCGTGCGCGACATCCTCGACACGCCGGCTAACCCGGTGTACGTGGTGGCCCGCCCCGGCAAAGCCGATGCAATGATCCCGGGCGTACCGGCCTTCATCGATGAACTGAATCCAGAAGACGGTCGCATCGTGATCCGCCCCATCGAGGGCCTGCTCGACTGACGTCTTGAGCCGCAGGACATACACGGAAACAGTAAGCGAACGCTCCACGGCGCCATGCGCATCGACATTATTACGGCACTGCCGCAAATTGTAGAGGGGCCGCTCGACCAGAGCATCCTCCGCCGGGCCCAGGACAAAGGGCTCGTGACGGTGCAGGTGCATGACCTGCGGGATTTTGCGACGGACAAGCATCGGCAAATCGACGACTATCCGTATGGCGGTGGCGCTGGCATGGTGCTGAAGCCGGAGCCGCTCTTTGCTGCTGTGGAGCACGTGAAGGCGACAGCCGATACGGCGCCGGACGAGATCATCTTCCTCACCCCAGACGGTGAGGTGCTCGACCAGCCGATGGCGAACGCGCTGTCGTTGCATAAGCACCTGGTACTGATCGCCGGTCACTACAAAGGGATCGACCAGCGCGTGCGCGACGCCTTTGTCACACGCGAGGTATCCATTGGCGATTACGTCCTCAGCGGCGGCGAACTTCCGGCGCTGGTGCTGGTTGACGCGGTCGCACGCCTGATCCCGGGAGTGCTGGGCGACGCCCAGTCCGCCCTCAGCGACTCGTTCCAGGAAGACGCGCTCGACGCGCCGGTGTACACCCGCCCGGCTTCTTTCCGCGGTCGCAGCGTGCCGGACGTGCTACGCTCGGGCGACCACCAACGCATTGCTGACTGGCGCGCCACACAGCGTCGCCAAAAAACCGTTGAGCGCCGGCCCGATCTGCTACGCGATACGACCGACCCTACGTTATAAGCGCCACAGCACGCTATAAGCGCCACAGCGCGCCCCGGCCTGTGCCGGGTATATTCATTCCCCATAGTTACTAAACCCTTGCACGTCATGGCTACCGATCTTATGAACCTGGTCGAAGCGACGCAATTTCGCGACGACCACCCCGACTTCAAACCCGGCGACACGGTAACCGTCCACGTACGGGTCGTGGAAGGCGACAAGGAACGCATCCAGCTCTTTAAGGGCGTCGTGATTCGGCAGCGCGGCTCCGGGGCAAACAAGACGTTTACTGTGCGCAAGGTCTCTGGTGGGATTGGCGTGGAGCGCACCTTCCCGCTGCACTCACCACGCATTGCGACGATTGACCTGAACCGCCAAGGACGCGTCCGCCGCTCCAAGCTGTACTTCCTGCGCGACCGCAAGGGCAAGTCCGCCCGCATCCGCGAACGCATGCGCGACACCAAGTCGTAAGCGGTCCGATAGCTTGCCGCTCCCCTACCGAGGAGCCGCGCCCGCCGCTTCTCCCCGAGACGGCGGGTTTTTGTTGCGGCGCCCGGCGCGTTGGCTTCTCTCATCGCTTCAGACGACCATGCAGCTTGCCATCTGGGATTACCCGCCGGCCGCGTTTATGGTATCGGCCCGCGATGACATCGATACGCCCATCACGCTCCGCGTCACCCGGGCCGACATGCGGCAGTGTGCCGACTTGCTCACCGGGGGGCAGGTAGACGTGGCGCTGGTGCCGACCCTGGTGCCCCTCACCAACCCCAAGGCTGTTGACGTGCTGCCGGCCGTCGCGCTGTCCACGTGGGCCTATCCCTACGCCAAAATCCTGCTCCGGCACGGACTGAGCCAAATCCGCAGCGTAGCCTACGATCCAGCGTACCCGCAGGAGGCGCTTCTGGCTCGCATCGTCCTGAAAGAGCACTACGGGCTGGTGCCCGAATTCATTGGGCTGGAAGGCGCCTCGGTCGCGGAGGTTGCCGCGGCAGATACGGACGCCCGCCTGGTGATCGGTACTGACGTTGCCACGCGCTCGTACGATGACCTGGCGCTGGACCTCGGGCAGGAGTGGTTTGAGCACGCCAAGTACCCGATGGTTTGGGGCGTCTTCGCCATGCGGAAGGGCACGGCGTCGCCGGATGCGGTGCGCTCTGTGCGCGACCTGGTGAACGCCTCCGCCGAGCGCCGCCGCCTCTGGGTACAATCGCAGGAGACCTCCCCGGCGCTCCACGAATTCTATCAGGATGGGCTCCGCGTGCGCTTCGATGATCTGGCCATCGCCAGCCTTACGGAGTTTCGGCAGCACCTCTTCTACTATGACGTAGTAGATGACATGCCAGAGATGCCGTTTTACTTTCTGCCAGATGAGGAGGAGCCGGACACGGACCGGCGCCCGCTACTCTAACAGCGACGGCCATACGCTGCACCCTGCGCCTACAGCTCCTTCTCGTTGCTTCCCTCTGCCCCGCAATTCCCCCGACGCTATGAGTGGCATCAAAATCGTCACCAAAAATCGCAAGGCGCGGCACGAATACCGCATCGAGGAAACCGCCGAGGCCGGTATTGCGCTGAAGGGCACCGAGGTGAAGGCCATTCGGGAAGGCCGGATCAACCTGGGCGAGGCGTACTGCGACGTGGAAGGCGGGGAGATGTACCTCATTAACGCCCATATCTCGCCCTACTCGCACGGCAATCAGCAAAACCACGAGCCGCGCCGCCGCCGGAAGCTGCTGCTGCACAAGCACGAAATCCGCAAGTTCGACAAAGCCACCTCGCAGCAAGGCTATACCATCGTCCCGTTGATGCTCTACTTCAAGCGCGGCATTGCCAAGCTGGAAATCGGCATCGGGAAAGGCAAGAAGCTCCACGACAAGCGCGAAGACATCGCCGAGCGCGATACCAAGCGCCGCATGCAGCAACAGATCAACAAGTACAACCGCCGGTAGCCCCGGCGCTCATCCATCGCCACCGACCACCCCATCATGCCGACGTTTCCTCCCATCGCCGAACAGCTAAAGCAGATCCGCCGTGGGGTGGAAGACATCGTGCCGGAGGCTGCCCTCGTGGACAAGCTGGAGCGGGCCGAAGCTACGGGCACGCCCCTGACTGTTAAGCTCGGCTGCGACCCAAGCCGTCCCGACCTCCACATCGGCCACGCCGTGGTCCTCCGCAAGCTGCGACAGTTTCAGGACCTGGGGCATCAGGCCGTGCTCATCATTGGTGACTTCACGGGGATGATCGGGGACCCAAGTGGCCGCTCCAAGACGCGCCCGGCGCTGACGTTTGAGGAGACGCGCGAAAACGGGCGGACGTATTTCGAGCAGGCCTCGAAGATCCTCGACCCCGACAGAACCCGCATCGTGTACAACTCGGAGTGGCTGGAGGCGATGTCGTTTAGTGACGTCATCGAACTGGCGGGCCAGTACACGGTGGCGCGGATGCTGGAGCGCGACGATTTTGAGCAGCGCTACGCGGCAGGCGCGCCCATTGGCGTACACGAGTTTCTGTACCCGCTGGCACAGGCGCAGGACTCGGTGGCCATCGAAGCCGACATCGAGCTCGGCGGCACCGATCAGCGGTTCAACCTCCTGGTGGGCCGGTCGGTGCAGCAGGCCAAAGGGCTCGACCCGCAGGTCTGTATCCTGCTTCCGCTTTTGGAAGGCACGGGCGGCGGCGAGAAGATGTCGAAGTCGCTGGACAACTACATCGGCATCGACGAGGCGCCGGAGGAGATGTACGGCAAGGCGCTATCCATCCCCGACGATCTGATCTACCGCTACTTCGAGTTGGCCACCGACGCCCCGACCGACGATCTGGAG
>JAAAOI010000229.1 GCA_009908945.1 Bacteroidota bacterium
GAAGCGGCTGACGATATCGCGCTGTACGCCCGCCCTGTGAGGGTGGTTACACCGCCGCCAGCCCCCGGTATCACGGATGAACCGCTGTTTCCTGTTGTGCTTTACCTCTTGGCATCTTTGTACCTTTTGAGGCCCGTATGCCGTAACGCCACGCACACCACCTGGCTGCCTACTCGTTTACCTCCCTGATCTCGACATGCGTGTACGCCCCCCGCTGCTTCCCCTTCTTGTGTTTCTGTGTGTTACCGCCTGTGCAGCGCCCATAGCCGATGATAGAGCCGATGACACAGCGACCACGGACGAGCGCTTCGCATTGGCTGCAGCGTATGCCGCCGATAAGTCCGGTGACGCCCTGATCATCTATGAGGGCGGTGCGATCGTACGGGCGGAGGGCCAAAATGGCTTCGACCTCGACGCCCCGCACTTCCTGGCCAGCGGCACCAAGTCGTTTGCGGGGGTGATGGCCTGGGCCGCTGCTGCCGATGGCCTCCTGGACCTCGACGCCCCGGTTGCCGCTGTCGTCCCGGCCTGGGCCGACGACGAGGCTAAAGCGGACATCACGCTGTACGAGCTTCTGACGCTGACCTCCGGGCTGGACCCGGGAGCCGTCGGGCAGGCCCCACGGTATGCCGATGCCCTTACGTACGACCTGGTTCATCCGCCCGGCGCGGGCTTTCGGTACGGGCCCGGCGCCTTTCAGGCCTTTGGTGGGGTGATGACAGAAGTGCTGGAGGGCGAAGCCCCCACGGCCTATCTGCAGCGCCGCATCCTCGCCCCCATCGGCGCCTCTGTAGACCGCTGGAACCGCATCGACGGCGATGCCCAGCTGGCCGGGGGCGCACACATGACCGCGCATGACTGGCTGCGCTTCGGCCGACTCGTCCTGCAGGACGGCACCTGGGAGGGCCAGCGAGTCCTGCCCTCCGGCCTGCACGATGCCCTACTGCAGGCCCCCGACGCAGCACCCGCTTATGGCCTCACCTTCTGGCTGAACACCCCCGTGCCTCCCAACCATTCGTTTCTGGACTTTAGCCCGGCCGACAGCGACGGCGCAGCGGGTTTCATCTATGCCGATGGCCCCGGTGATATACTGATGGCCGCCGGGCTCTTCAACCAGCGGCTCTATGTGATTCCCTCCCGCGATATGGTGATTGTGCGATTCGGCCGCGCGGACCCCTCGTGGAATGATGCCGAGTTTTTGGCGCGCGTGCTGGACGAGGAGGCCCTGGAGCGCCCGGCAGCCGACGTTGACGAACGCCTGGCTGGCGGCCCAGCGGTGCTGGCGCGGGTGCGGCTGGCCCAGCTTGCCAGCGCGCTGGACCTCACCCCGGAGCAACGAGAAGCGCTTCAGCCTATCCTGTACGACCACATGGAGGCGATGGCGCCCCGCCTGCGCCCCTTCCAAACGGAAGACGACCTGCGCCCCCGCCAGCGTCTTCGGCTGCTGCGGCAGATCCGTCGCCAACAGGAGGCGACGGACGAGGCCATTGAGGCCGTGCTTACGGCCGATCAGGTGGTACGCTACCGCGACCTCCGCGCGGAAGAGCGAGCGGAATGGCGCGCGCGGCGGTAGCTGGAGCAGGCGAAGGGGCTCCCACATCCGAACGTGCGTGGGCTCCCCTCCGTATGCCTCTTTTCGTCTGTCGCTGCTTATTGGGTGAGGGCTCCATTGACCCCGACGGTTGGGCTTTCTGTCCGCTTCCGCCTGCTGTGCCTGGTCGGCCTCGTGTGCCTCCACGCGTGGGGGATGGCTCCCTCGGCAGCCGGCTTGCCTACCGGCCACACAGTGCAGGCGGATACGACCGATCGTGCCAACGACCCCGATGACCCAGTAGAGGCAGCGCTGGAGGGCACGCCGTTCGGTCCGGGGCAACCGCACCGCATCGATTTCGGCGGAGGATACGAACCGGGGCCGGGGGGACAACTGCAGGTGCGCTACCGCTACCTGGGCCTGCCCAATAGCGCGCTCGCGCTGGAGGTAGGCTGGGCCGGGCAGCTGCTGGGCGCAGCCTCGTTTACACGGGTGCGGCAACGCGATCGGCTCGGGCGCATCCGCACGGCCCTGACGCCACGGGTCTTTTCCACCTTTACCTCCTTGCGCACGTTTGAGGGCGTCGATACCAGCGAGCGGCGCACGGGGGTCGGCCTGGCCGCCACCACGCGGCAAGAGGGCGCCTTTCGGTGGTCCTACCGCCAGCAAGCCGATGCCACCTTTGCGCGGCTCCATCTCAACCCGTTTGAGGGCCCCGGGCGGTTTCAGGACCTGACCACACTGTCGCTGGGCGTGGGCGCCGACCGGGTGGCCTTCCGCGGACTGCTCACGCGGGACCTCGCGCTGTCCGCACGCCTGCGCGGCGGCTGGCTTCATGGGCCCGACGCAACGCCGTTTGCCACCCTTCGTGTGAACGCCCGCTGGCACCGGCCGCTGGGCGCTACCACGGCCTACAGCGCAGAGGCGCTGGGCGCATGGGCCACGGCCCGCACGCCGGCGTTTGAGCGGCCTTCCTTTGGGGGCAACGAAACCGTCCGCGGGTTTCGCGCCGATGCCTTCATCGGACGCACCGTGGCAGGGGTGCAGCAGGAAGTGTGGGGGCCCGTTCCCGGTGCCACCCGATGGGGCCGGCGCGTGCGCAACATTCTGACGCAGCACTTCCGGCTGGCGGCCTTCGCCGACGTTGGCATGGTGGGCGGCGCATCAGGCGATACTGCTACCCCCCTCCGTGGGGGAGCCGGCCTGGGGGTGCGTATCCGGATGGGCGGCTTCACGCTGCGGGCGGACTGGGCCCACCGCGTCAGCGACCTGCGCGAGGGCCGGTGGGGCGGGGGCTTCTTCCTTACCTTCCGCCCCGACCGGGCCCTGGCTCCCTAACGCCCCTCCGCCTGCGCCGTCTCTTCCGTACCGGCAGCCGGTACAGCATCGACCTGCGAAGCGAAGTTACGCGCCACAAGTACCGGGCACGCCGCTCGGGTGATGATATCCTCCGCGACGCTTCCCTCCAACAACCGCTTCACGCCCGAGTAGCCACGCGTAGACATCACGATCAGGTTGATGTCCTTTGCATCCGCATAGGAAAGCAGCGCGTCTGCGGGGTCGCCATCCAGCACCTTCACAGAGGCCTCGACCGGAAGCTCCTCCGCAAGCTCCCTAAGGTCGTTCCGCGCCCGTTTGTAGCCCGCAACCGTCCCAAAGACCGACGGCTTGAAGCCATAGCCGGCGTTTTCGCCTTCTTTCTCCATCACGTAAATTAGGGTCAGCGTGGCCCCTACCTGGTCGGCCAGGCTGGCCGCGTAGCGCACAGCAGCTTTGGACGGGTCCGAGAAGTCAACCGGTACGGCAATGCGCTTTGCGGCTTTGGGTTTGATGCCCTCGGCCTCCCGCACCGTCAACACCGGACAGGGCGCCTCTCGAATCAGCTCAGACGCTACGCTCCCCAAAAAGGCCCGGCGCACGCCACGATGGCCACGGGTGCCGGTGGTAATCAGGTCTGCGTTCGCGTCGGCGGCAGAGGAAAGGATCGCCTCCGAGGGCCGGCGGGCGTAGCGGACTTCCTGCGTGATGCGTAACGTGCCGGTTGATGAGCGCGCAGCATCCGTAACATGGGCCCAGTGCTCCCGCAGCTCTGTCGCCACCCCGTCAAGCTTGGACTTGAGCTCCCCCTCTGCGCTCTTTTTGGTCTCGTCCACCGTGACGAGGTACGCGTCCAGCGTGCCTGGAGGAGCCAGTTCCAATGCAAACGCAGCGGCAGTTTTCGATAGGTGCGAGAAATCTGAAGCCATCACGATGCGATTGAGTATGCTCATGCGCTTATTCCTCCGTTCGGTTGGTGATCTGTTTTGCGCTTTGCGCGCTCGCGCGCCGGCTGGAAGGCGGTATCCTCAGATGCGACCCGAAGATGCCGCCAAACGTGGAGATGAACCCTGGCAGCGCTCGACCCACGACAATCGGTACACTTCCACAGCCGACAACGTGGGATCTATCTTGCGTGTTTTCCACCCGCTCTGCCCGGGCTTTCGACTGCATGAAACCCGTGCACCAGCGTAGGGCATTCCTCCACAAGCTTTCGCGTCTGGTACAGCTTCAGCCAGAAGCGCTGTGCACGTGTAGCTAAAAGAATAGCTATTCCCATCCTATTGGTTCGTACGTTAGCTTCTCCACATTGTATTCAGACGCCTAACGATTTCCGTGGAAGCTGCCCAATGGCACCAAGTGAGCGCGCTGTTTGACGCACTGGTCGACTGCTCTCCTGCAGAACAGCAGGCCCGCCTGGACGCCGCCGGCGCTGAGGCGGCTGTGCGTACCCAGGTGGAGGCGCTACTGGCAGCGGACCGCGAGGCGCCCACTTTCGTGGACGCCGGGGTGGATGACCTTGCCGCCATGCTGGCGTCGGCACCGCCCCCAGCCCTTCATCAGGATGAGCAGATTGGGGCCTACCGGCTTACCCAGCGCATCGGGCACGGCGGGATGGGGGTCGTCTACCGGGCCCAGCGTACCGATGGGGCCTTCGCGCACGAGGTGGCCATCAAGCTCCTGCCACGCTACCTGGAGACGCAGGAGAGCATCGCGCGCTTCCGGGTGGAACGCCAGATCCTGGCTACACTCCAGCATCCAGGCATTGCGCGCCTCTTGGACGGCGGTGTGACCTCGGACGGCACACCGTATCTTGTCATGGAGTACGTACAGGGCGTGCCCATCTCCACGTATGTGGCCCGGCACTGCCGGACCCTCGATGCATGCTTGGATCTGCTTCGGGACGTGCTGGACGCCGTACACCACGCCCACGCCAACCTCGTGATTCATCGCGACCTGAAGCCGTCCAACATCCTCGTCACGGATACAGGACAGGTAAAGCTGCTTGATTTTGGCATTGCGAAGCTCGTAGAAGCCCCGCTGAGCGGGCCCACCCCACCCGCCACCCGCACAGGTGACGTGCTGCTTACCCCGCGCTACGCCGCACCAGAGCAGATGGCAAGGGGCGCCATCACCACCGCCACGGACCTCTACCAGGTCGGGATCTTGGCGTATGAGTTGTTGACGAACCAGCGCCCGTTCGATCTTGAAGGCAAATCACTCACGGAAGTCGAGCGGACGATCCTGCACCAGGCGCCCCGGCCGCCGTCGAGGGCCGTAGATACCGACGCCACCGATCCTCAGGACTGCCGTC
>JAAAOI010000185.1 GCA_009908945.1 Bacteroidota bacterium
CTGCGCCAGTGGCTCGTGGGTGGGCACGGTGCCGGGGCGGACCACCTCCACCTCAATGGCTTCCACGACGAGCGGGCGATCCGGCCCGCCAAATCCGAAACGCTGCCGGTAGGCAGCGGCAAAGGCGTCCCGCATGGCGTCGGCGGTGTCTGCCGCTACCGACAGCGCGGTGTCGGTGCCGCGGTAGCGCAAGCTCACGCGACGGTACACCTGGAGGGCGTCGCCATCGGCGCTGAGGAGGCGCCGAGCCTGTTGCGCAAGAGCATCGAGGCGATCGGGGAGCGTGGCTGTGGCCTCGGGGAGCGGCGCGCCGACAGCTTTGCGGCGGACGATCCGCTCGTCGGCGACGCCAATGCCGTAGGCCGAGAGCACCCCGGCGTACGGGTGGAGGAGGACGCGCCCAAGGCCGAGCGCCTCCGCCATCCGGCAGGCGTGCTGCCCGCCGGCCCCGCCAAAGCAGCAGAGCGTGTAGCCGTCGATGTCGTGCCCCCGCTCCAGCGAGATCGTGCGGATGGCCTGCGCCATCTTTTCCACCGCCACGGCCAGAAAGCCCTCCGCTATGGCCTCTGGGGGGCGGTCCTCGCCGGCGTCCTGTGCCAACGCATCGAACCGGTCGTGCACCACGGTGGCGTCGAGCGGGGCATCGCCCTCCGGCCCAAACACCGACGGGAAGAAATCCGGCTGCAACCGGCCAAGTTGGAGGTTGCAGTCGGTGATGGTCAGCGGGCCGCCCTGGCCATAGCAGGCCGGGCCGGGCTGCGCGCCCGCCGAGTCGGGCCCTACGCGATAGCGGCCCTGGTCGATTTGCACGATAGATCCGCCGCCTGCCGCCACCGTGTGGATGTCGAGCACCGGGGTTCGCACGGGCACACCGGCCACCTGTGCGGTATCCCGCCGCTCCAGCGTGCCGCCGTAGTGCGCGACGTCGGTGGAGGTGCCGCCCATGTCGAAGCTCACGAGGCGATCGTATCCGGCCTCGGCGCAGGCTCGCACCGCGCCCACGAGTCCACCGGCCGGGCCAGAGAGCAGCGTGTCTTTGCCGCGCACCTGCGAGGCATCGGCCAGTCCGCCGTTCGACTGCATCAGCTGCAGGGGCACGTCGCCGAGGGCGTCCTGCACGCGGGCTACGTACTGGCGCAGCACCGGCGCTACGTACGCGTCTGCCACCGTTGTGTGGCCGCGCGGCACGAGGCGTTGCAGCGGGTCGGTGGCGTGCGACGTGCTAACCTGCGCGAACCCCACGGCCCGGGCGAGGGCGGCCACCTGCTCCTCGTGCGCCGGATACCGGTAGCCGTGCAGCAGCGCGATGGCGCAGGCGCGGCAGCCGTCGGCGTAGGCGGCCTCCAGCGCCGCGCGGGCCTGCGCCTCGTCCAGCGGCTGCACCACCGTGCCGTCCGCGCCCATCCGCTCCCGGACGGTGGCCACCTGCCGGTACAGCGGCTCCGGGCGCACGATGTGGCGCGCGAAGAGGTCGGGGCGTTGCTGCGTGCCGATGCGCAGCACATCGGCGTGCCCGGCGGTGGTTACGAACACGGTGGGGGTCCCCGCGCGCTCCAGCAGCGCGTTCGTGGCTACCGTCGTGCCCATCCGCACCCCGGCGATGTGCTCGGCCGGAAGCGGCGCTCCCGCGGGCAGGTCCAACAGGGCCCGCAGGCCGCGCAGCACCGCATCTTCCCCCGAGGGATGCGCCGACAGCACCTTGTGCACCTTCGTGCGGCCATCCGATGCGCGCGCCACGAGGTCGGTGAACGTGCCGCCGCGATCAATCCAGAACTGCCAGCGTGCCGTCATGCGCTTTCTATCCGATGGGTTAGAGGGTGGGAGGAGAGACTGGCCGTGCCGCGTATTCGTGTTCTCGCCTCCTCGTGTCTACCAGGGTGAACGGGCGCCGGTCCCCAGCGGTTGTGGACCTGTTGATACGGCGCTCGTTGGGCTGCAGCCTACGGCTCAGAAGCGCCCAGCATCTCGCCCCATGCGTCGTCGGCCCATCAGGGAGAGCCGCGGTGCGAGCAGTACAGTCAAGAGGGCGAGTACATACAGGTTGCCACGCGTAACGTCGAATACAGTCATCACCTCGGCAAGCGACTGGTCCAGCAGCAGCATCCCGAGGCCCAACTCGAAGCCAAGCATGAGCGCCAGCCACACGCCGCCGATGCGCCACGCATCAGCGGGGGAGATCTGGCCGATGTGCGGCAGGAGGAGGAACGTGACCCATCCGATGATAACCGCGAGCAGTACGCCACTGAGCGGCAGCGCCACGCCCTCGCCCCAAAGTGGCGCCACCACGAAGTCGCGCAGCCCGCCGTTGAGCGGAGCCGCGACCGCGAACAAAAGCCAGATGCCCAAGGCCTTCAACCACTTCGACGGGTTCATCTATCCCTCAAGGATCTATCCCTCAAGGAAAGCCCTGGAGCGTGCGCCGTCTTAACATCGGCCGCGAACGAGCCGGCAAACTGCTTGACCTGATCCCAATCCGTGAAGTCGTAATCCCGCGCCGTATCGGTGATACCAAACGGCTTTTTCGCCAGGGCCCTCATCAGCCGGCGCTTGAAGAAACCGTACCGGGTGAAGGGGAGCGCTCCGCCGAACAACGCTATGTGGGTGGGCGTCCATTTCATTTCCTGCAGAAATTGATCGGCGTAAGCCTGGGCTTCGGCCTGCTTCTCCGGGCGGGGATCCGCGGTTGAAAGCGATACCTGGACGTAGGCCGTGGGTCGTCCGTTGAGGGCATCGCGATGGGTCTGCACGAACGCCTTGACCGTTGCGTGGGGCTGCCCGGCGTGAATCGACGACGCGATGACTACCGCGTCGTAATCTGAAATCGCATCGACGTCCTCCTGCGCCAGGCTTTTCATCGTGACGTCGTGGTTTTCCGCGCGTAGTACCTCCGCCATGCGATCGGCAACCGTCGCGGTGTGTCCTTCCGTCGTTCCGTAGACCAGCAGAATCGTGTTCATAGCCTCGTCCTCGTCTATGAAAATCTTGGTTTCCGTAAGATATGGCGTGTCGCTTTCCGGCGTTGTAGGGTGATCCCTGAGGATGGGGGCGGTGTGGTTCGTGGGCGTTGGGGTGGTGGTTGGCGTGGTGTCGACGCAGCGTGCTACGTCGCTACGGGGCGCTTTGGGGAGGGAGGATTCCTCCATTCCTCGTTTCCTCCATTCCTCGTTTCCTCCATTCCTAATCCCGCGCCCGCACGCGCACGCCGTCTTCCATCTCATTGCTCGGATGGGCGATCACCGTTTCGCCTTCCTCCAGTCCTGCCCGCACTTCGGCGCGGAGGCCGCTGCGTTCGCCGAGTTCCACCGGGCGGCGCTCGGTGCGCCCTCCGGCGACGACGAAGACCGCCCAGCCATCGGATGTCCGGAAGAGCGCGCTCGTGGGCACCTGCAGTACATCGCGGCCTTCCCACACGATGAAGCGCGCCAGCACACGGAAGCCGGAGCCGAGGCGGAGATCATCGCGCGGGCGCGTGTCGAGACGGGCGTGAACCGTGACGCGCTGCTCCTCTACGCCGAGCGCGGAAATGTCGGTGTGGCCGTCCGGATCGACGCGCTCCACGGTGGCACGTAGTGTGTCCGGCCCACCCCATTGCTCGAGCAGCACTGGCGTGCCGGGGCGAATGCGGAGGGCGTCTTGCGAGAGGACATCCACCTGCACCTTCAGCGCCGCCGTGTTGCCCACCTCCACCAGCGGCTCACCTGGCTGTACGGGCCCCTCGCTCTCGCGATGCACGGCGAGGACTTGGCCGGCTGCGGGTGCCCGTACGACCGACGCGACGGGCTCTTCATCCATGCCGCCCGCAAGGGTCGCGCGGGCCGCACGCACGTCGGCGCGGGCGGTGGCTATGCCGGCCTGAGCGGCAGCTGCCTGCGCCTCGGCCTGCAGCGCCTCTGCCACCGCCTGCTGCCGCTGCCGCTGGGTCGCGGAGCCCTGTTCGTGAAGCCGCTCTACCCGCCGGCGCTCCGCCCGCGCCCGGTTCGCCACCGCATCAGCCGCATCCGCCTGCCGCTCGGCACTCGCCACGCCCGCTTCTGCCCCCGTCAATCGGGCCTCTGCTTCTGCACGCCCCCGGCCGTCCAAGACGGGAGCGGCCGGAGCCCGCAGCACAGCGAGCGTGTCGCCGGCAGCCACTGCATCTCCTGCCTGGAGGCTCAAGCGTTGCAGGGTGCCCGCCACCGGTGCGGTCACCACGTAGCGGTCTTGCACGGCGGTGGTGCCTTCTTCCTCCACCGTCACCTGTAGATCGCCGCGCGACACCTCGGCCGTTTGCACAGCGACAGGATCTGGCCAGAAGCCATAGACGAGTAAGGCGAGCACCACAAGCGCGGCCACGACCAGGCCGATGGTCTTTGGAGACAGGGGGCGCATAGGGGTCACTCTCTGGTTTTGAGTACGGCGATCAGGTCGAGCGTGTGGAGCTTGCGCCGGATGATGATGGCGGAGACCACAGCAGAGGCCATAACGACAGCGGCAGCAGTGGCAAATGTGGCCCGGCTAAGGGCAAAGGGAATCTGGTAGAGGTCGGTCTCAAGCGCAGCCAGTACGCCTGCTGCGCCCACCGCCCCGAGAGCAAACCCCAGCGGGAGGGCCAGCAGGGTCAACAGGGTCATCTCTCCGATGAGGATGTAGCTGATTTCCGCACGGGTAAACCCGAGCACGCGCAGACTGGCCAGTTCGCGCTCGCGCTCGGACAGCGTGATACGCGCGCTGTTGTAGATGACCCCAAACGCAATGACCCCAGCAAATAGGCTCAGGATAAACGTAAAGACCAACAAGTTTTCAGCAGACGTCTCCTCAAACCCCTCGACCGCGCGGTCCTGCGAGACCACCCCCGCCACCCGGGGCCGGTCCAGGATGGCCTGCTGAAGCGCCGCCGTGTCGTCTGCATCGGTCATTAGAAAGACGCCTGACAGGGCCGGTCCCTCCCCTATGAGCCGGTACAGGGCCTCAACGTCCATATAGGCGCCGACGCCAACGAACTGCTCGGCGAGGCCTGCCACCGGCACGCGGTGGGTTCGTCGTGCGCCTTCCCGCACCTCCACCTGGATGTAGTCGCCCGGCGCCACCTGCAGCGTACGCGCCAGGCGATCGCTCAGCACGATGCCCTCTTCGGGAATGGGAATGGGCTGCAGCGCGGTGTTGACGATGCGGCGGAGGTAGGGCGCCGGCGGGATGCCCTCCAGGGAGGTATCCTGCGTGCGGTGCTCGTGGTGCAGGCGCACCGGGACGGCACGAAACGGCTCGGCGTAGGTGACGCCTTCCAGGCTGGTCATTTCGTAGAGCGCTTGCGGCGAAGTGGGCTCGGTGAAGGTCACCGTCAGGTCCTCGCGCTGAATGATCCCGAACTGGACCTCGATCAGGTAATCCACCGCGTCGGTAAAGAAGAGCCCAAGCACCAGAATAGCCGTGGCGGCTGCCATGCCGGTGACCGTCAGGGCAGACTTGACCGGCTGCCGCTCCAGGTTGCGGAGGATCATGCGGGTGGGCTGGTCGAAAAAGCGCTGCAGGCCGATGCGCTCGATGGCGGTGGGCTTGAACGTGGGCGGTGCGGCTGGCCGCATCGCCTCCGCCGGCGGCAGCCGTACCGCTCGGGCCACCGCCCCGATGACCCCGGCCAGCGACGCTCCTGCGGTGAGCAGGAAGGCCGTCAGCGCCACCAGCCATTCGAAGGTATACGCCAGCGACGGAAACCGGAAAAAGTCGAGGTACAGCTGCCCCATGGCTTGCCCGATCCACAGGCCAGCGGCCACGCCCAAGACCGCCCCAGCCGTCACAACGCCCAGCACCAGCTGAATGTAGTGGGCTCCCACCTCGAGGTCGCTGTAGCCAAAGGCTTTCAGCATGGCGATCTGCTCCCGCTGCAGGTTCACAAGGCGCGCCACCACGATGTTGAGCAGGAAGGCAGCCACGAGCAGAAAGACGAGCGGCAGCACGGTAGAGGTGCCGCGCAGTTGCTCAAACTCGAGCTCGAGCAACGAATGGGACGCCTGGTCGGCCCGGCCGATCGCACCGGTCCCCCCGAAGCGGTCGAGGATGAGGTCAATCCGGGAAAGCACGTCGTCCAGGGACGCCCCGGGCGCCAAGCTGAACGAGACGTTATTGAACGCGCCCGTCATGTCATTGGCAGCTGCCAGTGCGCTTCGCCCCATCCACAGGACGCCGAAGCGCTCCCGGTCAGGGAAGAGGCCGCCCGGCTGCACCTGAATGACGACCTCGGGGGAGAGCGCAATGCCAACGACCGTCAGCCGCTGCTGCTGCCCCCGAATCGTGACGGTGAAGGTGTCGCCTTGCTGGAGGCTGTGCGCTTCGGCGAAGACCTCATTCACCAGCACCTCGTCATCGCGCCCGGGCTTCACCCTGCGGCCCTCCCGGATAAAGAGCTGATTCAGGCGTGGCGCGCGGCCATCGGGCACCGACTGAATGGTTGCTGTCACCGGCTCGTCGAAGCCGGGAATATCCACAGTGGCGCTGGCGCGCACCCGCGTCTCCACGTCGCTGATGCCCGGCACGGTGCGGAGTTGCTGGGCCACCCGCTCGGGCGCCCGGCGCACGTTCGCAAAGCCATCCGCAAATCTATACGCGGCATAGTAGCTGGCCTGCGTCTCCTGCAGGGCATGCATCACCCCGCGCATCCCCACGAACGTTGCCATGCCGGCCACCACCACCAGCACGATAGCCAGCAGTTGCCCGCGCATCCGCCAGCTGTCCCGCAGCAATTTTTGGTTGAGGGCGCGCATGGATTACCAGGTCAGGTCACGGGCGGGGGTCTTGGTTTCGTTGACGGCGATGTCGCTGATGCGGCCGTCGCTCAGGCGGATCACCCGGTCGGCCATTTCCGCCTGCGCCACGTTGTGCGTGATGACCATGGTGGTCGTGCCCAGCTCGCGGTTTACCCGTTCGATAGCCTCAAGGACGACCACGCCCGTCGCTGAGTCGAGCGCTCCGGTGGGCTCGTCGCAGAGCAACACCGCGGGCTGCTTCGCAATGGCCCGGGCAATGGCCACCCGCTGCTGCTGCCCACCCGAGAGCTGCGACGGGAAGCTGTTGAGGCGGTCGCCGAGGCCCATCAGGTCCAGCGCCTCTTCCGGCGGAAGGGGGTCGTCGGCAATCTCAGTGACGATGGCGACGTTTTCGCGCGCGGTGAGGCTTGGGATCAGGTTGTAGAACTGAAACACGAAGCCCACATAGCGCCGGCGGTACTGGGTGAGGTCACGGTCGTCGGCGCGCGTCAGGTCCTGATCCCGGTACAGCACGCGCCCGCTCGTGGCGGTATCGAGCCCGCCGAGGATGTTGACGAGTGTGGACTTGCCGCTACCCGAGGCGCCCAGCAGCACGACAAGCTCGCTCCGATACAGCGCAAGGTCGATCTCGCGGAGCGCATGCACCTGCACTTCCCCCATATCATAGATTTTGGAGAGGCGCTCGGTGCGAAAGACGACCTCAGCCATGCCGTTGGTGGATCGTTCTGAAGGAGCGTCTACCATACCCGTCCGCGTGCGTAAAGAAGGGCAGCTTCGGCGCGGGCATAGCCGGTGAGGGCTTCTGTGGTGCGCTGCCGGGCCCGGAAGAGGGCAGCCTCGGCTTCGAGGACCTCGGCGGACAGCACGCCGCCTTGTGCGAACTGCTCTTGCGCCATCTCAAAGGCGGCGCGCGCCTGCCGAAGGGCGTGCTCGGCCGCGTCGACGGCCGCGCGGGCTCCCTCTACCGCCAGCTGGTCACGCGCGATGCGCTGCGTGAGCTCGCGCTGGGTATGCGCGAGCTGTGCTTCAGCCGCTTGCAGGCGCGCCCGTGCCCCATCGGCTGCAGCAGAGCGCTGGCCGCCGTCCCACACGGTCCAGCGCATCGTCACGCCGGCCTCCCAGTTGCCTCTGAACCGGTCTCGCTCGAAGAAGAAGTTAGGATTGGGACGAGCGAACAGGTACCGCGCTGTCAGCGCCAGGTCGGGTAGCCAGGCGCGGCTGGCCATTCCCGCTTCTGCCTTCCGTGCGGCCACGTCGTGGCGGAGCGCCGTTAGCTGCGGGTGGTCGTCAAGGTTCCCACCGGGGGGAGCTTCCGGGCCGCCTGTCTCCACCTCGGTGACGAGCGTGACCGGCGTGTGCGGCGCCTCCCCGATCAACTGGTTGAGCGTGGTGCGGGCCGTGCGCACCGCGTTGGTTGCCTCTACCCGGTCGAGCTGGGCCTGCGCCACCCGCGCCTCGGCGGCCAGCACCTGATGCTTCAGCGCAGCGCCGGCCTCGAACTGGGCCTGTACGTTTCGCCGATGCGCCTTCACATGCGCCAGGCTTTGGTTGGCCGCCTCCACGCGACCCTGCTCACGCGCCAGCGTCCAGTACGCCTCCCGCACCTCTAACGCCACTGCTGCACGTTGATCGGCTACGATCGCATCTGCCCCATCCAGACGCGCCCCGGCCGCCCGCATCCGTCCGGTGCGCCGCAGCCCGGTAAAGAGCAGCTGCTCAAGACGAATCTCCGAACGGAACTGATTGAATGCGATAGGGGCGATCTCGAAGGTCTCCTCTGCTCCGGGGACCTGCCCCTCGACGGGAGGAATGCGGTCGTCCAGCCGAACGTAGCGGGCCTCGGTCGTCAGGGAAGGCCACCACGCGGCCTGGGCCTCCTGCTTCCCCGCACGCGCCTCTGCAGCCTGTGCCTGCGCGCGCTGCAAAAGCCCATGACGCGCCAACGCATACTCAACACTCTCTTCCAGCGTCAACGCCCGAACGTCCTGCGCGGGTGTTGGCTCAGCCACCAACAACCATGCTATCATGCCAATGCCAATCACTCGAATCCCGTGTTGCATGCCTCCGATCGCTCTGATGGTGTGATAGTAGATCGAAATGATGGCACTCATACGCGTAAGGTAGACGCGTAAGGTAGAGCATCTTGCGCGTGGTTGAAAGGGCGTTCGGGCGATACAGCGTGTAGGGGAGCGCGCGGATAGGGATGTGGGGTGTTTCGCGTGTGAGACGGGTGCCAGGGTGCGAGGACGGCCTTGACTGGAGGAATGCAGGAGGCGAGGAGTCGAAGAGTTGAGGAGGCGAAGAGTTGAGGAGTCGAGGAGGTGAAGAGGCGAGGCCCCGGACGTCTGCGCGGTGCCTCTCGTCGCCCGGTGTTCTGGAACGGAGCCTCTCGAAAGCGAGAACAGCCGCGCGGCTCACGGCACTGAAATGGCATTAGAACCCGAAGGGCCGTATATTCCCTCACCACCCGCGTACCCTCTGGCGTCATTCCCTTCGCATCAACCAGCCCCGGCCTTATGTCTACCAAGAAAGATGATCTGATCGCCCTTCTCGACCATGAGCTCCAAGGTACACGCCGGATGCTGGAGCGGGTACCGGAGGGCCGCTTCGACTGGAAGCCGCACGAGAAATCGTTCAGCCTGGGCGAACTGGCCATGCATATCAGCACTCTGCTGTCCTGGATGACCACCATCATGCGTGAGCCGTCCGCCGACCTGGCCTCTTCCCCTGATGATCCTCCCGTGCCTGCGCGTCAGCAGGCGCTCCTCGACCACTTTGACGCTAACGCCGACGCCCTCCGCGCGGCGGTCAACAACGTCGACAATACGGACATGGGCGAATCGTGGCAGCTTATGCAGGGCGGCCACCCCTTGATCGATGAGCCTCGCGTGTCGGTCGTCTACAAGATGGGCCTAAATCACCTGATCCATCACCGGGGGCAGCTTAGCGTCTACTTGCGGATGCTCGATGCACCAGTGCCCGCCACGTACGGCCCTACCGCAGATGAGCAGGGGTCCTTCTGACGGTCCAGGACGTCGGCCATCGAGCGCTTCGGCCTGCGCCGCTTGGCCCGGTGCGGGGCGCATATCGGCGTCAAAAGTTGTAGCCGACCTCCATGACGACGCGTGGGTTTCCGCCGCTTGTGGGCGCTTGAAGTGCGACCTCTATCGGTCCGAGGGCTGTACCATGCCCCAGTGTGACGTGAAGAGCATGGGAAAAGGCTTCTCCGTGTGGCGTCCAGTGCCAGGTGTCGGAGAGGCGGGCGACTTCCCAGCCTACGCGTAGAAAGAGGTCCAGCAACGGCTGCGTCCGTAGCGCCAGGCCGCCCAGCTGCAGGTGGTCGCCCTGCAGGCCATACGGGCGGGCGCCGGCGAAGGCAAAGCGTCGGCTATCCGCCATCGCGCGTTCCTGTAGGCCTCCTGCAACGAAGCGGTAGTGCTGTGGAGGCGTACCCGTCGTCGTGCCGAGGCCGACATGCGCGCGCAGCACCAGCGCTTCGGTGAGGGGAAGGTACCCCTGCCAGTCCAGCAGAGCCATACCAAACGATGCCTTCGCGCCGAGTCCCGTGTCGGTCCAGGTCGTACTTACCTGCAGGCGCTGACCCGATCGAGGGAAGGCATCGCGGTCGGTCGATTCAAGCCAGATGGGAAACTGCAGCATCACAAACTCATCGCGTCGTGCACTACCTACCGGAACGCCGAGGGCGTCGTCCACGCGAAAGGCTTCAGCCCGGATGCCCGGTCCGGCCATGGCCGCATGCCCGAACCGTCGTACAACATACAGGCCGACCGACGACGACCGTACGGCGTTGCGCTGGGCGCGCGTGCGGCCGGCTCCGCGTAGCGGAAACTCCCGCAGGGTCACATCGAGCGCCGTGTAGAAGGGCGAGAAGAACTTCACCGGGGTGGCATAGAGCGCTTCGAGCCGGGTGGCATCACCGAAGCGTGCACTCACCGTGAGGGCATCGCCGGCGGCGCGAAGACGACGGCTCGTTAGCTCCACCAATACCGCGGCACGGTTCTCGGTGTCGTAGCGTAGCCCGAATCCCAACGCACTGCCCTGGCGCTCGATCACATCGATATGCAAGACGTGAGCTTCCGGGGGGGCGGTAGTTCCCGCCCCGCTATCTGCGAGGGCGGGCCCATCGGTGGGCGCCAGCCGGTAGCGTGCCGAATCGAACAAGCCGGTGCCATAGACCCGGTCGATCCCGCTTGCCAGCATCTCCGCGTCCATCCGGATATCAGCGGCAGAGCCGCCGAGCAGCAGGCGCTCCAGGATGAGCGGCTGGAGCACCGGATCGGCGCCGTGGATCTCTACAGCTGAAATCCGAAACCGCGTGTTCGGGCCGCGCGAGAGGTCTGGGGGCGAACGGGGCGACCGACGCCTGGTGGCCAGCGTGCGGAGTGAGTCTTCCAGCGCTCGCGCAGCCATCGCGCCCTGGGCTATCAAGGGCGCATACTTCCGGAAATCCATCGAGCCAAAGGCATCCACGTCCACTTCGATGTGCACGTCCGCTCGCTCGGCCTGCCGGCGCACCTCGGGCTCAAGGTAAAAGCTGATGGTCTGCTCCAGCACATCGACAAAGGTGCGCAGGCTGTCGCGGGGTTGCATCTTGGTGGAGAATCCTACGCTGATCACGATGTCGGCGCCCATCGCATAGGCTTCATCAACAGGCAGATTGCGGGCGGCGCCGCCATCCACCAGCCAGCGCCCGTCAACCTCGGTGGGGGTAAAAACGGATGGGATGGACATGCTTGCGCGGAGGGCGTATGCAAGGTTGCCCCCTTCAAGCAGCACCGGCGCGCCGGTTTCCAGGTCGGTGGCCATCGCTGCGAAGGGAATCTGCAGATCGCGAAAATCGGAGACGCCCTGTACGCCGTGCGTCAGCTTGGCAAGGGCGGCCTGAATGTGTTGCCCGTTGATCAGCCCTTCCGGCAGTCCTACCTGTCGGCCCTCCAGGGGCAGCGTGAGGGCGCGGGGCTGCACGAGGAAGCGTTCTTCCGCGGCCTGGTGCCGCCGCTCGGCAACGTTGCTGAAGACACGGTCCCAGTCGAGCGACGCCGCGACCTCTTTCAGCGCGGCAGCATCATACCCGGCGGCGTACAAGCCGCCGATAATCGCCCCCATACTGGTCCCGGTAATGACATCCGGCACCAGCCCTACGTCTTCGAGGACTTGCAGCACGCCCACGTGGGCGAGGCCTTTGGCGCTCCCTCCGCTCAGCGCGAGTCCAATCACCGGGTCGCGCACGTCCGTCGAATCTGCCGGCTCAGCCATGGCCCGTAAGGGAAGCAGCAAGCAGGCCAACAGCACCGTCAGGATAGGCATCGCTGCGCGTGGAGGGCTGCCGACAGTCATGCGCGTGAGGGGTTAACGAAAGGCAGGCTGGCACCGTAGCAGGTACAGGACGACCAGTCAGAACGATGGGGTTTGGACCTCAAAGGTACGGCGTGCTGCGCATGGGCGAAAGGGTGCACGCGCGATCCTGAATGTAGGGGAGGGTGCGGATGCCGGTGTGGGGTGTTTGCTGGGGAGGAGCCTTTGGCATCTGGGCGTATGGGGCGACTCGACACTGACGAGGAGTTGCTGCGGAGGCAGGGGGACAAAGCGGACGTCACGGCTCCAAAGCTCGGGCTCCAGATCACATTCCCGCCCTGTCGGCCTGAGCGCAGGATCGCCTCGCGCTCCGCGGGCGAAGGCGGCCGGGCTACTGGCATCCGGCCGCTGGATTTCTCATCTTCTGATGTCCACTCTATACCCGATCCTGCGTCTCCGGCATGCGCCTCGGCACCTCATCGCTTGTAGTTGCGGCTTTTGTGGGGCCGGGTACGGTGCTCACGTGCGCAGCAGCAGGGGTGGAGTTTGGGTATGCGCTGGGCTGGGTGTTGCTGTTTGCCACGGCCGCCACCTTCGTGCTGCAGTCGTTTACGGCCAACACCGGCATCCTGGCGCGGCAGGGGTTGGGCGCGGCGCTCCGCCACACCCTACAGGCCCGCTGGGCACGAACGGTCGCCTTCGGGCTGGTGGTGCTGGGCCTGTGGGTAGGCACGGCCGCCTTCGAAACGGGCAACCTGATCGGTGCGGCCGCAGGCGTGACGGCCCTGCTGGAGGACAGGATCCCGCGGCGGGCGGTACTCCTCCTCGTAGCCGCCGCGGCGGCAGCGATCCTGTTGCTGGACCTCCGCCGCATCGCGCAGCTCTTTACGGCGCTGGTCATCGCGATGAGCGGGCTGTTCGTAGCCGGCATGCTGCTGGCTCCGGTCGACTGGGCAGCGGCCGCGCGGGGGCTGGTAACGCCCACCGTGCCCGAGGGCGGGCTGGTCACAGTGGTAGCGCTGCTGGGCACCACCATCGTCACGTACAACCTCTTTCTCCACCCGTCGGCGGCAAAAGCGTATTGGGCCGATACCCCAGACCGTACGGCAGCGTGGCGTGGCGAGCTCCGGGGGATGGCGCTCTTCCTGCCGATTGGGGGCCTGGTGTCCTTCGCCATCCTGGCGGCGGGGGCAACCCTAACGGGGCAGGAGGCTGCGGCAGGTGACGTAGCTGCGTTTGCCGTGCTGTTGGAGCCCGTGGCCGGGCCCGTGGCGCGTTACTGCTTCGGCCTGGGGCTCCTGGCAGCGGGCATCACCTCGGCCATGACCGCGCCCTTGGCCGCCGCCGCGGGCATCCGTGAGATCTTTGGCTGGCCGGACGACACGACGGATGCGCGGTACCGGCTTGTCTGGGCCTCCGTATTGGGGACGGGGCTCGTGTTTGCGCTGGGCGATTGGTCGCCGCTCGCGGCCATCATCGCTGCGCAGGCCGCCAACGGGCTGCTGCTGCCGCTTATTGCCGGCTTTATGCTATACCTGTCGCTACGGCAAGAGGTGGTCTACCTGCCGCGCTGGTACTACGGTGTGGGGGCCCTTGTGGTGCTTATCTGTGGTGGGCTGGGCGGGCGCACCCTGTGGTGGGTGTGGGGACAGGTGGCGGGGTAAGGAGCGCGGCCGGTCGATACACGATGCAACCCGCACGGCACCGCCGGCTTGGCGAATGCCCTTACGGCTCGTACCGGAGGCTCGCTGGCCCATGATCACGCGCCCCATACGGTAAGGCCGAGCCCCAGGTACACGCTGTAGCTGCCCAGCAACAGGGCGCCCTCCCATCGGCTCAACTGCCGTCCAGTGTAGAGGGCGCCCCACACCAGAAGAGCGGTGCCGAGCATCATCCACTGATCGACAGCCACGATACGGGCGGGCACGGGGAGCGGCTGCAGCAGTGCTGCTACGCCCAGAATGCCCAGCACGTTGAAGATGTTGCTTCCGAGGACGTTGCCCACGGCGACGTCGGCCTGCTGCCGAAAGGCCGCGACGACACCCACGGCCAGCTCAGGGAGGGAGGTGCCTACAGCCACCAGCGTCAGCCCGATGACGGCTTCTGAGAGGCCGGCCGCCTCGGCGATGCCCACTGCGCCCCCCAGTAGCACCCGCGATCCGCCCACCAGCAAGCCAAGCCCTACGGGGAGGGCGCCTACCCTCAGCCAGAAGCGCTGCGGCCGAGCGGCCAGCACCTCCGCTGTTGCCTCGTACACCGCCACCGTCTCCTGCGGCAGGCTGCGCTCTGTTCCATACGCCCACACCCCATACCCCAGCAAGGCGGCGAGCAGCACCGCCCCGGCGAGCAGGCCCAGGGTGCCGGTGGCCGCCAATGCGACGAAAAGAGCAGTCGCGCCCACCATCGCGACGGTGTCGCGCCGGAGTGCCATTGGCCGTACGGCTACCGGGGTGATGAGCGCACATACCCCCAGGATAAGCAGCAGATTACTGATGTTGCTCCCCACGACATTGCCCAGAGCAATATCAGGGCGTGCATTCAGCGCTGCATCGACCGACACCACCAGCTCGGGGGCGGAGGTGCCGAAGCCAACGATCACCAGCCCGCTGACCAGCGGCGAGACGCCCATCCGCTCCGCCACCGCCAGTGCCCCGCGGACCAGAAGCTCGCCGCCCGCAAACAACAACAGAATGCCTGCGGCTACGAAGACGACATCGAGCGCCATGCAAGAGGGCGGGGCAACCAGAATGTGAGAGCGGGAGCAGGAGGTGCTCAGGTTGCGGCTTCATCTGCAGCTGACCCTGTCGTTGGCACTGCATCAGAGACCTCGAGCAGCGCGCGGGCGACCGCGAGACGGGTAAGATAGCGCCTGGACAGATACAATGTACCGTACGCATAGCCCATGGCCAGCAGCAGCATTGAGCCCGCCAGCACCAGCGTCTGCGGCTCGCCTGCCTGTCCGTAGTCGATGAATTGAAGCACTGCCCATACCATAAACGCGAGGCCCGTGGCAAGCCCGACCCAGCGCATCAGGCGCAGGCGGCGGTCAAGACGCGCCGTCAGCGCCGTAAAGCGCTCGGCGGAAAAGTCCTGGTGGTCGGCGTAGCGGAACAGGGGCTCCAGGGCCTGCAACTCTTCGGTTGCGCGTTCGCGGGGCGATCTCATGGCGCAGCATGAGGAATGGCGACGGGTATGCGATGCGCGGCGAACGTTGCCCCCTGTCCCCTGGTTTCCTCGCCAGGGGACAGGGGCCGCAACCAGCGGCCGTTTCAAAAGCACGCCCTCAACGGCATCCGAACTGCGCCAGCCCTATATTTAGGCCGGGTGCGCGGTTGCCCGCCCCTGAAGGGGGCCGTTTCTTGTACTGTTACCATTTCTCAGCCTGCTGATGCCGCTCTCGCGTACGATCCGCTTTCTCACCTTTCGTCTGGAGCGGTGGATCCAGCGAGGATGGGCGCCGCAGCTGGCGCTTGTGGCTGGCCTCATCGTTACCATCTCCCTGATGGCGGGGCTTACCGCATGGCTGGCTACCGACGCCTTTGCTGGGCCAGGAGAAGCGATCTGGTGGGCCTTTCTTCGGCTCACCGATCCGGGCTATCTGGGCGACGACGAGGGCGTGGTGCTGCGGACGCTCTCGACGATTGTTACGGTGGCTGGCTACGTAGTTTTCATGGGGACGCTTGTGGCCATCATGACGCAGTGGCTCATCCGAAAAGTGGCCCTGCTGGAGCGAGGCCTGACGCCGATTGTCGCGCGTGGTCACGTGGTAATCCTGGGATGGACCAACCGAACCCCCGACCTGGTGCGCGAGCTGGTGTCCTCAGCCGGTCGGATGCAGCGATTCCTGAAGCGACGGGGGCTGCGTACCTTTCAGCTCGTCATTCTGGCAGAAGACATCACGGCCGCCCGCCGGCAGGAGCTGGCCGACCACGTAGGCACGGCCTGGGAGGTCAACGACATCATCCTCCGCACCGGATCGCCGCTTGTCGCAGATCATTTGCGCCGGGTAGACGCGACTCATGCCTCGACGGTGATCCTTCCGGCGGCGGACCAACCGATGCCAGACGCGGGACACGCGGATGCGCGCACGGTCAAGACGTTGATGACGCTCGCCCAACTCATGACGGACTCCAGCGCGGCGGCCCCCCCTATCGTGGTTGCCGAGATCCTGCAAGCCCATACGCTACCGGTAGCACACGCCGTGACGGGGGCGGCGCTGGAGGAGGTGGAGAGCGACCGCATGATCGCCCGCCTGATTGCACAGAACACGCGGCATCCGGGGCTTTCTGATCTCTACGAGGAGCTCTTCACGCACACCTTTGGCAACGCGCTGTACCTGCAGGAGAGCACTGCGGTGGTGGGGCTGTCCTTTCACGAGGCTACAGCCTGGTTCTCGGAGGCAACGCTGCTCGGCGCGGTCCGTGGACCGAGCGCTGAGGCGCAGGCCCATCTCAACCCGTCGCCTGACTTCATCTTTGAGGCCACGGACCGGCTGGTGTTCATCGCACCAGCGTTTGAAGCGACCTATCCGGTGAAGCCCGCCCCGTCGGCTTCGCGCCGCGTGCCGGCGACGTCTGGAGAGGCCCCGGCGCCAGGGCCCCCGGAAGCGTCGCCGCAGCGGACCCAACGCATCCTGTGCCTGGGCTGGAGCTCGCGGGTGGGGGCCCTGCTGCAGGAGTACGGCGGGTACACGCAGGAGGCGTTCGTCATCACCGTGGTCTCTACCCTCTCCGCCCGCCAGCGGGAGGCCCAGTTGGCAACAGATGACTGGCGCAACCGCGTCCAGCTCACGCACGTGGAAGGCGACTACACGCAGGAGGCTGTCCTGCAGGCGGTAGCCCCGGAAACGTTCGACACCATTCTTTTCATCGGAAGCGGTCTGCTCCGGTCGGGGGAGGAAACAGATGCCCGTACCTTGCTGGGGTACATGCTGCTTCAAAAGTACCTGACGGCGGCGGCTTCTGACCCGACCGTAGTTGTAGAACTCACCGATCCCCATAATGCCGCGCTGCTGGAAGATCGACCCGTTGAAGTGATCGCGCCTCCAGCCATGATGAGCCACCTGCTGGCCCATGTGGCCTTGCGGCGTGGGTTAGGGGCGGTCTTCAACGAACTGTTTGGCCCGGGAGGCGCGGAGATACACTTTCAGCCCGCGAGGGCGTACGGGTTGCCGGTTACAGGAACGTACGCGACGCGAGACGTGCGCCAGGCGGTAGCACAGCGGCGTCAGACGCTTATCGGGTTCCGAGAGGCGCAGCCGGGGCAGCCTGCGCTCCACCTCAACCCGCCCGCCGATAAGCCATGGACGCTGACGCCCCAGACCGAACTGGTGGTGCTTAAGGCCTACGCATAGCGCACAGGTCTCGGGTGTTGAGGCCCTTGCGCCAATGCCCCGCTACAACCCGTTCCGCTTGGGGAGCCGGGAGGGGTCGGGGGCCGCTGCCGGGTGGCGGTGCGGCGAGGCAGGTCGGCGCTCGGCGTTACGCACCACGTGGGCGCCCCCCGCAGCCTCGCACCAGGAGCGTACGCTGAAGATCACCTGCTGCTCGGCAGCGTCGTCGATGGGCGCGTGCTCAATGGCCACGTCGTCGGTGCCCAGCGTCTCGCGGGCCAGCTGCAGCGTCTCGTCGAAGTGCGCGGTGACGTGGGCAACAGGCCCCATCAGGGCCACCACCGTTTTGTCGCGCCCCACCACGACGTCGAAGCCGGCGGGCAAAAACCGATAGGGGATGCGGGGAATGTACATGGGTCCAGGGCGGGTCTGCGCGAAGGATGCTTCGTCAGGCAGCGGGTACTGCCAATAACGTACCCACGGCGGGTTATCGGACGGAAGGCAGCGGGATGAAGGCCAGCCGGTAGTGCGGGGCCGTTCGCGCCTCCGAATCCGACCATGGCACCGGAGTTTCTGCCGCCCGCGTGCTGAAAACGCTTTCTCCGGGGAGCCTTCATGGAGTCTTGTTGCGCCCTTCACGCGTCGAGCCAGGCGCGTTGATCCGGTGGGGGCTTCCGGGTTCAGCGAGGCGGCTCCCGCCACGTACGCCCCCGCGTCTGCGAGGCAATCCATCAGGGGTTTCGGGTGGCTTCGGTCATGCCCTCACGTAGCGTCGACCGACCCGCCGGCGCTACCCAGCGCCTCGCGCTGCCGTCACCACCGCGACGGGGGTAGCGAGCGGGCAGGAGGAGCGCCCGTTCCACCTTACGACGGCGACAGCCTCGCGCGGAGCCGCAAGCTGCGCGCTTCCGCGTCATCGGCCAGGTCGCGCAGGGTGGCGTCTGCAAGCATAGCCGCAATGCGCTCCCGTTCTGCCGTCCAGGTTTCGTGGATCGGGCAGGGCGCCCGGTTACCACAGCCGGGCAGGCCCAGAATGCACTCTGTAAACAGGGCCTCGCCATCAATCGCCAGCACGATGTCCTTTAGGCTGATGGCCTCCGGCGCCTGCGCCAGTCGCACACCGCCGCTTGGGCCTCGCTGCGACTCCAGCAGGCCCGCTTTGGTCATCTTCTGGAAGGTCTTCGTGAGGAAGTGAAACGAGATGTCCAGCTCCTCGCTGATCGTGCCAATCGACACAAACGGGTCGCTATCTGCTACCGTGGCCAGGTAGATGGTAGCCCGCAGGCCGTATTCGCAGCTGTTCGAAAACATGGGCGGAGAGCGGCATCAGAAAGGAACGACGGGCGCCACAGAGGCAAGGGTAGGCTCTATACGGACCGATCGTGTCAGGGATTGCCGCCCACGGTAATTTCGTCGCGGCAGGCTACGCCACCAGGTCGGCAGGAGGCGCGCTTTGCAATGGCGGCAGCGTCACGGTAAAGGTCGTGCCCTGCGCTTTCGCGGAGTCTACCGTGATGGTGCCGCCCAGCAGGTCTACCAGTTGCTTGGTGATGGCCAGCCCGAGGCCGTTGCCTTCGAACGCGCGCCCGAGCCCGGCCGACTCTTGCTTGAAGGGGGTAAACACGTCGGGTAGGAAGGCAGGGTCGATCCCGACGCCGGTGTCGGCCACTTCAATCCGTGCGCCCTCCGGCAGCGGGGCCACGGCCACCGTCACCGTCCCGCCGGCCGGGGTAAACTTGAGGGCGTTGCCCACCAGGTTATTGAGGATGCGCTCGACGGCCCCCGGGTCGGTCTGGAGCGAGAGGGCCTCGGCGGGAAGATCCGTTTGGAGCGCCACGCCCTTCTGCTGGGCCCGTGCATGAAAGCTGCGGGTGATCTCCGCCACGCGGGTGGCCAGTTGAACGGTCCGGGGGAAGAGGTGCAGCGAGCCCGCCTCCAGCTGCGAGAGGTCGAGCAGGGAGGTGAGCGTCTCCAGGAGGCGCTGCCCTGAGCGGTTGATGGCCTCGGCAAACTCGGAGGCATCCGCCTCCAGGTCCATCTCGGCCAGCAGCTCGGCGTAGCCAATAATGCCGGTGAGCGGGGTGCGGATCTCGTGGCTCATGTTCGTGAGAAACGCTGACTTCAGGCGATTCATCTCCTCGGCCTCGCGCCGGGCTTCGATCAGATCCTGCTCGTAGGCTTTCTGTTGCGTTACGTCGCGTACGATGCCGATGGCTTTGCGGGCGTTGGAGTCGACCGGGTCGATGCGGTGAATCTCTCCGCGGAGCCAGCGGACCGGGCCCAGTGCAGGGTTGGTGCGGTAGTCGATGACCGTATCCTCTAATGTACCTGCGGTGAGGGCCTCGAAAAAGGTTTGCATACGTGCGGTATCATCCGGGTGTATCGCACGCTCGGCAAACGCCTCCCACGTGGGCACAGCCTCGGGCGGCTGGTGGAAGATCTCAGCAAAGCGCCCTTCACGCACAATTTCCTTTGTATCGAGGTCCACCTCGAAAATGACGGAGTTAGCCTCCTTGAGCGCCAACTGCATCCGGTCGTAGGCCTTTTGTCGCTCCCGTTCCCGTTGCTTTCGCTCAGTGATATCGAACAGGACCCCGTTGAAGACGAGCTCGCCCTCTTGGCGCACCGGGGTAGAAGCCCCGCGCAGCCAGATGCGCTCGCCGGAGGGCCGATCGAACGGAAACTCAAAGAGCCAGGGGGAGACCTGTGCGACAGCCCGTTCGATAGAGCCCAGCAGCTGGGTGCGATAGGGTTCCGGGACCCGTGCGAAGAGCTGCTCGCGAAAGTTGTCGGCATCGCAGGGAATCCCCAGCAGGTCCTGAGCACCTGCGCTCACAAAGCGGGTGCCTCTGTCGCCATCGGCGCGAGCGTAGAACTGGTAGAGAATGCCCGGCACGCTATCGGCAATCCCGCGGAGGCGCTGCTCGCGCTCGTGCAGCGCCAGCTGCGCCTCATAGCGCTCAGTGATGTCCTGAAAGGCACCGGCCAGCTTGATGGCTTCATCGTCTTCCCATTCCATGACGGCGCCCACGCTGCGTACCCAGCGCACGTTGCCCTTGGCGGTGCGGATCGGCAACTCTAAGTCCCAGGGGGTGCCCGTTTCTACACAGTGGCTAACGGCCGCCGCAATAATGGGCTGGGCCTTTTCGGCATAAAAGTTAATGCCCTCCTCCAGCGCAATTGGGGTGCCTGCTTCGACCTCGTGGATACGGTACACCTCCGAGGACCACGTAATTTCCTCGGTTCGCAGATCCAGCTGCCAGCCGCCCGCAAGACGCTGCGTCTGCTCCAGCAAGGTGCGCTGCTCCCGGAGCCGCTGTTCGCGTGCGCGCTCGTCCGTGACATCGCGCTGCACCGACACCCAGTGGGCAATCGACCCATCCTCGGCATATAACGGCGCGGTGTTCCACGTTACACGGTATGGGGTGCCGTCTTTTCGATAATTGACGGTTTCCCCCGACCAGGGTTTGCCGGCCTGCAACGTTGCTTTGAGGCTGTCCAGCACGTGGCGTTCCGTCTTGGGGCCTTGTAGCACCCGGGGCGTCTGCCCGATAATCTTGTCGGCCGTGTAGCCGGTCATGTCCTCGAACGCCGGGTTCACGTACGTAATCCGGGGGCCGGGCCGGGCCAGTGCGGCGTCGGTGATTAGCACCGCCTCGTGTGATTCTTCTACCACCTTGGCCAACATACGGCGCTCTTTTGCAGCGGCACGCTCGTCGGTAATGTCGCGGAAATACACCGACAGGCCCTCCGCGTGCGGATAGGCGGTGACGGCAACCCATGTATTTAACGGGGAATAGAACAACTCCAGCTGCTGACGTTCGCCGGTCTCCCGGGCTGTATGATACGTGTCGTAAAGCACGCCTTCGGCAGCTTCAGGAAACTCCTCCCACACGCTTCGGCCCAGCAGTTCCTCGCGCGATCGCCGCAAAACGCGCTCCGCCTCCTGGTTTACGTAGGTAAAGCGCCAGTCGGTATCCAGTGCATAGAACGCATCACTGATGCTCTCCAGGATGTCCGCACGCTGCTGTTGCACCAGGTGCAGCTCCATCTCATCCATTACCACCGCGGCCAGTTCCTGGAGCGTCTGCGCGTCGCCGGGCGCAAGCGTCCGCGGCTCCGGCGCAATTGCGCAGAGGGAGCCGAGCACATGACCATCTGGGGTGACGAGGGGAGCGCCGGCGTAAAAGCGAATGTGGGGTGGGCCCGTGACGAGCGGGTTGTCCTGAAAGCGCGGATCCTGTGTGGCGTCTTCAACCACCATTACGTCATCGCTCCCGACGTTGTAGGCGCAAAAAGCCTGGCTGCGAGGGGTTTCGTTATCAGCCAGCCCAACGCAGGATTTGAACCACTGCCGCTCGTCGTCCAGCAACGTGATGAGCGCGATCGGGACGTCCAGGATGCGCGCGGCCAGGCGAGTCAGGCGGTCGAAGGCTTCCTCCGCCGGGGTATCCATGAGGCCATACCGGCGCAGCGCGGCCAGCCGCTCGGGAGCATCCAGCAGATGGTCCGGCGGGTCAGGACGGTTCTTGTGATGGGTAGGCATGCGGTATGCGAGAGGAAGTCAATAGAAGTACAGAAGGTAGCGCGGCGGTGTGCCGGTTGCCAACACGCTTAACCAGCCCCACAATTCATACGGGCCGCAGGGGGGTGGTCCTCAAGAGGAGTGGGCATGGGTTGGAGGCAGGCGAGCGGCAGCAGCGGTTGTACACCGGATGCTCAGGCGTATTGCATGACCGTTACGAATGACATAGATCAATTGGGGTTCGCGAAGAATGGGGCGCTTTTTGAGTGACGCTTTTTGAGTGACGCTGGGGGCAATGCCGGGGGGTGAGATCAGCCAGGGGTGCTCAGGCCGCCTGCGACGGGGCCTCGTTTTGTTTGGCTTGCCGCTTCATGGCCCGAGCGGCCAACGCGTACCCACCGCGGGCGCCATCCACGAAGTGAATCTGGTGGCCCATGCGCTCAAACACGACGCACGTAATGAGGGCATGAGAGGCCACATGGTGCCCAAAGCGTAGATGGCCGGCGTCCTGCTGGGCGTCCAGCCAGTCGACCAGCTGGCGGCGGTGGGGCGCGGTGCCGGCCACGACCATGCGGAGCAGGCCGTCGTACTTGCGAAAGTCGCTGCTGCGGACCAGCAAGTCGATATAGTCGCGCCAGCGGCCTGTTGCGGTGGTGATGTCCTGCGCCACAAACCACTTCAGCAAAGCGTTTTGCGCCCATACCTTCGCCGTGTACCAGAAGCGCGTCCAGCCGCCCTGGGGCGTACGGACCCGGGCTTCGGCCGTCAAGCGCTCTGGGGAAAAGGAGGGCAACATCACCTGGGTGGAGAGGGGCCGGTAGCGGTCCGCCGTGCCGTAGAGGGTCTCAATCTTTTGGAGGACGCGCCGGTAGGTGGCCTGCCGGTCAGTCGCATCTTGGCCAAGCGCCTCAACGAGCAGGGTCACGTTTTCCTCCTGCGGGCTTGGGATTTCGTTCCACCGACACTCCAGCCCGCTAAAGTCGGCCTCGGGAGGCATGTCGGGTGCGGGGAGGGCGTACGTAGCGGCTGTAGCCGGGGCCTTCACGAGCCTGTCGGCGAGGGCCAGGCCGCCGCCGGTAAACATGGTCTGGGTGGAGTGGTCGGTAAGCTGCAGCCGGGCCACCCGCACGTCGGCGCCCTGGGCTCGGAGGTCCTGCACGGGCATGCCGCCCACGCGCAGGTCCAGGTCAAACGCGTCGGCAGCCATCCGGCGCGTCGCGTGGAGAGCTTCGGTAGCGGCAGGAAGTTGCGCGGGGGAGACGGCAAACGAGGCGCCATCGCCCCCAAACGTGAAGGCGAGGGGCTCCGGCGCGCAGGCGTTCATCACCGCCACAATCGTGGAGGCGCCCACCAGGTTCACGTCGCGGTACCGGCCGTTGGCGATGGCGTTCGTTGAGCCGCGGACGTCGGCCACCAGCACGTGCCAGTCGGGCGGCAGGGGCACGTACAGCTCAGCCACAAGCAGCTCCTCGAACGCGGTGCAGACGGGCAGCGAAGCGTAGAAGGAAGACGCCATCAGGAGCCGGGTGCGGAAAGGGGAAGGGTAATCCGGACCGTGGTGCCTTCGCCAGGGCCGTCGCTTGCAAGCGTGATAGCGCCGCCGTGCAGATGGAGAACCTCGCGGGCCATGGTGAGGCCAAGCCCCAGGCCGCCGCGGCTGCGGGTGAGGTGGTCGTCTACCTGGTAGAAGGCCTCAAACACGCGCTCCGCTACGCCGG